>CAVBGZ010000114.1:0-8480 GCA_963595075.1 Waltera intestinalis
TCCGTCTTAATAACTTCAGCCATCGCTGATACAGGGATTAATAACCATCCCCAAATGAAGTTATTGGCTACCCAGTAGTTACCCTGCTCGCTGACCATATTGACCATCTTGCCAATCATCAAGGCATAAACAATGTTATCGATGAATTGTTGAGTTCCAGAGAATAATCCAACCTTCAGCCAAGAAAGATATTCTGTTTTATCTCCCTTGCTAAATAAGCAAGGCTTTATAAGTTTCTCACAATATAAGACAATGAATCCTGCGATAGCTAGGATAGAATTCGTAATCATATTGCTAACAGCAATGCCATTGACACCCATAGACGGTATAAGAAGGAAATCGGCAACAATTCCTAGAACAACTTGGATGCCAAGGAAGATATAAACATTCTTAGGTTTCTCAGCCACTACGAATACGACATTGAAGAACGAAGGGATAATTCCTATCATGAACGCAATCGTCTCAAGTTTAAGATATGTGCTAATAGCGGAGATATCGTTTTCCTGTGGGTTCATATAAGAGATCAAAGAGTTTCCGTAGATGAATATTCCAATATTGAAGATGAAATATAGAACAAACACAATCAGGAAGGATCTAAATACAAATGAAGAGCCTTTCTCGTCCTTTTCTTTGAAGATCTTATTCAAGATTGAATATAAAGGTACGATAAGAAAAGCCTTGATTGTCTCATCAATAAGGTCATACCACTCCATCTGACCGATGATATCAATGCCAGATGAAGATGCATTTGTAGATATCAAGAATGTTCTGATTGTTTGATATATAGCAGGCACTAAAGATAGTGCACATAATGAAACCCATAATGACCATTTGAAGAATTTTAAATTTGTAAATGTTGTTTTTATTTTATCGATGCTCAATTTAATCACCTCCATAATATTTCTTTAAGGCGTCATAATAAGCCATAGGATTAGTATCTTTAAGATTGACTAATGCTTTATAGTATTCAGTCTTTCTCGTATCGATAAATGACTGATATTGCTCATAGGAATACGTCTTCCAATACTGCAAAGATCCGACAAGCTCATTCCCACTATATCCCTTACCATAAGGTATTAAGTAGTCATCGAAAGAAATCTCTTCAACAGTTCCGTAGACTTCTCCTTCGAGATGATCTAAATCTTCTTTTTCTATGCAGGATGGCATTTTGTATTCTTTCATGCAGTTACATCCACTATTTAGCATCGTCTTAAGATATGGTCTATTTTCAATTTCATTGATGGTAAGGTCTCGTTTTGTTTTGTATTCATAATTAGAGAATCCGTTGCTTTCTATTTTTGTCTCCTCAATGCTAAAATTTATAGCTAAGAGGCTGTCTTTCTCTACCTGATTCATAACTTGAAGAAGCTTACTTAACAAATAATTACTTTTTGTTTTGCAAACCAAATCGCTCTTAAAATATTCAGACTTGATGTAATAAAATTTTTGTAGTTCCCACTCTATTTCATTGGTATCGTTAGAAGGTATACAATCTATTTTATTTCTTATAATCTCTTTAACATCATTATCATTGAAAAGCCCCATAAATCCATTTCCATTTTTCAAATTGGCAAGATAATTACTATCTCTTTCAAAATATTGGCTTATGAAGTCAAATTCTTCTTTTTGGCTCTTGGCCATTTCATCAAAGGCCCATATTTTCAATAATAAAAAGAATCTATTTTTAATTTGCTTTAAACGTGATAAATATTCATCACCTGATTTATCATCGCAGTGATTCTCATCAAACTCAAATAGGGACAAATCATAATTCCTTTTGATGAAATCATTACTTGATTCACCATTTCTTTTGCCTTCAATAAGTTCATCGACGCTCACATCAAAGAATCTTGCTAAAGCATAAAGCATCTCCGACTTGATTCCTTTTCCATTTTCCCATTGAGAAACAGCTGCTTTCGTTACACCGATATACTTTGCGACTTCCTCGCTAGTCAAATCTCTTTCCTTTCTAAGAGACCTGACAAAATTGCCTATATTTTCAAAACTGATGTTATTCATCAACCTCATCCTCCTCTTTAATTTCTTCTTTCAAATAAAGATTTCTAATATCCTCAAGAGAATATGAATTTAAGTTTTCAAGAAGTTCTTTAGTCTTTTCTTTATCTCGCATTCCCTTAAGTTCATCAAGAGATACCAATGTTTTCCAGTACTCAAAGTAATCCATCATAGAGGAGAAATCTTTTCCACCGATGTATTCTTCTTTTTCGGAAATTTCATAAATTTCACCATTCTTTAGTTTATCTTCGAGTTTACTTAATTCGATTGTTCTTTCTTCAATCTCTTTTTCTTTTGCTCGATATTCCTTCCATGGATCCAACATGTATGAAAACCTGTTGAAATCTGCACGAACATATTTCATATCTCGATTTGTGTCTATATTGAGTTTTTTTGCAAAAGAAATTAAAAGATCATCAGAAATTTCATCAGGATCGTATTTCCATACAAAATCGTATAATTCATTAATATCCAAATTAAAAAAATCAGAGGAACGTTTAAGTAAATAATAATAATTAGCAACAAACCGATTCTTTCGATTGTTCTCGACATAGCGCGTGAAAGTTTTCTCATCTTCCATGTAAGAGCACGTCACGGGTTTCTTACACAATAAATAGAGTTTCTCAATTCGATCAATCAATCTTGTCTTTATCTTCTTTTTTAAGATGATATTAATGAACTGGTAATTCAAGCAAGCACCATTCTCAATCATGTATCTAACTGCATTTCGAACGGATTCATTTTCATCGAATTCCTTGCCATGGAGACTCTCATACCTTTTTAGAGAATTCGCACCACATTTTGCAGGATTATGAACTATATTTCCTTGCTGGATAGACATCAAGAGCATATCTTTCTCCCACCATTCGATCAATTTAAACCTTTTGCCTACATATTCACTTAATGCCAAATCATCAATGATATCATTGAGACAAAGATCAATTTCATCTGTAGTTTTAATAAATTTAGATATCTCAAAATATAGAGCATCTCTTTTAGCATTATTGCCTAATTCCAACTTTTTATTTCGAATTGCTTCTATCAATCTTAGATAATCATCATTTACATCCGTGTGAACATATTTCTTTGCATAATCAGAAATGGCATAGAAATGTTCAAATAGAAATTTAAATTCCGAATTCTCGTTCCTAGTCTCATCATCATTAATTTTCTTTATTAATAATTCTTTAAATCTTTTGATGACTTTAATTATTTGTTCTTGACGAGTTTTGAAAATACCATCACTTGCTCCATATATTTGATACCAATTCTGATTAGCAAAGATATATTGTTCGTAATAATTCTTCTCTTGAAACTCATCGCCATCTAAGATTTCATCGATTGTCACATTGTATAATTTAGAAAGAAATTCCATTTTTTCAATTTCTGGAATTGTCTTTCCGTTTTCCCAATCGCTTATAGCCTTTACGCTTACATCATAATATTTTTCAAGGAACTTATTAGAGACATCCTCCTGACTCCAATTTTCTTCATTTCTTAGTTTCTTCAAGAACTGACCCATTCTTTTCTTATTCATATAAGTAACCACCTTCCATTTCTTTTTTCATTTCTTTTAGCAACGCTTCATTTTTGATATGTCTGAAGCTTCCTTTTTTGTGAAATCTCTGTATTTCTTCTTCCCTGTATGTAAATTCATGTAGATCAGGACACCGAAGTTCTTGTTCTTGTCTACTGTGAACATTGAAATAAGGATCTTCGCTCATTATTTTTTTGCCTTGGCAATAATCCTCTAAAGATATGGCTATCACCTCACGTATCGCATCCTTATGGTTATGCTTTACTCGTGGTGTATATCGAATGATTCTAGCCGCTTCTTTTTTAGATGAAGCTTCGATATAAAACGCTTTTAGAACATAATTATTTCTTCCAACATGACCGCATTTAGCTATAACTTTGAAATATCCCATGTTATCATCCTCCTTGTCTGACTACATTATCGGATATTTTGTTTTCAAAAATAATATGGTTGTTCTTTACTTATATTTTAACCCATATTTTTTGGTTAAGCAATACCACATAAACTCTTAATGATAAAAGCCATTCAAAATCTAAAAATGCTTTTACAACGCAAAAAACCTTCCAAACGCAATGGTCTAGGAGGCTTATATTCAGTTACTTCTCTGCTTCTTTATTCTTTTTGGTTTTCACGACATTCCCATTCTCATCATCCTTCGTCTTATTAGAAAGATAATCAGATAATTTCATGATTGTCGATTTATGTTGTGAATCATCGAAATGGGCATAAATTCCTTCTGTTGTAGTGATTGTTGAATGACCTAAGAACTTTTGGATATCCTCCATCGGAACTCCTGTATGTCTTAGCATCGTTGCACAAGTATGTCTAAGATCATGGAACCTAATTTTTCTCATGTTGTTCTTCTTAAGGAAATCAGAGAAAGCCATCGTGATCCAGTTGGTTTTGTATCTTTGGCCATTAGGTCTTAAAAAGACATAGGCTTCATCCTTGGTATCATAGCTTCTACCAAATAATTGTTTCCAGTTCTCCTGGTTTTGCTTCATCTCTAGAAGAAGATTTTCAACGACTCCACCTGGATCGAAAGGCAATGTTCTGAATGATTTCTTGGTTTTAGTAGTATCAGCTTCAATCTCAACTCTTTTACCATTCACAATAGCTTCAGTAACCGTATGCTTGATTGTGAGCTGCTTGTATTGAAAGTCAATCGCATCCCATTTAAGACCAAGAACTTCTTCCTTTCTTAATCCGTAGATAGCCGCCATCGTGACTGGATATTCAAGTTCAGTACCCTTAACCTTCTTCAAAAGTTCCTCAATCTCATCCTTGTTATAGTAGGAATGAACATAGACAGACTTCTTAGGCCTATCAACTCGATCAGCTGGATTATTTAGGATATATCCCTTCTTGAAGGCGTACTGAAGAGCTTTTCTGATGTTTGCATGATAACGAATAACGGTATTGGAATTCCTTGTCAGAAGCATCTCTTGGTAGAAAGTCTCGATATCTTCTGGAGAGATATCCTGAAGGAAGATCCTATGCTTTTGGAAGTAAGGTGCGATTACGTTGTAAATGCTGTAATGGTAACCAGTATAGGTGACAGCCCTGACTGTCGGCTTCAGTCTTTCTAGCCACACCTTAAGGAAATCCGAGAAAAGTATCATTCCGTTTTGCAAATTTTGGGCAATTTGAACGGGGATATCGCTTGTAGCAACTTCCATCACTTTCTTTGCGACATCACTCTTCTTCATTCTCTTCCCATCATCGGTAAGTGGGTTAAGACCCAGCTTAAGAAGAGTGACATTGGTTCTAACGATATCTTTTGGGTCAAAGTTTCTCTTCAACTCGTCAAGCATCGCCTTGGCTTTCTTCGCATTTCCCTTCTCACCTAACTTAAGGCCAATCCACTTCTCAACCCTTGTGTGGGTTAATGGATCCTGCCAATACATGACGGCATAGTATTTACCCTTAGACAGAACAAGTCTGCCCGATGTCATAGACAAGCCTCATAGTCATCATGGGACTTAGTATTTTGATGAAGGAAGGAAATATCACCTGTTGTGAAATCCTTCACGTTGAATTGCTCATCACCGGTTCTCTCATAGATGAACTTGAAGATACATCTTCTTGTGAATCTTCTTGCAGTTCCGATCATGAATGATCCGATTTCATTTGAGACAGCCAAGCGATTGATTGTCTTTGGTGAAACATGCAATAGCTCCGCGACTTCTTTTCCGTCCATGACATCAGGACAATTCTCGAATGTGAGCTTCTCCTTAACTTCTTTTTGATTGTTTTTCAATTCATATTCCTCCTTATCCGCCGAAAGCCATCAAGGCGATATAACTCGCCTTGACGCATATTCTTTTGTCTTCTTTAAGGTCGATGTCGGCGTCCTTCGACCTCTCTTTGTCTATTCCTAATAGATAGGCAATCCGATGAGCGTATATTTCAGCTTCAATCGATTCGATGGAACGGAAATGCTTTCCTTCCTTTCTCCAATAGGAATCGATGTAAATTGCAGCTTCATATCTTTCTCTTCTTGTTAGTTTATAAGCATCAATTACCTTTGCAGAATCAATAGAGAAAACAATGCTAGTAGCAATATCATCACTAGCATCGATTCCTCTTAGATACATCTCGTTTCTAATGAAGAAAGTCACGCTGAAAGCAAATAATGTGAAGATATACAGCAAGACAAACAAGCTACATTTCTTGTGTTTTCGCCTTCTCTTCATAGACTCTTTTCTTGACGTCTTCATCGGTGAAGAAGCCATAATAACCAGCCGGTCTTTCAAATCCGAGTTTCTTGTATTCTTCATCAAGTCCAGCCTCTAAGTCCTTGAAGCCTTTATTGAGTTCACCACATTTGAAGTAATGCCACTTGTCGTCTTTTCCGAATATGTAGCAGTATTCAATCCAAGAGGAAGGATCATCGATGTCGTAGATGCTAACAACGCTCGCATCCTCATTCTCTTTTGACTTCCCGTCTCTCTTGTAGAAAAGGGAGACACCATCTTGTCTAGACTGAAAATCGTGAGCAATGCCAGGATATGGTTCAATCGTAGTATCAAGAACAGAAATATTCCCCATGGAAAGAAGCTTCTCAACTCTTTCCCTTGTATTGTAATGATCTAAGAGCATCGCTCCATTATAGGTGAGATAGCCATCGTTATGGCAATAGACACCCTTATAGGTTCCATCATCGTTTTCTTTGAGGATGTAGCTTCTTGTCGCCATTAGATCATCTCCAATCTAGATTCGTATTCTTCCTTTGGGACATAGGTTCCGATCTTATCATCATATTCGTATTCATCTCCGCAATCCCAGAGATCGAATGCGAGCTTATAGGCATCAGGAGAATAATCTTCGAATGTTCCCTTGCAGTCGATTCTTCCGTTTTGGGTGAGAAGATAACCAGTATGGGCTCCGATCTCCTCATCGCTATAAAGGAAGGCGAATTTGATGTCCGGATTCTGTCTAGATATCTCAAGCATGACTTCAACCGCTGGATCCCAGGCAGTCTCAAAGATGATGTTTCTCTTATCATCTGAAGCCTCATAATCGGAGGCGTTCCATTTGGTACCCCAATTATTGATGGACCACTCATACCAGTTGATGGCATCGTATCTTTCTAGATTTTGGATTTGTCTTTCACCAAGCTTCAGAAGATCATCCTCCTTGTACTTGTTAAGAAGATCATCTACTTGATCCTTTCTAAGTGTGAAATCATGACTCATCATGAGTCTTTTCGATAATTGTCGAATAAGTGATGAATAATTAGTCTTATCCATCTTCTCATCTTCGTCACCATAATAGGTGACATCCGGATTCACTTTAGTAAGATAAAGGCATAAGGCCTTGTCGCTCTTCGATGAGAATTCAATTTTAAGATCATCAGGCATTTTAATGACCTTATTGAAGTCGAATTCATCGACTTTTCTTTCTTTATTGAAGCTCACGTATTTATCGATGAGTCTTCTACCATATTCACTTCTTCCAACAATTATTTTGTTCTTTACGAAATTTGGCATTCTTTCTCTTTTCCTCCTTCATAGATATCCTCTTCCCTTAGATATTCATCCAAGGGATCAGGATATAAATCTCTTGTCTTGAAATCGATGGAACCGCCTTTTTCATAGGTGATGGATTCCTCAAATCCCATTCCTGATTCACTCGCCCAAATGGTAAGTCTTTTTACATCGCAGTTCTTGATGGCGTCCTCTAAAAGAATGCAGCTATTCTTGTCTTTTCCTTCATGTTGTTTAAGGAAACAGTGTTCAGCCGACCATGCGCATTCAAAGGAAACCCTTAGAAGTGACATTCTCTTCTCATTCGATGTGACCTCATCATCTGTAAGAAAAGTTCTGTAGAAATATTCCTTTCGATGTTGATCATTAATCGTTCCAGTTAAGAAATAATCCCTGAACTTATCGACGTTCTTACTAGGAAGAACGCATGTGAGGTTCCCAAAGCACCAATTAGGCATAGGCATTCCCTCCGAAAGCATCTTTCCTATCGATGATGAACATAGGACTATCATCCAATTCGATTTCAAACTTGATTCTGAACTCCGAAATCACCTCAAAGAGGATTCCTTCCCTGTTTTGGTATTTCAGGATGAACCACAATGGAAGCTCGCTTTCTAAGACAATTTGAACAATCATTTGAATGATCAAAATGTTCAAGTCTTCTTCAGGAAGTTCTTCATCACCATCGATAAAGGCTTCGTATTCTTTCTTGAGCTGAGTTTTGATCTTAAAACTCAATTTATCTTTTGTTTCCTTATCCATATCTACATCTCCATTTCAAGCTCATCTTCGCATCTTTGAAGAGGGCCGATCACCTTCGAATAGAGATAGGCTCGTTCAATAGACATGTTGTAGACGCTATTTCTTTCTAAATACTTCATTGCCTTCTCTATCTGAGAATCAGATAAAGAAATCATGTTTCCTTCTTCATCATGAGT
>CAVBGZ010000115.1:0-8441 GCA_963595075.1 Waltera intestinalis
ATTAATGCATAAGCACTAATCGAGTCTTTGGTAGAGGTGGATTAGTGCTTTTTGCGTTTTTTAAGTACATCGAGTACATAAATCAACATGCATAATGCATTTATGGTTTGTGCAACATCAACATTTAAACTTATATTCAGCATGAAGCATTCCTCCTGTGGTAATGGATTAAGCGATTGCGTTGCTCTTTTTTGTTAGAGCTTTTAATCTCACTAACAAGAGGTCCATCTTTTTGCCACTTCCAGTAGCAATTCTATTATTTCAAAACAATGTGAAAAAATCCCAAAAAAGCATAAGTTTTTAAAATTTGTTGAAATTTTAGCTTGGATACAGTATTCTATAGACACAGAAAAACTACTGGAGAAGCAGTGGTTTCCTCTGAATCTTTTTAATGCAAAAGCACTAATCGGATCTTTGGGATGATGGGATTAGTGCTTTTTGTGTTTTATAGACAAATGAGTGTGTGTTGTTTTTAATTTCGACTGTAGAATGGCGTTTTAGATGCCATTTTTAATTTGGTCATTTCTTATTCAATTTAGTCATTTTCATATAAAATGACTAAATTGAATTGAATTATGACGTTGTTGAAATTATAATGAAGACAGAGGAGAATGGCATGAGACAATTTGATTATAGGGAAAGTTGGAAAAAATTATTAACACCGAATATTGTTTCTCTTTTAACTTCTATTCATGAGTATAAGGGTGAACAAAATTTATTTATTGAATCAAATGCGGATAGACTTACTGAATTGTTAGAGATTGCTAAAATTCAGAGTACAGAGGCTTCTAATAAGATTGAAGGAATTATTACGACAGAAGATCGTTTAAAGAAGCTGGTTTTAGATAAGACGATGCCTAAGAGTAGAAGTGAAAAAGAGATTGCAGGCTATCGTGACGTTCTGAATATGATACATGAAAATTATGAATATATTTTGATTCATCCTAATCATTTTTTACAACTTCACAAGGATTTGTACAAATATAACAGTTCGAGTTTTGGTGGAAAGTTTAAATCGTCCGATAATATCATAGCTGAAATTGATAGTCTTGGTAATAAGAAAATAAGGTTTCAACCTATGGAGGCTTGGGCTACTCCGGAAGCAGTTCGAAATTTGTGTGATGCTTATAATGAAGTGTTAAATGATGGAGTAGATCCACTTTTAATAATGCCTATGTTTATTTTAGATTTCCTATGTATCCATCCATTTAATGATGGAAATGGAAGGATGAGTCGATTACTAACATTACTTATTCTTTATAAGTCAGGATATATTGTGGGCAAGTATATTAGTATTGAGAGATTGATTGAAAAAACGAAAGATTCTTATTATGAAGCATTACAAGCTAGCTCTTTTGGGTGGCATGAAGATGAAAATGATTATGAACCTTTTGTTGAATATTATCTTGGAATTATTATTGCGGCTTACAAGGAGTTTTCTTGTCGAGTGCAAACTTTAATAGAGTGTGGAATGAGTAAGCCTGAAAGAATTCGTGAAATAATTAGAAATCATATTGGAAAAATCACAAAGAATGAGATTATCGAATTGTGTCCAGATATTAGTGATACGACAATTCAGAGGACTTTGGCTGAATTATTAAAGAATGGCGAGATTATTAAATTGGGCGGTGGAAGATATACTTCCTATGTTTGGAATGAAGGTGTTAGAGAATGAAGTCAAGTTTAACTAAAAAAGAAATGAAGGATTATCAACAATTTTGTTTGGATCGTTTGTATGGTCGAATATTAACAGTTGATGGATTGCTTCTGATTTGCAAGGCAAATGACTATGATCCTGAAAAGATTGGAAAACACTTTATTGAAATGGCCAATAAATTTGAGACAGAAAAGAGATAGAAGGTATGTGAAATGTTAGTATATGAAGGGATAAAAACGGATTTTATAGGAAGCGTGGAAACGGATTCAATTGCGAATCAGATTAAAGAGAATATCTACAATAAGATGGGAAGGCATACGACAGATAGTGAATATAATTCATGGGTAAATTCTCTGGAATATATGTATAAAGTTTTAAACGATCGGGACATACCGGATAATTCAGGTGTTGCGATTGAATATAATATTCCTCAAACAGCAAAAAGAGTGGATTTTATGATTTCTGGATATGATGAAAATGATATTCCAGGAATGATTATTATAGAACTTAAACAGTGGCAAAAACTTGAAAAAATTAATGATTCAACTTTGGTTCGCACTTATACAGGTCATGCGAATCGAGAAGTAGTGCATCCTTCCTATCAAGTATGGTCTTATGCAAGATTGATTTCAGATTATAATGCAGCTGTTGAAAAAGAAAATATGAAATTAAAGCCATGTGCCTATCTTCACAATTATGTTAGACAAGATAATGATCCTTTGGATGATGGACAATATTCTGAATTTTTAAATGAGGCACCCGCATTTACAAAAGGACAAGTATATGATTTACGTACATTTATCAAAAGTTTTATAAAAAAAGGAGATGACAAAGAATTATTATATGAAATTGATCACGGAAAGATAAAGCCATCAAAAAGTCTACAAAATTCTATTGCCTCAATGATTAGAGGCAATAGAGAATTTATTATGATTGATGAGCAACGGGTTGTTTTTGAAAATATTCTTAAATTGTCACAAAAGTGTCAAAAGGACCATAAGAAAAGAACAATCATATGTGAAGGTGGACCTGGAACAGGAAAAAGTGTGGTTGCGGTCCAATTGTTGTCTGAATTAACTCAACAAGATCAATTTGTTCAATATGTTTCTAAAAATTCTGCACCTCGACAAGTATATCTTTCAAAGTTAAAGAGTGGTGTTAAAATGTCGGGCGTTGATAATATGTTTAAAGGTTCTGCTAGTTATACTCAAGTAGGATTCAACCAAATTCATACTTTGATTGTAGATGAAGCACATCGTTTGGAAGAAAGAAGTCAATATACAAAGAAAACGGGTAACGAAAATCAAATTAAAGAAATTATTCATGCTTCTTTGTGCTCGGTTTTCTTTATTGATGAAAGTCAAAGAGTCACTATGTCAGATATTGGCTCTGTAGAAGAAATTGAAAAATGGGCGGATTACGAAAATTCTGAAGTATATCGGATGGAACTTACATCACAATTTCGTTGTAACGGCTCAAATGGGTATTTAGCGTGGATTGATAATACTTTAGAAATAAGAAATACAGCTAATTTTAATTTAGAAGATTGTGATTATGATATTCAGATTTTTGATTCTCCTCAACAAGTAAAAGATTTAATTGTTGAAAAGAATAATGAGAATCATTGCTCAAGGATGCTTGCAGGCTATTGTTGGAATTGGCCAAAAAATACAAGAGATGATACAGATTATCATGATATTCAAATTGGAGATTTTGGCATGAGTTGGAATTTGGCAACCGGAGAAGCTTTTGCGATAAATGAAAATTCAATAAATGAAGTAGGCTGCATCCATACAACACAAGGATTAGAATTTGATTATGTTGGTTTAATTATTGGTGATGATATGCGTTATGAAGATGGTCATATCGTGACGGATTTTACGAAACGCGCATCTACAGACCAATCAATAAAAGGATTAAAGTCACTATTTAAAGAAAACCCGGATAAAGCTTTAAAAAGAGCGGATGAAATTATAAAGAATACATATCGAACATTAATGACCAGAGGAATGAAGGGCTGCTACATTTACTGTACAGATAAAAATTTAAGTGATTATTTAAAACAAAAAATCATGAATTATAATTAGAAGGTACATTATGAAACAAGAAACAATAAATAGAATACGAAAGTTTACAACTGAAAGAGACTGGGATCAATTCCACTCACCAAGCAATCTTGCAAAATCTATTGTGATTGAGGCTAGTGAATTATTAGAATGTTTTCAATGGGATGATGATAACTATGATTTACAACATGTAAAAGAAGAATTGGCCGATGTGATGGTATATTGTCAAAATCTATTGGATAAGCTTGGCTTGGATGCGGATGAAATCATTAATATGAAAATGACACAGAATGAGAAAAAATATCCTGTTGAAAAGGCGAAAGGAAATGCTAAAAAATATGATGAACTCTAATATAAATCTTGAAGATATCGAAAAACTCGTTGAATTATTCACGGAAAATTATGATGACTTCTTTGATCCAGATGGCACCAAATACTTTCTAGCCCTAGATTATATCAAGGAAAGAGGTATTGACTCAAAAGATATGGAGGCATTAGAAAAATTAGGTGATGAAATTGATCAAAGACAAATGAGCTTACTTCAACAAATGAAAGAAACAAAAGACGATTCGGAAAAAGAACAACTAAAAACATTATTTAGTGAATTAAGTGATATTCATGTTGGACTCTTATCTATTATGATTAATCAGCATGATGGTGAATTTTTGGCATAAACACAACATTTTAATTGCGTTTGAGTTATACTATAAGTTGGGAACAGGAGAATAAGGGATATGAAAATAAAACATTTGATATTTACGACCTTTATGGCTGTAACAATACTATTAGGTTGTCCAACTCATATATTGGCAGATGAAGCCTCAACAACCATTACCTATTCGCCACAAGAAAGTGAAAAGACAGTGGCCTTAACAAGTAGTGATGATGAAGATGAATCAAACATGTTAGGAAGCATTTTTGGTGGTGGAAATGCATTAATTGCCTTAGCTCTAGCGGCAGGACTTGTTGTCGTTGGTGGAGTTACTTATTTTGTACGAAAGAAGGGTAATGTATAATGGATTTTAAAAAGATTTTTTTATGCACACTTCTATCTACTTCTTTTGTGGTTTTACCAATTGAAGCCAAAGATTCAAAAGAAAAAGTTTCTACAGACTCTTATACAGTAACCATTCCTACAGGTGTTACGTTTGACAAAGAGAATAAGGCTAAAATTGAGATGACTGGAAAAGTGGCAGAACATCATCAATTGAATGTTGAAGTTCGTTCTGAAAATGATTTTAAGTTGAAACAAAAAAATGACACCATTGCCTATACGGTCATGGATGGGGATGAAAAAGTTACTAAGGATACGTCTTGGAATTTTCCGGATGGAAAAGATACCGCAAAATTTGAAAAAGAGAATACGATTCATAAAACTTTGTCTTTATCGACAAAAGGGAAAAAAGGGGCAAAAGGAAATTATACGGACAAATTAAATTTTCATTTTATCGATAAAACATGTTATTCATTATATATTGGAACATATTTAGACGATTCAGAACTTTTTGCGAAAGACAAACGTTTTTCTTGGGATATCAAGATTGGAGATAATGACGTAATCACAACCAATCATATGGACATCTATCTTCCTGAGGGAACAACGTATGAAATTTCAAACATCACTACAAATGATACAAATAAATATGTATATTCAGGTGATCAAGATGTCATTCAAGGACAAATTGAAGCCAAAGAGAATGTGTTAGAAATTCATTATACAACCAAAGATAAAACGGTAACCTTTAATGCGAACGATGGACAATTTGACGATGGAAGCATTTCTAAGACAAAGACGGTTGAAAAAGGTCAGGTCTATGGTGAATTACCAACACCAACACGAGATGGCTACAGCTTTGATGGTTGGTTTACAGGTCAAAGTGATGGTACAAAAGTAACCGAAGATACCGTGTTGAATAGTGATTCAGACATTACTCTTTATGCACATTGGAATGCGCTAAGCTATGTGTTAAAGAATGGAAATGATTTCTATAATGATTTGATTCGCAATTATCACATTCAAACGATTCGCTTTGATTTTATGATGACAAGTAAAAATGGAACCACTCAAATGGATGCGACAGAAAAAGAAGACGAATCCATTATGGCATGGATTGAAGACAATGAATTGAAAGTAAATGTTAAAGGTTATGGTAAGAATATCATCTTTAATACGGATAGTTCTTATATGTTTAATTCAAATCAGGATTCTTCAAGTTTAGAAAACATTCAATTTAGTGATCATGTAGACACAAGTCAAGTTGTCAGTATGCGAGGCATGTTCCAAAATTGTTCAAACTTAAAAACATTGGATGTATCCAAATTGAACACAAGCAATGTCGTTGATATGGCACATATGTTTGAGGGATGTACAAACCTTGAAAGTTTAGATCTATCAAGCTTTGATACTTCTAAAGTTAGCGATATGATTGATATGTTTAAAGATTGTTCAAAGTTAAATCGTGTCATTGTTTCAAGTAATGATGAATATGCACGAATGAAACAGATGGCCAATCCATCAGAAAATATTCATTTCTATTTAAAAGATGGTACACAATTAAACGAGTAAATAACAGAAACAGGATGGAAATTTCCATCCTGTTTTTTCATTCTGAAGGGAGGTTCAATTATCCCTATCCTATTTTAAATATTCTATATAAAATTACGAGTAACCAAAAGATGAGGAGTATCGCAAAACTCACTGCATCCAAAAAAACACGACTTGATTTTTTGTTCCTTTCAGGATGCTCTTCAAGTTCCTTTATTTTTTTTCTGGATATAATCATCGATGAATTTCATAATCAATCCCCACTTTTTTTGTGTTAAAGCTTTTTATCGTCAGTATTTTGTTTTAAAGATGAAAAAAGAAGTAATAATTTCTTTTTTTGTTGAGATGTTTTTGGGAATGGAATGATACCAATTCCATAAGCACCACCATTTACCTGTTCTAATTCATCTTCACTTAAAGGTACTTTTTCAAGGAAAGATTGAATTTCTTCTATACTTGTTTCTACACCATACTTTTTGATTTCATCGATGAATTCTTCTTCATTATTTACTTTTTCAATAATTTCACCTAATACTTTTTCATCCTTTAATAATTCTTCAAACGTCATAATAATATCCTCCTTAAGTTCATCATAAACGAAAAGAAAACTATGTGCAATAACACATAGCTACTTTCCAGAATAGAATTCAGATTGAACTTCATTCGTTTCGATTAATACAGAGTTTTGGTTTAATTTTTTAATCACTTTATCCGCAATCTTATGAACTTTCTTTTCAGAAATATCTTCCAAAACAACTTCAATTGTTTGTTCAGAAGTAATCGTTCCTGTATCATCTTTCCAATATCCAGTCGCATCAAGTAAAGTACATCCACCCGCATACTCTGTACAAATATCAATCACAATCTGTTTGCATTCATCAAATGGAATTTCTTGTTGATAGGTATCTTTATCGTTAGTACCAATATAAAGTGTGTATTTTATAGGTACGTCATTTGTATTCGTTTTACTGATAAAAAGACCCGTTACACAAAGATTGATCGCAAGCAAGGCAGTAATAATAAATAAATATATTTTTTGATTTTTCATACATATTCCTTTCTTTCAATATGATTATACTTTATTTATAATGGAAGGGAAAGAAGGGATATGATGTTAGTAAAGTTAAGAGAAAAACACATTTGGATTTATTCCATACTTGTGTTGATTTTATTTAAGGTTGGACAGGATTTGAGTGATTTTCCATTAAGCTTTGTGTTTGGCCATG
This sequence comes from Waltera intestinalis, assembly GCA_963595075.1. Classification (GTDB taxonomy): domain Bacteria; phylum Bacillota_I; class Bacilli_A; order Erysipelotrichales; family Erysipelotrichaceae; genus Holdemanella. The sequence goes on from CAVBGZ010000115.1 coordinate 7,495, forward strand.
GACTATATCCAAAAAATGAGGCTACACAAGTTTTCTATGGACAAATGATTGCGGACCTTGTTGTTTTAGTTGTTATGTTGTTGGTGTTATGGCAATCGAAAAAGTTAAAATTGCTCACAAAGAAAGGAATTGGATTTTTTAAAGGACTACCCATGGCGGCTTATCCAATTGGGTACTCATTATTCGCACTCATCGCATCTTGTATTATGGCACTTGGAGAAGGGGCATCTTTAGCTTCTATTAGCGATGTTCTTGTCTTTGTTCTTTGTATGTTCATTATTGGACTAAGCGAAGAATTATGTACTAGAGTGATTATTGCCCAATCTTTTCTAGAACATTTTGGTACAAACTCAAAAGGCGTATGGAAGTCAGCTATATTTTCTGGAATTCTTTTTGGATGTTTACACTTAATCAATCTACAAACAAGACAACCCATTGATGTGTTTGTACAATGCGTTGTTGCTGGAATTGGTGGGATTACATACGCGGCTATCTATTTCCGTACAGGAAACTATTGGATTCTTGTTTTTGTACATGCACTCAATGATTTTGGAACAAGCGCTATGTTTGGCTTATTTAGTTATGGAAATATTTTAGAAGCTTTTTCAAGTGGTACGTCAAACGCATCGGATTTATCTGGACTTATGCTTGCGATACCTGAAATCTTTGTGATTTTATTCTTACTTAGAAAATCAAAGATTGGTGAAGTAAAGAAAGCTTGGCCTGAAATTCATGCTTGATGTAATGAAACAAAGGCATAGTGTCCGTCAGTATAAAGATGTACCGATTGAACAAAAGTTCAAAGAAAAACTGAATGCATTTATTAATCAGGTAAATTTAGGATAAACTTGCGTCTAATCCTCGGTTATTCAATTGCCGAGATACAGACGCTTTTTTTTGAAATTAATGTATGAAAAAAGTGCGTTGTTTATTGAATTATGGTATAC
>CAVBGZ010000116.1:0-8372 GCA_963595075.1 Waltera intestinalis
CTACACCGGCAATAATTGTTTGTCCTGTTTCTTCGTTTGTATATGTTTTGAAAGTTGGATCTTCTTCAGCCAATTTAGCTAAAGCCAATCCCATCTTGTCTTGGTCAGCTTTTGTTTTTGGCTCCAAAGACAATTCGATAACTGGTTCTGGGAATTCCATAGACTCAAGGATAATTGGATGATCTTCATCACACAATGTATCACCTGTAGTTGTTACCTTTAAACCAACAGCGGCAGCGATATCACCTGCATAAACTTCAGGGATTTCGTTACGTGAGTTGGCATGCATTTGCACGATACGTCCTAAACGTTCTTTCTTATCTTTTGTAGAGTTTAATACATAGCTTCCTGCTTTTGCAGTACCTGAATAAACACGGAAGAAAGATAATTTTCCAACGAATGGGTCAGTCGCAATCTTAAATGCTAATGCTGAGAATGGTTCTTCATCACTAGGATGACGAGCATCTTCTTCTCCATCCAATGTTGTACCTTTGATTGATGGTACATCAAGTGGACTAGGTAAATAATCAACAACTGCATCCAATACTAATTGAACACCTTTGTTTTTGTATGCAGATCCACATAATACAGGGAAGAAATCACCAGCACATACGGCAATACGTAATACACGTTTAATTTCTTCGATTGAAGGTTCTTCACCTTCAAGTACTTGCATCATGAATTCTTCATCATAATCTGCTAAATATTCTAATAATTTAGCGCGATATTCTTCCATAAGATCTTTTTGATCTTCTGGTACAGGGATTTCAGAAATAATACGTCCAAAATCTCCAGAGAAGCTATAAGCTTTTCTTTCAATAATATCGATGATTGCTTCGAATTCTGTTTCCGCACCAATAGGAAGTTGAATAGGGCAAGATTTTGCTCCTAAACGTTCAACGATTGTGTTGCATGACATAATGAAGTCAGCTCCAGTCGCATCCATTTTGTTTACGAATACGATACGAGGTACTCCATATTCAGTTGCTTGACGCCAAACTGTTTCAGTTTGAGGTTCAACACCTGCTTTGGCATCCAATACAGTTACAGCACCATCCAATACACGAAGAGAACGTTCAACTTCTACTGTGAAGTCTACGTGGCCTGGTGTATCGATAATGTTGATACGGCATTCTTTACCAGTTCCATCAGTCTTTTTCCAATGACAAGTTGTAGCGGCAGAAGTGATTGTGATACCACGTTCTTGTTCTTGCTCCATCCAGTCCATTGTACTTGCACCATCATGTGTTTCACCAATCTTATGGTTTACACCTGAATAGTAAAGAATACGTTCTGTTGTTGTTGTTTTTCCGGCATCGATATGAGCCATGATACCGATGTTACGAGTTTCATGTAAAGCATATTCTCTAGGCATATTTCTTTACTCCTTCTCTTACCAACGGTAATGTGCGTAAGCTTTGTTAGCTTCAGCCATTTTGTGAGTGTCTTCACGTTTTTTAACACTGGCACCACTTCCGTTAGAAGCATCAATAATTTCAGCTGCTAAACGTTGTTCCATTGTTTTTTCGTTACGTAAACGTGCATAGTTTACGATCCAACGAAGACCTAAAGTTAAACGACGTTCGTCACTAACTTCTACTGGTACTTGGTAGTTGGCACCACCTACACGTCTTACCTTTAATTCTAATTGAGGCATTACATTTTCTAATGCTTGTTCGAAAACCTCCATAGGAGCTTTTCCTGTTTTTACTTCTACGATTTCAAACGCGTTGTACAAAATTGATTGTGCAACCCCTTTTTTACCATCAATCATGATTTTGTTGATTAAACGAGTAACCAACTTAGAGTTATAAATAGGGTCTACTAGTACGTCACGTTTCGCAATGTGTCCTTTTCTAGGCATCTAAATTCCTCCTTTCACGATTGATCTATTTCTTAGGTTTTTTAGTTCCGTATAATGAACGTGATTGTTTACGATCGTTTACACCAGCACAGTCCAATGTACCACGTACGATGTGGTAACGAACACCTGGCAAGTCTTTAACACGACCACCACGAATCAATACAACACTATGCTCTTGTAAGTTGTGTCCAATACCTGGAATGTAAGCTGTAACTTCCATACCATTACTTAAACGAACACGGGCATATTTACGAAGTGCTGAGTTTGGTTTCTTAGGTGTCATTGTACCAACACGAGTACAAACTCCACGTTTTTGTGGGCTTGATAAGTTTGTTGGTTTAGACTGCAATGAGTTGTAACCACGGTTCAAAGCTGGAGACTTTGAAACGTTTTGACTGGCCTTACGACCTTTACGAATCAACTGGTTGATTGTAGGCATAAGATCCTCCTTTCAAAAATATTCAATTCCATATTCAAGCAAACGAACCCGGGTGGGTCTTGCCCATCCAAGAAATATAGGTCCTCATAAAAGAACCTAAATCGCATGCATTAATACTTTACAATAACCTACCCATTTATGTCAAACACTTTTTTTACAATTTTAATAAAAAAAAGTATAATAAGCATATAAATATTAAAGGAGATTCTTATGAAACATAAAATCGCATTTTTTGACATGGACGGTACACTCTACCAAACTGAAAATGACATCATTCAAGATAGCGCTTTAGAAGCCATACAATTATTAAAAGATAAAGGCTACATTGTTTGTGCCGCTACAGGAAGGCCCTTAAATCAATTAAAACTAATCCTTGAAAGAGTTACTTTCGACTATTATGTCCTTATCAATGGAAGCTATATACTCGATAAAAACTTTGAAGAAATTGGATCCTTCCCTATTGCCAAACAAAACATTAAAGATTTGGTTGAATTTTCAAAAATAAATGAAACAGGTCTTATGTTCCATTTTGGAGATGCCACATATATTTACAACAACTTCTATCCTATGTATGATTTCTGTAAATATTGTAATGTATTGGATTCATTATTTTATGATCCAAGCCAATCTTACCATCTAAGACACTCAGCCTATAATGGTGTAGTCCTTACAAAAGACAAATCTTTAGTTGATCAATTTATGGAAAAGCATCCTGATTTAAGATGTGATCTAATCAACGTAAAAACAGACGGATTCTGTTTCGATATCTTCAATCATGACAATGATAAATCAAAAGGAATTGAAATGATCTTGAATAAAGTAAACCTTACATGGAAGGATACGATTTGTTTTGGAGATAGCACAAATGATATCCACATGTTAAAGAAAGCAGACATCGGTGTTGCGATGGGAAACGCAAGCGATTATGTTAAAAGCTTTGCGAACTTTGCGACAACATCTACATACGAAGATGGAATCTATAATGGCGTAATGAGAATATTAAAAGATGAGCAATAAACTCATCTTTTTATTTTCCAAAGTAACGATTTAATAATCCAGCAAAAGCTTTTCCATGACGTGCTTCATCACGAGCCATTTCATGCACTGTATCATGAATGGCATCTAGATTTTTTTGTTTAGCTCGCGTAGCTAAATCAACCTTACCTGCCGTTGCACCATTTTCTGCTTCAACACGCATTTTTAAATTTGTTTCTGTGGAATCCGTTACAACTTCGCCTAACAATTCAGCAAATTTAGCCGCATGTTCTGCTTCTTCATAAGCTGCCTTTTCATAATATAATCCAACTTCTGGATACCCTTCTCTAAAAGCCACACGACTCATCGCAAGATACATACCAACTTCTGAGCATTCACCTTCAAAATTTGCGCGTAAATCATTTTTTATATCTTCATCTACATCTTTGGCAACACCAACCACATGTTCTGCTGCCCAAGACATTTCATCTTCAACAGGCACAAACTTTTCTTTTGGTTGTTTACATGTTGGACATTTCCAATCTGCAGGAAGATCTGCAAACTTAACACCTTCTTTTTCTTCGTCATACACATGACCACAAATCAAACATCTGTATTTCATCATTATCCTCCTTATATGAAATCTCATTTTATTTATATAATTATTATCCATGATTCAGATTTCATTCTCAAAAGTTCTGCTCATAAGATTTATCATTTTCGTAAGGATAAACTAACTTCATACAAAAAGAAAAAAGGCCATACGGCCTTTTTAAATTTCAACTAAGCTTAAATTACTTAATTTCTACAGTAGCTCCGGCAGCAACTAATTTTTCTTTAATTTGTTCTGCTTCTTCTGGAGATACGTTTTCTTTAATAGCAGCTGGAGCACCATCTACTAATTTCTTAGCATCTACTAATCCTAAACCAGTGATTTCACGTACGGCTTTGATTACAGCTACTTTAGTTCCACCAACATCGCTTAATGTTACTGTAACTTCGCTAGGTCCAGCAGCTTCTTCAGCAGCTCCACCAGCTGGAGCAGCAACAGCAGCAGCAGCTACTACACCAAATTTTTCTTCGATTGCACTTACTAATTCGTTAAGTTCTAAAATTGTTGCTTCTTCTAAATAAGAAAGAATTTCTTCTTGAGTTAATTTAGCCATTTTATTTTCCTCCTATGTTAAATTATGCAGCAGCTTCTTCTGTAGCTGGTGCTTCTTCTGTAGTTTTTACAGTTCCGTTTTCTTTTGCTTCTGCCAATGCTTTTACAGTCATAGCAAATTTGATAACTGGAGCATTCAAGCAAGATGCGAATTTAGCCAACATACCTTCCTTGTTAGGTAATGCAGACAATTTTTGGATAGTAGCTTCATCTACCATAGCTCCATCCACGATACCAGTCTTTAATACCAATGCTTCATGAGTTTTAGCAAATTTTGCCAATACACGAGCAGGAGCAACTGGATCTTTACCAAATGCCAATGCGTTAGGTCCGATTAAAGTCTTAGCGAATTCATCTTGACCAACTTTTTCAGCTGCACGACGAGCGATTGCGTTTCTGTAAACTTTGAAATCTACATCTTCTTCACGTAATGCGCGACGAAGTTCTGTAACATCCGCAACTGATAATCCACGGTATTCTACTAATACAACACTACTAGCAGCTTCCATTTTTTCAGCTAAGGCGTTAACATCTGCTTCTTTTTGTGCAAGGATGTCTTTATTCATTCGATCCACCTCTTCTTTCATCTATTGTAACAATATTCAAAAGAAAAGCCCGCAACAAAGACGGGCTAATTGTGCAAAGTCAATGCATCATACCCTCGGTAACCTTATTAAGCATACGCCGTTACTGTCTTTGGAATATTGATAACAATCAAAATTTTAAATTCTTTTTCTCAATTTGTCAAATTACTTAACAATTTCTACATGGATTCCAGGACCCATTGTTGTAGAAACAACTAAGTTCTTCATATATGCACCTTTTACAGTTGTAGGACGAGCCTTTGCAATTGTATTGTAGATTGCATTGAAGTTTTCAACTAATTGTTCTTCAGTAAAGCTAACTTTACCAATAGCTAAGTTAACATTACCTTCTTTGTCAACACGGTAAGTAACCTTACCTTTTTTGATTTCTTCAATTGCTTTAGTAACATCCATTGTTACTGTACCAGTCTTAGGGTTTGGCATTAAACCTTTAGGACCTAAAACACGTCCTAAACGTCCTAATTGACCCATCATATCTGGAGTTGCAACTAAAACATCAAAATCGAACCATCCCTTAGAGATTTTTTCGATAATATCAGCACCACCAACAAAGTCTGCACCAGCTGCTTGAGCTTCTTTTTCTTTGTCACCTTGTGCTACTACACAAACGCGTTGTGTTTTTCCTGTTCCATTTGGTAAAACCATTGCACCACGGATTTGTTGATCCGCATGACGAGGGTCTACATTTAAACGGAAACAAACTTCAACACTAGCGTCAAATTTTGTTGTACTTGTTTGTTTTGCTAAAGCGATTGCTTCAGAAACTGAATAAGTTTTTGAACGATCAACTAATTTAGCTGCTTCAGCATATCTCTTACTTACTTTTGCCATTCTAATCGTCCTCCTATTCGAATCCTTCTACTTTGATACCCATGTTACGAGCTGTACCAGCTACGATACGCATAGCTGCTTCAACATCGTTCGCATTTAAATCTGGCATCTTGTATTCAGCAATTTCCTTTAATTGATCAACAGTAATTGTACCAGCAACTACTTTTTGATCTCCACTTGCTTTTTGAATGTTTGCTGCTTTTTTCAATAAGTTAGCAGCAGGTGTTGTCTTTAATACGAAATCAAAACTCTTGTCTTCATATGCTGTAATAACTACAGGGACAATATCACCCTTACGATCTTTTGTTGCATCATTGAAAGCTGTACAGAATTGAGGCATGTTGATACCAGCACTAGCTAATGCTGGACCTGGTTTTGCTCCACCAGCTTGGAACTGCAACTTACAAACTTTTGTAACTTTTTTCTTGCTCATAAGACGTTCCTCCTATATTTTGTCTTATGCAGTGGTAATACGAATGGTTACGCACTCTCCCACGCATGCCTTTTTAATATACACTAACAAAAAAAAGAATTCAATAGGAATTCATTATTTTTAACCAAAAAATTTTGCACACAAAATCAAAACCACGATCGTGATACAAATTCCTATTCCTAATTCGATTGATTCCTTTTTCGAAACCTTTTTCTTGCTACCATCATAATATTTGCTCATAGTTACCTCCAGTAAGTATATACTAACTGATATTTTCAACTTGATGAGCCCATTTGTCAATGATAAGATATACCCATGAATTTAAATCAATGGATACAAGATACCTTTCACACAAATGATTTTACAATCACGAAAACCGATAAAGGCATCAGCAACACAAACTATATATTAGAAACGAGTACAAATAAGTACATGCTACGTGTACCAAAGAAGGCTCATCAAAGCTTAGGTTTAAAATTCGAACATGAACAACAAATCTTAAATAAAGTACAAGATTTAGATGTTCCCAATCTATTATTTGATACAAACCAAGGCATCAAAGTTACAAAATATATAGAAAACACACAAACTTATGATGAATGTAAAGACAAAAACAAATTTGCACGCTGCGCAAAATTAATGAAACAACTTCATTCTAAAGATGCCCCTACATTTGAATTTGATCCATTTCAAAAAATACAAGACTATAAAAAACAAATCAAAAATCCTATTGTATCTTTTGAAAACGAAGAATCCTTTTTAACAGCTCTAAAATCCATATATGAACCGAATACGCTCTGTCACAATGACTTTGTAGAAGGAAACATTCTCTACCATGAAGATAGAGATTACTTAATCGATTATGAATACGCAGCCAAAAACGATTATCGATTTGACATTGCGAGTTTCTTTAGTGAAAACAATATATTCTATATTGATCAAAGAGAACAATTTTACCAAGCCTACTTTGGCGAAGATATTGATCCAATGATTGATGTTCAAGTACAAGCCTTTGAAAGAATGGAAGACATTCTTTGGGGCTATTGGGCAAACATGCTCTATGAAAAAAGAAACGAAGATATTTATCTTAAAATCGCAAAAGAAAAAGAAAAACACTACAAGGGCCTTTAAAAGGCCCTTGTTTATTATTTCCACAATTTTTCTGGATACACTCCATTTTCAATTAATTCTTTAAACGCATTTTGAACATACTCTTTATCTTCCGCATACGTTACCCCAAACCACTTATCATGTGTCTCTAATACTTTGACATTGATACGATCCTCTTCTAATAATTGAGCTACAATATTTGGAAGCAAATATTCCTTCTTCATTGGATTATCATCAATATCACCCAAGAATTCTTTAAATCCATTTTCTAAATATTCTAAAAAATCTGGATATCCAGCCCACATATTCATAGATACATTGCTTGTAGGTTTTACCCAAGATTCAACTTCAGCATCATCACACTTGATTTTTCCATTCTCCATGAAAATACCTGTTGTCTCATGTACTTCTTTAAGCATCTCATTTTCATCTACAACACAAACACCACGAGTCACTGTACCATTTTCACTCAATGTGTTCTTCAAAATGAATCCAGCCATACCCATGTCAAATTCTTTTCCCATTTTCTCATGGGCAACTAAGAAATCATGTAATTTCACAAAAGCTTCCTTGCCATAATAATCATCTGCATTAATAATCACAAATGGCTCATTGACTACTGGTTTTGCACACAATACAGCCTGGCCTGTACCCCAAGGCTTAGTACGACCCTCAGGACAAGTAAAGCCTTCAGGTAAATCATTGACATCTTGATAAACATATTCCACTTCAATTTGTTTACCAATACGATTACCGATAACTTCCTTAAATTCTTCTTCAATATCCTTACGAATGATAAAGACGACCTTATCAAAGCCAGCTTCTTTCGCATCATAAATTGAATAATCCATAATGATTTCACCATTTGGACCCATTTTAGCCAACTGCTTGATTCCCCCACCAAAGCGAGAGCCAATACCAGCAGCCATAATAATTAATGTTGTTTTCAT
>CAVBGZ010000117.1:0-8331 GCA_963595075.1 Waltera intestinalis
CATATAAAGCGGTCGTGTAAAAACGAGACCGGAGGGCGCTGTGAACGTCCGTGTTAGATGGAATCTATGGTCATCATAGGTTCTGGAAAACAGAAACTCCGTCTGATTTGCGTTAGCGGGTCAGACGGGGTAATTCATGAGCCATCATATGTAATCGCAAGAGCATATCAGAACGGTGGATTCTAGTGGCTTTACAATAGCTTCTAAAAAGACTCGATGAATTTTAGGTTCAAAGAGTCTTTTTTAGTTGTTTAATTTTTTAAATTCATCCAAATTTAATTCTCGTTTTAATTCTTCTTCACTAGGAAGATAAGTCATGTATTTTGATGCGAATATTTGAGTATTATCTTCTGGCAAAGTGTATTTAACAATTGAGTCACTTTTGTCGGCACATAATACAATACCAATAGGTTTAGAATCTCCCTCATTCATCATTTCACGTGTATAGTAGTTTACATACATTTGCATTTGGCCAAGATCTTGATGTGTTAACTTGCCCATTTTCAAATCGATAAGAACAAAGCATTTTAAGATGTAGTTATAAAACACTAAATCTATAAAGAAATCCTGCCCATCTAAAGAAAATCTTTTTTGACGTGCTACAAAAGAAAATACTCTTCCTAGTTCTAATAAAAATTTTTGCAGATGATCAATTAATGCTTGTTCTAATTCCCCCTCATAAACATGTGTGTCTGGTTGAATTTCCAAAAACTCCATCACATAAGGATCTTTAATGAATTTTTCGTATTCTGGCTTTGGAACACTCGTTTCAATCTCTTTGGCAACCGATTCTTTATCTTTGCTGGCCAAAATTCTTTGGTAATACATTGTGTTGATTTGTCTTTGGAGTTGGCGAACGCTCCACAAAGATTTAGCACATTCAGAAGTGTAAAATAATCTTGATTTTTCGTCTTTGACTCTGATTAATAGACGATAATGCGACCAACTCAATTCATGACACACTGTGTCATAATTTTTATATAGCACATAAAACTGCTTCATATTGCTAAGATTTGATGTATCAAAACCTTTTCCAAATTCAGCCGTAAGCTTTGTTGAGATTTGTTTTAGCACCTGCTTACCATAATCGGCACGATCATTTTCGCCACAGACTTCATAAATCTTTTTGCCAATGTTCCAATAAGCTTCAACCATGGATGAATTGACAGCTTTGTAAATTTGTTGCTTGGCGCTAATAATATAACTTCGAATCTCTTTGTACGTATCTTCTGTATTTGTGTCTGATACTACATTATTATTAGGGATTAAAGACATGTTTATTGTCTCCTTTCGTAAGTAATCAATACAAGAATATTTTACCATTACAATACAATCTACGACAGTTTTTCGTTTGATAATATTAGGATGCCTGAACAGAATGTGATCTTTTCAAAACATAAATTTGGAAAATCCAATTTTAATTCTTCGACGACACAATAAATTTCATCATCATCCCATTTGTTGCCACTCTCTTCTTTACACTTTTGCCATTCATTACGAGTTTTGAATGTTACATCTCCAATAAGAATTTTTCCATCTTTATTTAGATGCTTCAATAATTCTTTTAAGAAATGAATCTTTTGGACATCGGTTAAGTGATGAATAGAATAAGTGGCGACGATGAAATCATAAGATCTTTGATTTAAAGGTTTGACAAGTCCATTGGTAAAATCTCCCTTATATAGATGAGCATTAGGCATCTTTTTAGAGGCAACCTCAATCATTTTTGATGAAAAGTCTTGTCCATAAATAATACATCCATTTTCATATAATTTTTGAGTCAATGTACCCGTACCAAAACCGATATCTAGTACTATTGGATGTTCTTTTTCCATAATCATTCTATAGATATTTCCTAAAACTTTTTTATATCCCGCAAATGGATATGTGTTGGCTTCTTCTGATAATCCAACCGACTTATCATATCCATCTGCCCATAAATCAAAACCTTTACTACTTAACATGAATTACTTTCCTCCATACTTTTAGATGATTAAAACACAAATATTATAAGTTCAATTATTTGTTTTCAAAATAAAAAATTTAACAATTCAATATGTCCATATTGATTTATAATATATTTAGCAATTCGATGATAGGAAGATTGAGGGTAAAACATGAATAATAATGAGATGACACTTGAAGAATTTTACTTGAAACATGTTGTGGAAAAGCTTGGTGAAGAGTTTAAAAAGAGATTTTTGGATGTGGATGAAGATTTTGATTTGGAAGTGGCAATGGATGAATTGATGGATGATTATAGAGATTATTTTAATGAAAATGTGGATCCAAATAGAGAATTTTATGATTTCGCTCTTAAATATCTAAATGCTGCAGGCATTAGTGAAGATGACGTTGCTGGTATAGAACGTTTTTCACAAAGAAATCAAGCCTTAACAGAAAGTTATATGGAAGCATTGGAGAATGCGGATAAAGAAGATATTGAAGAAATCAATCGCCTGAATGATAAGATTGAAAAAGGTAGGGCAATTGGCATTGGTATTCTTTCCATTTCACTGAATAATGAAGAGTGTAAGGGTATATTGGCTTAACTTGTATGAAACAATTTAATCCAGGTGACATAGCTTATTTCATTGCTTCAAATCATATTGTGAAAGAAGCGAAAGTAATACGTAATGCGGGCGGCTTTGTCACTATTAAATTTAAAGAAGGAAATTGTGGTCCTGCAGGTACTCGTGTAAGAGAAAGTAAGTTATATCCTACAAAGGAAGAGGCTGAACAAATTATAAAGCAACAACATGAACGATTTAGGTAGAGGTTATATGATCTCTACCTTTTTTTCGTTTTTGTACCTAAAAATGGCAGATTATGCCAAATTATAAAAATTTAATTGTAAAAAGAGAATTGTGATGTTATATTTTGGTTAGATAATATTGCTTAAATTAATAAATAAATAACATTTTATTATAAAGCATATAACCACATTAGGTTAGAAAAGGGTAGGTAAAGGAATATGAAAAAGTTATTGAGTGGATTGCTTTCTTTAGTGATGATGTTTTCTTTAACACCGTCTACTATTGCATTTGCGGATGATAATACAAATCCAACAACAAAATCAGAAGAAACAACTGAGCCGTCTGGTTCTAATGAAGAGGGAACTACAACGGGTTCAGGTACTGGTACTGAATCAAGTGATACTACCGACAAAAATGGGGGGGTAGAAACGCCTTCAGATGATAAAGAAACAATAGGCTCTGTCCAAGAAGAAACTACAGAACTTTCAGAAGGAACAGGACAATTAGATTTAACGAATGGTAAGATTGTGATTAGTCCGACTGGATATACACAGGGTGGAACAACTTATACATATATGGGTGCGTATACAATTACAGGCAGTTTAAATGATAATACACCTTTAAGTTTTACAAATACGAGTGGTGATGCAGTTACATATAATGTTACTTTTGATAATGTCCATATGATAGGTAGTACATGGTGTAGTGCTATTACGTTTGCGAGTGAAACTACATCAGATATTACATTAAATGTTACAAATAAGGGTACAAGTGAAGTAAGAGCATATGGTGGTCCTTCTTTCCAAACTTTTGAAGAGAGTAGTGCGAAGGTTACTGTTAATATTACTGAAGCTGAAGGATCAAGCTTAAATTTAAGCCCTCAAATTACTACTCAAGAACAATATTCTAGTCAAAGAGTTTATTCTACAAATATTGCGTTTACTATAAATGGAAATGCTGTTTCAAATACAGAGGGATATAAGTCTGGTACATATGCGACAATTGATGAAGAAAAAGTGGCAACAGATACAATTAAATTAACTGAAGCTTATAGTATCACTAAAGGTGGAACATATTATGTTGAAAGTGGAGACTATACTGACACAGTACTTACGGGTGGTGCGATTAACATTAATACGTCAGAAGCGGTAACCTTATATTTTGAGGGAGATATTTATGTAAATAGTGATGCATTTATAAATGTTAATCAAGATTCTAACGTAACACTTAAATGCAAAGATGAAAAAGGGTATACAATTACGAACACAAATAGTCGTGGATTCGTTATATGCATTAATACGGAAAGTACAGTGACTGTTGAAAATGCTACGCTAAATGCAAAGTTTAATTGCATTAATGGTGCAGGAGAAAGTGACATTTATGGAACTGTAATTTTAAATAACTGTGTTCTTAGTGGAACGAAAAGTGATCGAGAAGAATTATCTGGAGTAAGAGTGAATACAGTGGAAGCTACAGATACAATAATTAGAGGCTTTAATGTTGGTGTTGATATTGAAGGAACAAATATTAAAGAAACAAGATGTACTTTTGAAAATACAAATTCTGCAATAATTGTATACAGCTATGGTGATTATGTTACTTTAAATGGAAAAACAACTTTTACTGATAATACAAATGATGTCTATTTATTAAATGATGGAATTATTACATTAGGTGATACATTTGATGTGAGTACACCAATGAAGGTATATGCTGATTGTATAGATAATAAGAGACAAATTACAACAGCTAAGACATCTAAAGAAATGTTAAGTAAAGTAACCACAAATAATGATGGCTATGCAGTAAATTATGATGAAGAGAATGGATATTTATATTTGTGGCAACATTCACATAAGTTAAATCAAGTTCCTACGGATATGGATAATCTTCTTGTTAAAAAATGTACTGATTCTAATTGTGGCTATTATGCGACTTTGGCAACACTTAAAGCTCCTGATTCTAGTTTTACTAGTAAGCCTTATGATAGCGCTAGTGTAGAGAAAAATTCTGATTATCCGTACGATGATGATTCGTACTATGTCACAGTTGATGAGATGCAGTATAAAGAAAAAGATGCTGAGGATTCAGAATATAAAACTACTGCTCCAACTCAACCTGGTAAATATACAGTGTTAGCTAAAGTAACTTATCTATATGGAGATATAGAGGAATCATATACATTGAAAAAAGATTTTGAAATCACAAACACAATTAAACCATCATCTAATACAGTAATAATCACTAAGGGTGGTACTTACAATATTGAAGGTGGAACTTACACTATTCCAGAAAATGGCTATGCAATTTCAATCAACACGATAGAGCCAGAGGACAAGGTTGTTTTAAATGTTTCAGGCAAGGTTAATTGTACTGCAGAAAGTAGTTATGCAAGTGGGTTTATTGGTGTCCAAAATGCTGGTGAGGTTATCGTTAATGCCAAAAATGTAAAAAGCAATTATGAAATTAGTGCTGATATGTATCGTACAGTTAATTATATAATTAACGTTTCATCAAACACAAAAGTGAGTCTCGATGGGGGAGAATATAGTGGATTTTATGATTGCATTTATAGTCAGGGTGAAAAAGAAAATCCACTTACTTTAAACGATTGTACAATTAGTGGTTATGGGCATTATGTTGTTATTGCGAATAAAGCTATAGTAAAAAATTGTACTTTTAAAGGGAATACTGCTTACTGCATGTATATAAAAGATAATTTAACATTTGAAGGTTCTAACAACACTATAAATGGTACGTTTTTTCTCAGTGATATTTGTTTAGTGAACGGCGCTACTATAACATTAAATAAAGACTTTAGTATAAATAATAATTATAAATTGAGAGTTGAAATTAACTCTTCATTAGTCGATGAAGGGAAACAAAAAATTACTACCAGCACATCTAAAGACATGATGAATAAAATAACTTCAACCGAAGATTATAAAGTTATTTACAAGGATGATGATATTTATTTTTGGAAACATAATCATTCATGGACATATGATGTAAATGGAAATGTATTAAGTGTAATGTGTGATAATGAAGATTGTGAATATCATAAATCTGCATTAACCACAACTCTTAATGCAGATGGTGGTACGTATAATGGTGAGGCTTATACTGCAAGTGTTGATAATAAGAAT
This sequence comes from Waltera intestinalis, assembly GCA_963595075.1. Taxonomy (GTDB): domain Bacteria; phylum Bacillota_I; class Bacilli_A; order Erysipelotrichales; family Erysipelotrichaceae; genus Holdemanella. Next base: position 5,903 of record CAVBGZ010000117.1, read on the forward strand.
GATAATGTGACTGTTTCTGATGATGATATTAAGTACTATGATACAGATGGAAATAAATTAGAAACATCTCCAACAGATGCCGGTACCTATGTGGCAAAAGTAAAAGTTGAAAATATGCTTTTGAAAAAGGAATTTAAGATTTCTAAGGCAAATAAAGAAACTGTTCCTGGTAATGTATCTTCTACAAATGAAACTATTAAGGGCAAGAAGGATGGAAGTATTACCGGTGTAGATTCTAGTATGGAATATCGTAAAAAGTCAGATGATGAATATACATCGATTGATGGTACTAGCATTACTGATCTAGCAAGCGGTACATACTATGTTCGCTATAAAGAGACTGATAATTATAATGCTTCTAAGGATGTAGAACTTGTGATTAAAGATGGTGTTGAAAAAATCAATAAAGTTGAGCTTACTATTAATACACCTTCTGGTGGAAAAGATTTAGATGAAACAATCACAAGTAATACTACGGGTGTTAAGAGTGTTAGTTTAAATTGGACAGATTCTGGAAATAACGATAAAGAAGGTGTTGCAGAGTATTATCCATGGGCCTATACAGCTCATATTACTGTTACTCCTGATACAGGATATTATGTAGATGAAAATGTAGAAATTAATGTGAATGGTGAGGGTGTTGGTGAAAATAAATCAATAAATAATGGAGTACTAACATTTACTTGGGAATATTATTCAACAAAGCATCAATTAACGAAGGTTACAGCTCCTACAACTCCTGAAACATTTAATAATTTCTATACACAAGATTCAATCATTAATAGTAATAGTGAATTAGTTAGTACTGTCGATGCGGTTGTAGATGGTGAAAAAACAACATTAGGTATTACTTGGACAATTGATAAGTATGATGCAACGGATGGTGCTACAAATACATTTAATTGGAATCTTAATATTAATACAAATGAATATGATATTGATGAATCAGTTAAAACTTCTGGAACTGTATCTATCAAGAATAAAAAGTTGATTTCAGTTACTATAACTCCAAAGGATGCAACGATTAAATATGATGGATCTACAATTGATGTGTCTAAATATTTTGAAATCGGTAAAACTTCGAGTGAACCTACTTATACATTAGTAAGTGGAAAAGGTGTATTAAATGGAACAACTTTAACAGTTGAAGAGACTGGTAAGTTTGTAGTACGTGTTTCTACATCACGAAATGATAAGTATGAATCTGCTACTGCAGATGTTACATTGACTGTCAACAAGGGTGATATTACTTATAGTGCAAATGGCTATAGTGGAACTTATGATGGTAAAGAACATTCAATTAATGTGACTACAGATGCAAGTGTTACGTATTCAACAGATGGTGTTACTTATAGTGAAACAAATCCTAGCTTTGTGAATGCTGGTGAATATACGGTTTACTACAAAGTAAATGGTGGAGCTAACTATAATGAGATTAGTGATAAAAAGGTTGTAAGAATTTCAACTAAGCCGGTTACTGTAACGGCTAAATCTACTTCTAAGACTTATGGTGAAGAGGATCCAGAATTCACATATACAATTGATGGTGTTGATACATTATCTGATGTTAACGTAAGTCGTGAAAAAGGTAACGATGTTGGTACATATGATATTAAGGTAAGTGTAGATGAGTCTACAAATCCAAATTATTCAATTACTTGTAAAAAGGGTACATTGACTATTGAACCTAAAGATATTTCTGATGCCACTGTTACATTAGGTAAGGCATTAGTTTATAACGGTTCTGAACAGACTCAGAGTGTTAAATTTGTAGTAGTTGATGGTATGGATGTTACATATTCAGTAAGTGGTAATAAGGCTACTAAAGCTGGAAGTTATACATTGACGATTACGGGTACAGGTAACTTTACTGGAACGAAAGAAGTAAGTTATGTTGTTGCTCCTAGTACAGATAGTATGAAAGAAACAACAGATGGTAAGGTTGAACTTGGTAAAGGCAGTGCTTCTGTAGAAGTTAAAGGTGAGGTAAGTCTAGAAACAAGCAAGTCAGAATTACTTGAGATGTTGATTCAAAATGGATCGATTAGTGCAGATCAATTAAAGTCTGTTTATGAAGGTTCAAACTTAAATGTTTCATTAGATGTTAAAGATGTAAGTAGTACTTTATCTAGTGAAACGAAAACAAGTATGAAGGATGTTGCTAGCAAGTCTGGATTAACAATCAGTGATCAATTCTTAGATATTAGCTTATATTTAAATGATACAGCGATTACTACTACTTCTGGTAAAGTAAAGGCTAGTGTTGTTGTTCCTAATAACTTGATTAATACAGATTCTAATTTAAAGCGTACATACTTTATTTTACGTTATCACAAGGGTGAAGGAGTAACTTGTCTTGAAGGTAAGTTTAATGAAAATACTCATTCATTTACTTTTGAAACAGACCGTTTTAGTGCTTATGCTCTAGC
>CAVBGZ010000118.1:0-7315 GCA_963595075.1 Waltera intestinalis
AAAAAAACGTAAGTCCTTTTTCTCTGGACTTACGCTTTTCGCTGCTCGAGATGTGCGTATTTTAGCATAAATTTTATTTTTATGTCATACTTTTTCGAAAATTTTTTAACTAGAAATTTTATTATTCACTTATAACACCTTATTTCCCTTTACGTATTTTGTAACAATGTCTCTTTCATCAGAAAGATAGATTGCAGTGATAATTCTATTTTCTAACGATAGCTTATTTGCGTGTCTAATCCTAGAATCATCAATAACTACAGCATCAAATTCATAATCTTTTTCAAATGAACCTACTTTGCCAAAGAATTGACCTCCACCTTTCGTTGCAAGGAAGAATCCTTCTGCTTCGCTTAACCATTTATAATTTTGATCTAAGATTCTCCATCTCATCTTACTCGCTTTAACAGTTTCTTCTATTGCTTTAAACATATTTAAAGTAGTTCCTCCAGCAATATCTGAACCAAGTCCTACATGAAATCCTTCATCAAGATATTTTCTTATAGGTGCGATGCCGCTTCTCACATTCATATTTGATTCTGGGCAATGAACAATATAAACATTATTTTTCTTCATCAATTTTAATTCATCTTCATTTGAATATACACAATGAGCCATTAAAGTAGGACAATCTTCCCCACCAAACAAGCCATGAATGGCATACGCTTCACCGTAATTTTTCGCTTTTGGGCAAAGCTCTTTAACCCATTCGATTTCACTTATATTCTCCGATAAATGTGATTGGACTGGTAAACGATACTTAACTTGAATTTCTTTAAGTTTATCTAATACTTCATCAGTGCAAGATGGAATAAAGCGAGGAGTAAGAATAGGAGAAGTAAATGAATAATTTCTTTTATTGCATTCTTTAACCCATTCCAAAGTATCTAAATATGAATCAGTCGTACTTTCCTTGATATAACTAGGACAATTACGATCCATATTTACTTTTCCGACTTTAGTAATAAGTTTGGTTTCTTCTAATTTATCCATAAGGAGAAGCGTTGCTTCTTTATGAACAGTCGCGAAGATGCATGCTCTTGTTGTTGAACTATGAAGTAAATCGTCACTAAAAATACTATATGCTTTTAAGGCATATTCGTTATCTTTATACTTGGATTCCTCAGGAAAAGTATTGACATTTAACCATTCGATCAATTCTAAATCCATTCCGAGTCCTCTAAAAGTATATTGAGGAGCGTGAACGTGTAGATCGATTAAGCCTGGAATAATTAATTTTCCTGTGTAATCTTCTACTAATTCATTTTGATATTCTTTTGGCAATGAAGCATATACCCCGTGAACTTTATCACCATCAGTTACTAAATAACCATCCTCATAAAGCTCAAATTGAGAAGGATTCGACGTATAAACGATATCACCGTGTAAAACTTTAATCATTAGATCACCCATAATCATTATATAATAAGAAACTTTATTAAGTGCCTATTTTTAATGAAAAATTCCGGATTTTGTTCTAGTCTGACCACAGCTGCTTTTGTAGTAGGTTTGTTGCCTGAAGAGTCATGTCAAAATTTGATTCGTTGCTTTCCAATATTTTTCTGGAGTGCGAATTGATAAAATCAAAATAAATGCTTTTCACAAAGTTTTAATGAATTTCATTCCGAAATAATGATCATGCGATAGAGTGGTGTCCAGTCAGAATACAAAATATTAAGAATCATGTGTAATCGTAAGAGAGTAGCGGCAGAAATGACAAAAACTTTATAAGTGCGGAAAGTTTGAACCAAAAAGTGATGAGATATTGTAGTGAATTGTCGAACCCCCCCGAAATCAAGGGGTTATTTATCACGCATGTGCAAATCAGGCCTTAAAAGATTTAAGACCACATGATGTTTTACCATTTATTGCAAATGAGAAAGTTCATATCATTCAAATATCGAATTCATCAATTTCATGTGCATGATGGATCCTACATATCAAGAGAAGGTTGAAGATATAAAAATAGAAAATTCAACAAACATTGTTTTGAATAACGAAAACAGAAAATAAAACCTAGAAACTATAAAAATATATCAATCTTCGTTATAGATGATGATTATGCCAGACGACATTGTTGATTTAGAAACATAGGATGAATATTTTGAAATTATTTCATCTATATTTTGATTGCAAGAATAGGCACTTGCCATATCTTTGCCGTTAACAATAGCTGATACTTGTTCACCTTCATATGTGATGGTATTTAATCCATCTGGAATTAAAGCGATAGGAGTAGTTACAGTTTCATTATTGCAAGTCACGGAACAATTGTTGCTTTTAGAACCTGCCTTATTAAGATTTGTATAGCAAAGAATTTGAAGAGTGTAATAGATATCAATCATCCCAGCTACTTTTCCGATGTAAATATTCCCTTTTGATGAATCAAGATTTGTTGTCAGGGTAATATCACTTTCAATATTTGTGTATTGAATCAAGTCGTATCTTTTGGCACCACAGGCGCCACCTATAGCAATTTTAGATTCACCAACTGGTTTGCTTACATCAATATTCATTATAGATTTTGTACTTGAAGATGAAGATTTGATTTCCTCATTTGAATACTTATTGTCTTTGTTTTCGTCATAAGGATTAACTCCAGTCGCTGCTCCTCCGATACCACCAACATTAACATTTAACGACAAGTCATCTTTGACCTTTGATTCATCTGAATAAGACAAATTGAGATTTACATCTGTTATCACATGAGAAGAGGAGGAATAATTTTCTCCAAATAATCCTCCTAAATATATTTCACCACCATGAGAATCTACATTTGTTAGATTCATTTTGACAGTTCCCTTTGTAGAACAATTTATAACCTTGGTTGACCATGAACCAGCTTCTAAACCTCCTGCAACTGCAAACATACCAGTTCCATTACGGAATTTTTGATTGCTATCAGAATATGTCATCTTGATAGATATATTATCAGCATATACATCAGTTAAAGTTGAACCCATATCAAAAGCAGCTAAAGCTCCAACATAGCAAAAATCACCGGAATAAGTTACATCAAAATCAAAATTTTGAAGAGTTAAATTTTTGATTTCTCCCGAAGAAATAGCGCTGAATAATGCTGCATTTCCATCACAAGTTACACCATCTTCGTTCCAAACAGAACCCTTTGTTTCTTTATAATTTTTATCATAAGTAGCTTTCGAAAGTTTTAAGCCAGAAATTGTATGATCATTTCCGTCTAATGTTCCACGGAATGCATAGGTCCACCATGAAGTTTCATAAAATTCATAAGAACTGAAATAAGCACCAATAGGTTCAAAATTGACATTGTTCAAGTCTATATCATCAGAAAGAACATACCAACCATAAAGATCATCTTTCATGTTTTGGAGCTCACTTGCATTAGAAATTTCTGTTTTTTCATTCCAACGAGCGTATAAAGTGAGAACATTATCAACGGCTGCGTTTTTGATCAGCATTTCACCTGATGAAATTTCACGATTCTGTTTAACTTCTTCTGTCATTTCAGAAAATTTTGCTTTTCCAAGGGTCGATAATTTTTTGCCGAATCTCCATTCATAAGGGGAAACACCGTTCATCAAATCATCTTTATCGACTTCAGCTTTTGTTTGCCAGCCTGCAAATTTGTAACCATCTCTTTGAGGGATATTGGGTGCTGCATTGATATAAGCAACAGATGGTTTCATCTTTATTGTTTCTTCTTTGTAAATTTTATCTGTGCCATCGTTTTGCATATATCGGATGGTGTATTCTTCTGCTTTTTCAGTTGAATTATCTTTACTATTCGTTGAAATATTTGATGTTTTATTTTGGCATGAAGCCATTGTGAAAATAGTCATTAAAGCAATTAAATTGTAAATTGTTGTTTTTTTCATAAATAAAATCCTTTCATATTTGAAGAGAAAACCAAATGTTTAAAGGGTGATGTAAAAACATCACCCTGAAATTTTTGATATTATTCTTTAGATATTTTACCTAAAATTCCAAAAGTAATTAATGCTACAGCTGCAACCCCAAGAACTGCATCACAAATATATGTGATAGTTCTCCATGACAAAGCTCTATTTGAACTTTGAGTATTGTCAGTTTTCGTTGAAACACTGGCAACTGAATAAAGGATATGTTTACAAGCTTGTTGCATGTAATAGATTCCGGCAGTGGATGTATCAGTTGGTTTTAATCCGAGAGTTGATAACATCAAGTCATTGCCAGCTCGAATGGCTTTATCTGGATTCATATAATTGTATCCACCATAACCATAATCGGTGATGACAACACCTTTAAATCCCCATTCCTTGCGCAAAACATCTGTGCAAAGTTCTTTCATTCCACCAGTCCATCGATTTCCGATGAAATTGTATGAGGTCATAACGCCTAAAGAACCGCCTTCTTTGACAGCGATTTCAAATGGCTTTAAGTAGATTTCTCTTATCGCTTGTTCATTTGACCAAGTGCAAACTTGATTGGTTCTATTATCTTCTTGATCATTTAAAGCAAAATGCTTTACATAGGTGACAACGCCTTTTTCTTTTGCACCCTTGATGACATTTGCAGCCATTTTTCCTGATAGTAAGCTATCTTCGGAATAATATTCATAATTACGTCCACCGAATGGAGTGCGATGAGTGTTGACACCCGGGGCATACCAACCAGTGAATCCCCAAACATTTGCTTCATCACCGACAGCTTGTCCGTATTTATAGGCAAGATCTTTATTGAATGTTGAAGCTACTACAACTTCAACACAGAAAGAAGTGGTATCAAAATTAGCAGAATTCATATAGTATGATAAACCGGCAGGACCATCAGTATCGAGATTCTTGGATTTATCGATTGAAGAAACTTTTTGAGTTGCATAACCACCATATCCGATCAAGGTTTGCATTTCTTTGACACTCATTTCTGAAATCAAAGTATCCCAACGAGAATCGTCATAATCTGCACCGTAAAGATCTGAGAATTTTAAATCAGAACGAACACCTGTAGCAAGTGGTATTATATTCTCTTCGTTTGTGTAAGAAGAAGTTGATTTAGAGGTTAAAGCCGTGACTGTATCTTCAGATGCAGTCGTTGAAATTGGTTTTGTTGCATCGGTATAATTATTAAAACCATCTTTTCTAGATAGATATGTTAAGTCACCTTTTGCATCACTGAACTTATTTTCAGCTTCAACGTTATCTGAAGAACGTTTATTATCTTCTGAATAAACGACATCCTCATTGACAACAAGACTGATTGAATCAATTACTTCGTGAGAATTCTTCTGAATTGAAATATTATAATTTCCCTTTTCAAGCACATAAGCACCTTTTCCGTTATTGGCAGTAACATCATAGGATGCCATATCTTCTGCATCAAATGATAAAGTTACATTTGCTTCATTATTTGATTCAACTTCGACTTTTTCAAAAGCGATTAAACTCTTATATGATTTTTCAATTCCATCATTTGTATATGGACTCGTTACATATGCTTGAACAACTTCTTTGCCATTTCGGGAACCTGTGTTTTTTATCTTGACATCAAGGGTTATTTTTTCTTTTCCAGAAATAACTGTTTTATCTTCTGTTCCCCCAGTGATTGTCTGTTCAAAAGTTGTATAGCTCAAGCCATATCCGAATGGATATTGAACTGTTTCATCATATTTGATCAAGTTTTCAGAAGCGGCAGTTTCATAATAACGATAGCCTACATAAATGCCTTCTGTATATTCGATGGAATAACCATCGGCATTATCATATTTCACTGGGGAAATATCATGGCTTGCAGGTGCTGATAAAGCATCAAAGGCGTAAGTATCTGTAAGCCTTCCCGAAGGATTTATTTTTCCATTCAAAATTTTGCCGACAGCTTCACAACCTGTAGAACCAGGTTGTCCAATCCACAAACAAGAAACATTATCATAGTTGTTGAGAAAACCTAATTCCATAGCATTGGCAGTGTTTAAAAGAACAACGACTTTATCAAAAGTAGCACTTGCTTTAGAGACAAGTTCATCTTCTTCTTTTGATAATTCTAAATAATGATGGGAAGAATCACCTCCATATTTACTCATATCAGTTGGAAGATCGTTTCCTTCACCTCCACCTTTGCCAATTACAATGATAGCAGTATTTGAAAATTGCTTTTGATTTTCAAAAGAAGTATCTCCTGTATATTTTGACAAACTATATTCATTAACCGTGAAATCAGTGTTTCCGACACCACCATCAGCTGAAGAAGTTTTATCTCCGCCGTAAAGGGAAACCAATTTTTCATTGACAATAAAACCAGCATCCTTCAATCCTTGGATAAGAGTGATATTGTTTTTAGTGGAAGCGGAGCCTGATCCAGTACCGCCATAATAAATGTCAGTAGAACGATATCCTAAAACATTGATATTCGTAGCGGTTAAAGGTAATGCGTTTTTCTTATTTTCTAAAAGAACAATACCTTCACCTTCGATAGTCTCACACAAATCTCTGGCATTTTGTTTGGCTTGTTCTTTTGTGATTGTATTATTTGTTGATGTAGTTCCTTTTTCAAAATAAGCATCAAGAACATATCCTAAAAAACCAAAAGCTGCAACATTTGCTGCAATCGTCAATGTCGCAAGTGCACATCCACATATAAGTAGGATATTGCTTTTTTTACGAGACATTTTTTTCATATTTATAAAAGAAATTAAGCAACAGTTATAGTGGCAGTCGTAGTGACTGAAACATTATCAATACAAACTGAATCTGTGCAATGCCATGTATAATCACCATATTGACCAGATTTTTCAATCGTATAGAATTGAATATCGTTTTCTCCAGCAACTAAGGTGACTTTCGTTGTGACATCAACCCATTTAAGAGATTCGGCTGTGACATCATAGGCTTCACCTAAAGTAGAATCCCAGGCAGTGACATCAATAGAATTACTATTGAATTTAACTCCATACATTGCAGAAAGTACACTTCCCATATTTCCAGAAGAAATATCAGCAATCGGAGCTGCGAGTTTGAAAGTTAAGGTAGCTTCTTTTGCTTTGTCAGCAGTGAATGTGAAATCTAATGTGTATTCTGGATTGGTTGGTTGCCAGGCATCAGAAAGACGAACATAGGTTCCGCCTTCGTCAGTCTTGTCAGAAACTTCAGCAGCAGCACCAGCTTTTTTCAAAGTAGCTTTTTCAGCTTCCAAAACAGTAGTTGTTTCTTTGGCTCCGCAAGAAACAATTGCGAGACTAGAAATAGCAATACCGGCTAATTTAACGGCTTTCATAAAACTTTTTTTCCACACTTTTCTCCTATTTTCTTCGGCTATGGATTTTGCCGACTAAAAAATTTATAAAGCAAAAAAAGAGAAAAAT
>CAVBGZ010000118.1:7325-8290 GCA_963595075.1 Waltera intestinalis
TGGGAGCGCTTACATTGTTTGGCCATCTACTTTGACGATCGATTTGTTAAACTCAAAAAGCTTATGAGCAATCTCTTTTGTTTTTAAATCAAAGCCATTATTTATCCATTCTTTGATTGTTTCTAGTGAGCCATAGGCGATAAATGTATGGAGATAAGATGCGTCTTTATAATTTGATGACATAATATAATTTGTCATATCAAAAGTCTTTTCAATGAATAGGTCTCTAAAATACATACATGATTCTCCAAAAAACATAGGCTCAAAGTAGTCTATGTTTGATTTTATGTAATCTAAATATCTAGCAAGGCTATCTTCGTTGACAATTGGATCTTCTATCAATTTCAGCTTTAATTTTTCTGAAGCCTCTTCTTCTAAATGGTTGAGCAAATCTTGTTCATTATCAAAATAATGATAGAATGTCGAACGATTTACATTTGCTATTTCGCAAATCTCTTTTACGGATATTTGATGAATATTTTTTTCAGAGATAAGTTTTGCCATTGCTGTTTTTAATTTTGTCAAAGCGAGTTCTTCTCTTGTATTCATGTTTTTTACCTCAACATTTTATTTGCTATTTTCGTTAGTAATTCTGCTATTTCTCCTGTCGAATATCTATCTTGATTTTTAACCCAATTTTCAATTATTGCTAACGATCCAGAATATAAGAAATATGCATTCATTTCATTTTCCGTTTCATCATCTTCGTGAAATAATGATGAAATAGAAGTCATTATTTCCTTTTTTATTTCCTTTATTTCTTCAGGAATTATATTTTTATCTATGAATATATACTGAAAAAATAAATTGTTTTCACGCACATAATTAAGGTATGTAATTAAATCTTTCTTTAAATTTTTAGATTTAAAAAGAGGTTCCATTTTCAAAAGTATGCCTTCTTTTGCTTTTGAATAAATTTCAGAAAAAACGTCATCAATACATTGATAATATTTATAGAATGTATC
>CAVBGZ010000119.1:0-8260 GCA_963595075.1 Waltera intestinalis
TATCTCTGTCAAAACAAACGTTATCAATGTTTCCATATCCAGCATCAATTTGATCTATTAAGGGTATGCCCTTAACAATATCTGAGGGCGTCACATTTTTAATAGAAACATTTTCATTTGTGGACCAATAGAATTCATTTTGTAAAGATAATAATAAATTCAAGAATTCACTATTGTTTTTATCGCATTGTTCAAGCATTTTGTAAGAAACATCGATTCCTTCGGTTAATGTAATATTCAAAAGAATAGCATTGAAAATTTCTGATTTTTGATTTTCAAATAAAAGGCCTGATTTATTAGTTAAATAGTAATGCTTTAAAATTTTTGAGACTCTCTTCTTTGAGTAAAGCATCAGTGGTATTTCTTGAATGGCAAAAACGATAGAATAAATTAAGGAGATACCTTCTAAACAATAAACTGAAATTGTAAGACCGAATACGACAAGCAAAGAATACACTCCTATTAAAGAGCACATGATTAGTACCATATGCAGAAAGTTAAAATAGAATGAGCCTCTTAAGGAATTGATTTCATTTATAGTAACCCCATAGATTTTCTCTTTGCTGATTGAAAGAGAAATAGAGACAATTGTTATGATGCTCGGAAGCAAGGTTATAACAATGGAGGAAATCTTTTCTAAGCTTAGATAGTTATCTAATTTGATTTTGAATATGAATGCATCCAAAAAGGAAATCACAATTAAGATTGCTGTGAGAGTGCAATCAAATACTATTGAAGCGATGTGATTTTCATTTTTTGGTTTTGCTGATTTTTGCTTATTTTTCTTCATCAAATTTCAAAAATCCTTTAGTAAATGCGTCTGGATTTACAAATTTCTTTTCGCCAGCGTCAAATCTAACAGTCATATATTTATTATTCTTATCGATGTTAACTATTTCACCGATTCCAAACTTAGAATGAACTACTTTAGCTCCTACGACTATCTTCGATAGATCAACTGATAAGCTTTCAACATATGAATCAATCTTTTTGACGATTGGTTTTATTGTAGTTGTAACATTAGATGGCTTTGTTTGAACCGGAAGAGATTCCTCTTCAATTTCATCATAGTCATCATCACTATCGCTCTTCATAGTTGCTTGTTGATTATAGAAAAGTTTCTGATATTCATCTCTTCTAATAACAGTATCCCAACCACCAACATCTTCATTAGCGTGTTTTTCAATACCAGTATATGAAAGAGAAGCATCCTCATATCTCTTGAATTTAAAGATAGCATCGTTCATTAAAGATGCGTTGAATACGCCTAAAGAACAAAGAAGTTCAAAGTCTTTAACATCTAAGCCAGTAACTTTCTTGAACAATCCTGGTTCAAGTTGAGTAATTACATCCTTAAGAGTTCTTTCTCTATAATCAGTTAGATACATGAATACAGGAATTCTTGTAGCAAACTTGATAAGTTTCTCTTGAATTTCTTTTCTCTTTGATTTGTATTCCTTTTCTTCTTCAGTGAGTTCTTTCTTCTCTTTTGGAGTTAACTTCTCCTCTCCGTCTTTCTTTGCTTTCTTAACGTGTTCAGATTTGTTGATGATTGTTTCAATATCAGAATTCAAAGAACGGAATCCTTCAATGTTCATCAAAGCATCTAAAGCATCTTTATTATTGAGAAGTTTATTCAATGTATCGTTATCTACATTAACCAATAATGCTGATTCCCATCTTCTAGCAAGCAATGTTGCAGAAGTACCTGCTAAAGCGATATCTAAGACATCCTGAGCATTGATTTGCTTCATGGATGAACCATCATAGGCAAGAACTGGAAGGAAGCTGATGAATTCAGCTACTTTCTTTTCAGGATCACTCTCATCGATATTTAAACGGCAAGAATAGTCAGAGATTTGTCTTAAAGCTCTATCTAATGCAAAATCAAAAACATAACAGTCATCTTTAAGAACGATTTCACTGCTATCAGGATTTTTCATTGTCCATGGAGATTGAACTCTAAACGCAGCCTGGAAATATGTTTCAGGTGATTTCAAGTTTCTAAGCATGAAAATACCAGTCCAAGGACGGATAGTGACGCCAGTTGTTAATTTACCACAAGAAAGAGTGATGGTCTTGGTTTCTAAAGGAGTCTTACCATCCTTTTCCATAGAATCAATGACTGGTTTAACGGCATCTAAACCGATACCCGCTTTAGTTCCAGCACAAAGATTGATTGTATAGTCATGATAGAAAGAATTTTGTCTTTCCATCAAAAGGTTATACATAGCTTCACAAGAAGCAACGTTTGGCAAGAACCAAAGAGTATGTGAAAGAACACCTAAAAGTCTTGCATCAGAAAATGGCATAGGAGGTCTTTTATCTTGTCCTAGTTTTAAATCATCAATGCTAGCTGATAAATATTGTCCACGAATCAAATCAAGCCATTTTTGCACTTCATTTTTGTACTTAAATGTAGCATTCTTTCCTTTTCCTTCTGCTGAGAAGAAGACATTCAAATCGAATTCATTGAATTCACCATCCATAGCCACTTGTTTGATGCTATCAGGTATCTGATAAGTCATCAAAACCATTCTAGGAAGCGATAGATATGGATTATTTGATCCTTTCCAATTTTCTTTGGCTTTTTGTTCATCAGAATAAGTCCAGTTATAGATTTGATCCTCAATGAATTCACCGCTGTTTATAGCTCTAAAAGGAGTTCCAGATAAGAATAAGTAATAAGAAGTAGTGATAGGAAGGAACGTTTCGTTATAGGCATTTCCTGCTTCTTCGTTTTGATATTTCTCAATATCGAAATCGACATCTGTTTCTTCATCAGGATAATCGAATAGCTTCTTTGCATTCTCTCTCCAAGCACCAAAGTGATATTCATCAAAGATGACCATATCCCAGTTTTCGGTGTGGATAAATTCATTCTTAGCTTTGATACCACCGTTTTCATTGGTACCTAAAAGGTTTTGGAACGAACCAAAGACAACGATAGGCTTATCTTTATCACAATCGTGGAATTCTTTGTCAAGGCTAGTGTTATTATCTTTAGCATCACTATCGGAAACAAATTGCCATCCATCAAAATCGATATGGGTAAGAAGGTCTTCTTTCCATGCTGATTCAACGGCAGGCTTAAATGTAAGGATAAGGATTCTCTTAAATCCCATCTTCTTAGCTAATTCATAAGAAGCAAAAGTCTTACCAAAACGCATCTTGCAGTTCCAAAGGAACTTTGGTGACTTATTTGGTTCATCTTGCTTAGCTTTCTTAAAATATTCTTCTGTATATTGAACAGCACGAACCTGCTCAGGTCTCATCTTGAAGGTAGCAGTTCTACCACGAGTTGTAATGATTCCGTCTTTGACTTCTAAGATAGCTTCTTTTACATCATCAACAGTGCATTTAAACCATTCATTCTTATCTTCACCATTATATAATTGCTTGAAGCCTTTTCTTTTTAGTACAGCATGAATTTCATGATCCATGAAACAAGTGCCGTCTGCTCTCATAGCAGAAGTGACATAAACAGTATTATGCTTAACTCCGCTTGTATGAAGTTGCTCAGCTATTCTCTCTTCATAATCACCACGATCAGTGAAACCAATCTTTAAATAACCAACATGAGTTGAAACGTCGGGAAGCTCATAGACATAGATTGTGGGCTTTACTTCAGGGCGTTGTTTAAAAAATTCCATATCCATAAGCTAGTTCTCCTGATCATCAGACTCTATTATCGAATCGCTAATCATACCTTCAATATAGCTTATTTGTTTTTCATCAAACCCAAACATATTATACAAATCACCATCAGAATATTTTTTTGAAAAATTTAAACAAGGTACAAATTTATATGTATCCGATGTCATATTCTTATTTTTACGAGCTCCAGTTAAAAATCTAAAAAACTTAGTCTTCATATATTCCTGTACATTTTGAGCTATATTTAAATCATCAAATGGTCCTACAACAAGGAATGTTTCAGAACAAATGTCAGATTTTTCTCCAATCACTGTTTTTCCAATGATTCTTGCAGGGATTGGATTACCAATTTGACCAGCCGCTCCATTAGCTTTAGATATGAAAAGTTTGTACTTCCCGATATAATCGGTTCCTTTATTTATAAATCTATTATCAATAAATTTATATCCTCTTTTGCCATCAAATCTTCCATATACTCGTAAACTACCACTTGTTTTTTCTGATACCAATGGTTTTTTCTTTTCATTAGAGCCTATATCAAATGGATTTCTGTTAGAGACCATATTAGAAAATGATTCGCAATTAAAACTAAGAACTTTATTAACAATTTCTTCAACCTCTTCTAATCTAATAAAAATATCAAATTTGCCATTTCCATTCAAATATCTTGTAGACTCAGTAACAGTTTTATCTTGCAAATGAGTGTAAATCTTACATTTTCCACTATACCCTTTTTCTTTCAAAAAATAGCAAACGCCACCTTCAATACTTACGCCTGGAAAACAATCTTTAGATTCACAATAATCGTGTAAAATCGAGATTGACTTATCGTTAATCATTAAATCTCTAAAATCATCAAGTCCCTTACCCCCTGTGAACCAACGCGATGGAATAATCATAACTAAATAAGAAGGATTTAGTTGAATTGCTTTCTCAACAAATTTTTGATATATAGGCATAGCACTGGAACCATTATTTCCACCACCATCACTCAACTGATATGGTGGGTTACCAATAATAACGTCGAATTTCATTTTAAAAACCTCCTCAATTTTCACATTATGAATAAACTCATAAGCATGGGTTTCCATGTTTTCTCTTTTCGCACCACCGAGTTCATTTTCACTAGCTCCACAGTAAATGCATTTACCGTTCTTAAATGTATGCTTTATGGTCTTAAATCTTATATTCCCATCGGCATCCTTAAATTGAGTGATGGAGAATTGGCTATTAGCATATTTAGAACAATAGACTCCTCTTCTAGAAAGAAGACTTGTTAGTTCAGTAATAGCAATACCATATAGTTGTTTATGAAAGATATGATCAACTCTTTCTTGTAGATCAGGAAATTGATTTTCTAATCCTTTGATCAATCTTTTGGCGATTTCTCTTAAGAAAACACCTGTCTTACATGCTGGATCTAAGAATGTCGTATCAGGGTTTTCGAAAAGTTCTTGTGGAAGCATGTCTAGCATCTGATTTACCACATCAGGTGAGGTGAATACTTCATCGTTTGAAAGATTAGCTAAGCAACTTAAAACGTCAGGGTTATAAACCTTGCTAAATAAATCATCACTCATAATCTCTTAACCTCCTATAGTTCATTACACATCGATTGATAAAACGTCCTTCTCCATTTGTATCATCAAATAGAGTTTCTTGTTTGTTTTCTTTTTTATTGGAATCATCATTTTGAGCAAGAATATCCGCAAACGTATATTCACTTCTTGATAATTGAGGACCAGTTACAAAGCCCCATTCACTAAATAGAATAGGTTCTTTTGTGTCATTGCCATTCTCATCAACTTCACATAAAGTCAAAGCATTTCCACAAACGATATTTTTAGATAGAATGAATTTGATTGAATCCCTCATATCATCGCTGCATTCCTTCTTACAGACTGCTTTATATTGTTTATCCCAAATCTTAAACAGTCTTTCTCTACATGCTTTTACGTTATCCATAAGAATATCGACACCATAAAGGCTAGAAACAGCTAGAAGAGAATTCTTTTCAAAATCCATTCCACTTTTCTTATATTTCTTTTTAACGACGGCAAGTTTTCTCTCTAAAATCTCAGCTAAAAAGTTGCCATCACCACATGCAGGCTCTAAAAATCTAGAATCGATTCTTTGAGTTTCGTCATTAACCATGTCGCACATGGCTTTGACTTCTCTTTCATTGGTGAAGACTTCGCCATGATCGACAACTCTTTTTCTCGATTTAATCTGCTTGTTTTCCTTCGGCATCATTATTCACCTCGATTTTATATTTCTTGAAATATGGAGCTAATTTTCTCTTTGCTTTAATTGTTGGTTCGTGTGTTCCTCTTTCCCATCTATTTACAGATTGAAAAGAAACACCCAAAAGCTCAGCTAGCTCAGTTTGTGACAAGATAAGAGTATTTCTTAGTTTTTTAACAGCTTCAGCGTATGTCATATTATTGCTCCATTTCTAGTTCAAAAGTATACCACTTTTTTCTCAAATTGTCGATAATTCATCTCGAAAAACTAGGCTATAGCCTAATATTTCGAAACCTCTTTAAGATATTCTCTTAAAGCATCATCTTCCGCATAAATATAGGTTCCCTTAACACCTCTAGTAAGAAGAACCTTGTATGTATTCCTGATAAATCTTTCAGCTAGTTCATAAGGAGAAGTTCTTATCTTACTATCATTGTCAGTTCTAGCATTCATCTCAGGATGGAATTCAATGCATCCTTTTTCTTTATTGTAGGTAAGGTCTTTGCCGATAATGACACCTGCATATTCAACTTCAAGTCCTTGAATAGTATGAATACAGAAGACATTCTTTATCTGTGTATCATCTAAAACAGCTACTCGATCGGATTTCTTTTCATTCCATTTAAGAAGGACATTTCCATCGTCATAATCAAAGTCATAAGCATTATGATCATTCTTGCTGACCCATTCATGAGTGTATCCAGCGATGAGTCTTAACTGATGACCTGATTTATACTTCTTATCCCATTCTTTCATCATATCAGTCATGGAATCCATAATCTTCACGTCATAATGAATACCTTTAAGTGATACGAATTCATTGGTATATCCAAGAATCTTATTCACGAAATCAATATATCTTTCTCCACCAACACATCTAAATTGAGATGAAAGAATCATTCTATTGTCTTCAATGACTTTAGAACCATATTTCTTTGCATATTCTTTAATTTGCTTGATAGATAAGTCATCTGAAGCAGTAACTACTTGATCTTCATCAATCATGAAGACATTCACTCTTGATGCATTGAATAATTTATCAATAGCATCTACCTCTTTTCTAATTCCCCATCCGTATTTCCATTTAAGCATTCGATGAGCTTCGTCAACAATGATGCAATCAAAATCATTAGCACTTGATTTAGCAAAGGCTGCTGGTGTCTTGAATAATTCCTTGATAGCTTTCTTTGTGAAATCATCAGTTAAGACATCACCAAAATAAGTTCTTGGTGTAAAATTAGCCGTAACATAACATGCATTTCTTCTTTCGTTTCCATCACTTGGATTCAGCAGTTGTCCTAAAGCATTGATTGCAACGATGGATTTGCCACTACCTGGACCACCTTTGATAATTAAAGTTCTTCTTTCGCCTTTATTTAAAGCTTCCTGAACTTCACTGACTATCTTAGAGACTGAATAGGATTGTTCTGCATCATAAGAAAAGAATGGTTTGCCTTTGATGGAATCAGATACCATCTTAGAGAATCCCTCACTTGGCTTAATTCTAGAACCATCTATTTCATATAAAGTTTGTTTATACGGCTTCTTTATATATTTTGAAATGAATTCACTAAGTTTCTTTTGATCATCTTCTAAGAAAGAAGGAGCGGTATGAACAATTGGATAAGATTTCTCATCATTAAGAATGGTTTCATATCCTTCTGGCATGTTATGTAGATAAGAACAAGCATTTACCTCAACGCCATTTGAATATATGTATTCATTGAAATACTTCATGATATTGGCGTAGTTGTATGCCTGATAAGATGGGTGCCAATAATCATCAGGACCATGACCGCCATCTGTATTTACGTAATCCTTCAAAGAAGATCTTTTAACTGAACTCCATTGCTTAAGTTCAATAAGAACGACATTCTCAATATCATTCTCATCTTTTCCATAAATAAGGAAATCTACTCTTTGTTTTGTATCAATAAGCTTGTATTCAACGCCAACATTAGCTTCTTGAGGAATTGATTCATCTTTTAATGCTTCTGCAACCTTAGGAAGAGAATGAATCCAAGAATTGTATTCACTAGTTCCTCCACCACTAAGATTATTCGATTTGAATTTGCTTAAAAGCATTTGTCCGATGATAGGATTAGTTCCTTGACAGCTATTTATAAAATTTCTAACAGTATCACAATAAAGAATCATAATACTTCCTCCCATTTACAAATTAATTATGTAACAAAAATATAACACATTTTGATAAAATTCTCAATTAGGGTGCCCTATTATCTCAGAATAAACCTCCCCACTCCCATAAATTTCCCACCATAGTGTGAACTATTAGTGGACATGTCAAATTAAAAAGCCATCAGAGGGCGGATTGGACTGTAATCTGACTGTTTTTACC
>CAVBGZ010000120.1:0-8241 GCA_963595075.1 Waltera intestinalis
GAATTATCGCATGACTTCTTGCTTCCTGTTTTACATCCACAAGCTATTTGTGTGGATGCAACCTTGGGACAGGGAAAAGATACGCAATTCTTTTTAGGGCATCATGTAAAAAAGGTTTACGGTTTTGAAATTCAGGAAGATGTTTTTCTTAATACGAAAAAGAATTTAAATGATTCTAGGTTTGAAGGATATTTGCTTGGTCATGAACATATGGATGAAGTGATTCATGAAAATGTAGATGCGATTATTTTTAATTTTGGCTATTTTCCAAGCGGAAATAAAGAAATCACTACCAATGTTTCTTCAAGTGTTGATGCTGTAAAGAAGGCGTATCATTTATTAAAAATAAAAGGAAGAATGGCTTTAGTACTTTATCCTCATGAAGCAGGTCATATTGAGGCTATTAAGATTGAAGAATGTGTTCAAACTTTTTCAGATTGCCAGGTGCATAAACTGACAAATTTTATGCAGGAAAATTGTCCTTATTTGATTTTGATTGAGAAAAGAAGGTGAATACATGACAATTGATAAAAGGATTCATTTGTGTGAAAATTTAACGCCTGTTGAAGTGCGTATAGGTAACTATATTCTGACTCATCGTGATCAGATTATGAATTGTACGATTCAAGAGCTTGAAAAGGAAGTGTTTGTTTCTAAATCGGCCATCCATCGTTTTTGCAAGAAAATTGGCTTAAATGGATTTAATGATTTGAAGGTGGAGCTTGCCAAAGAAGAAAAGGTAGAGACAGAACAATGGGTGGATGCGAATGTTCCTTTTTATGAAAAGGATAGTTGTAAAGAGATCGCATCTAAATTGATGGATTTATATAAATTGACGATTCAAGATACGTATAAGTGTTTGGATTTTAAACAGTTAGAAGTGGTCGCAAAACTTATTTATAATGCGCAATATGTCGATATGTATTCGATTGGTCATAATGAGAATGTGGCAGAGAATTTTAAACAAAAGATGTTGAATATTGGTAAGCTTGTGCATTGTCCTAAGTCTGGGTATGAGCAAAAGCTGTATTCTTTAGTTGAAAATAAGAATCGTGTTGTTATTATTCTCTCGTATTCAGGAAATTCTAGGTGGACTAAAGATATGTTAAAGGAAATTATCAATAAAGGGATTCCGGTCATCCTTGTTTCTAGGGTTGGATTTAACGAATATGAGGATATGAATATGTATCATTTGTATGTGAGTGATAATGAAAATCTTCAGAATCGAATTGGTCATTATTCAAGTCATATTGCGATGCAGTATGTGATGGATGTTTTATATTCTATGATTTATAATATGGATCGACAAAAGAATAATCGTTATATACGCCAGTCTATGTCTTATTCTTAATAAGTTTCAAAAAGTATCAATAGAAAGATACTTTTTTATTTTTTTTTAGAATAAAATGTCTGTCTATTTCTTTTAAATTGTTTAATTTGTTTCCTCTTTTTATAATACAAGCAGTTACAACGGAGGAATTAAAGATGGATATCTTAAAATTAAAAGACTTTCCAGAAGATTTTTTGTGGGGAGCTAGTTCGAGTGCGTATCAATGTGAAGGGGCTTGGGACGAAGATGGAAAAGGTCCTTCTGTGCAAGATATGGCTCCAATTATGAAGGGGACTACGGATTGGAAAGTGTGTAGTGATCATTATCATCGTTTTAAAGAAGATATTGCCCTAATGGCTGAAATGGGATTTAAGGAATATCGTTTCTCAATCGCTTGGCCAAGAATTATTCCAGATGGAGATGGTGAAGTCAATCAAAAGGGTGTGGATCATTATCATGAAGTGATTGATGAATGTTTAAAGTATGGCATTCAACCTGTGGTTACTCTTTATCATTTTGATTTGCCTTATGCGTTACAAGAAAAATATGGTGGATGGACATCTCGTCAATGTATTGATGATTTTGTTCGTTATTGTGAAGTTTGTTTCAAGGAATATGGTAAAAAAGTAAAATACTTCTTAACAATCAATGAACAAAACATGATGACGATGTTTAATATGGGAAACTATAAGACAGATAAAGAACGTTACCAAGCTAATCATCATATGTTGGTAGCACAGGCAAAGGCAATGGTTTCTTGTCATAAGTTGTGTGATGCATGGATTGCACCTGCACCAAATATTACTTGTGTTTATCCTTTAACTTCTTCTCCTGAAGATTATTTGGCGGCAATGGACTATGACCAATTACGAAACCGTTTATATTTGGATACCGTTTGTTTTGGAAAATATCCAGAAGCTTTCGCTAATTATTTAAAAGAAAGAGATGCATTCCCTGAAATTGAGGCTGGAGATGCTGAAATCATGGCGAATGCGCATCCTGATTTTATCGCATTTAACTATTATGGTGGTTCAACCGTTAAGTATATTAGTGAAGAAGAGGGTAAAAAGGCAAAAGAAAAAATGAATTCAGGAAAAGCAAATATGGAAGAATTCATGACGGGAATGATGACGGAGCCTGGTATGGCTGTTGGTTGTAAAAATCCTCTTCAAGAAGAAACTTCATATGGTATGGGAATTGATCCAGTAGGCCTTAGAATTACGCTTAGAGAGTTGTGGGAACGTTATAGCTTACCTTTGTTAATTACAGAAAATGGATGTGGTGTACCGGATACTTTAACGGAAGATGGTAAGGTGCATGATGATTATCGTATTGATTATTTGCGTAAACATATTAAGGCTTGTCAACAAGCAATCACAGATGGCGTAGATTTGATGGGATATTCTCCTTGGTCAGCTTTTGACTTAGTAAGTACGCATCAAGGTATCACAAAACGTTATGGAATGATTTATATCAATCGTGATGAGTTTGATTTAAAAGATTTGGCTCGTATTAAAAAGGATTCTTTCTATTGGTATAAAAAATGTATTGAGTCAAATGGAAAGGATTTGGATTAATGTCTAAGATTGTATTTTTAGATGTGGATGGTACTTTGATTGATTATGAGGCAAAGATGCCAGAGTCTGCAGGAAAAGCGGTTGATTTAGCTAGAAAGAATGGTCATAAGGTTTATATTTGTACGGGTTGTTCAAAGGCTGAAATCTCACAAAGAAACTTATGTGACTTAGATGGTATGATTGGTGGTAATGGGGCTTATGTTGAAGATAATGATAAAATCGTTATGCATCAGGGATTATCAAAAGAGGATGTCAAACATATTGTAGATTGGTGTAATGAAAGACATTTAGGTTTTTATTTAGAAGCCAACAGTGGTATGTATTGTAACGATTATATGTTAGAACAAGGTCCAGAAACCATGATCAAATATGCTCTTGGTAAAGGGGCCGATTTAGAGGCCGCAAAACAGGCAAGTCAAGGCTTTGTGGGTGGATTTATTCATTTACAGGGTGAAGATTTATATTGTGATGATGTGAATAAGATCAGCTTTATCTTAAGTAGCTATCAAGATCATTTGGATTCCAAAGTAGAGTTTCCAAATCTAATTGCGAATACTTGGGGTGGTAAAGGTGAAGTGGCTTTGTTTGGAGATTTAGGTCCAGCTGGAATCACAAAACGTCATGCAATCGAGGTTTTATTGGATTATCTACATGCGGATCAAAAGGATACGATTTCTTTTGGAGATGCCAAAATTGATTTATCGATGTTTGAATGTTGCGCATACAATGTTGCGATGGGCAATGGTGGTAAGGAAATCAAAGAGGCAGCTGACTACATCACAACCGATGTCAATGATGATGGACTTTGGAATGCGTTTAAGCATTTAAAACTCATATAAAAAGAAGAAGGCTTAGGCCTTCTTTTTAACGTCTGTCTTATTAAACTTATCTCTACGCTTTGTGGATTGAATAAATAAACGCTTCATTTCTTGTGTATCTTCTTTTTCTAAGCTATCTCTAAAATGAGAAATCGCATCAATAAATTGGTTGATTTCATCAAGAAGAATGTCTTTATTCATCACAAATAATTCGGTCCATAAATCTTCATTGATTTTGGCAATGCGAGTTAAATCTCTAAAGCTATCTCCTGTATATTCAACAAGATGGGAATTATCATGTGTATTCATTAAAGAAACTGCGATGACGTGTGTTAATTGGGATAAGAACGCAATCATCTTATCATGCTCTTCAATGCTTAATTCACAAATACGACCAAATTCCATCTTTTGCGCAAGATCTTTTACATCTTCAATGGTTTCTTTTTTGTTTTTCTCTGTTGGAACAAGAATAATGTTTGAACCTTTAAAAATAGATCCATCACTAAACTCAATTCCTCTTGATTCTCTTCCACACATTGGGTGAATGCTTAATAGCTCTAAGTCTTCTCTTAAAATATCTTGGATGGGTTTGACAATATTTGTTTTTACACCACTAATATCCATTAATAATGCGTTTTGTGGAATATCATCCTGGTATACTTCAATCCAAGGAAGAATTTTTGTGGGATACAAACAAAATAAGAAAGTATCACACTTTGAAATAATATCTGAAGGATTTGTACTTCCATCTTGAATGATTTGTAGTTCTTTGGCTTTATCTATACTTTGTTTACTGACATCAATTCCATAAACGGAATAATTGAGTTCGGTTAATTTCTTTGCGAAACTTGCCCCCATTAATCCAAGTCCAATAATTGCGACATTTTTCATAATACCTCAACCTTTCCACCAAGCTTTTGAATATCATCAAAGAAAGTTGGATAACTTTTTGAAATAGCTTGTGCATCATCAATGATACATGGAGTATTGGCACAAAGACCAAATACAGTCATGGCCATTACGATACGGTGATCGTTGTGTCCAAAGATTTCTACAATGGAATCCGATGTATAGCTTTCTTTACCATGAATGGTGATGGAATCAAAAGTACTCGTCATATCGACATTCCATTTTTTTAATTCTGTCTCCATGGCCTCAATACGATCACTTTCTTTCATTCTAAGTCTTGCACAGTTGATGATTTTTGTTTCACCACTTGTATATGAGGCAAGCACGCAAAGAATCGGTCCTAAATCAGGACAGTTTGAAAGATCAATCGTTTGTGAAACAGGGTTACTTTTATGAATTAGAATTGTATCTTCCTGACTTGTATAGCTTGGGATAAAATCTAAGATGGCTTTATCTCCTTGTTTACTTTCTAGATCCATATTTGAACATTGAATATCATGATTTAGTGTGCCAAGTACCGCAAAGAAGGCTAGCTGAGAAAAGTCTCCTTCTACACTGACGTTATTTGCCTTATACGATTGATTTCCTTTAATCAAATAAGAGTTTGAACTTGTTTCTATGATTTCAATGCCAAACTTGTTCAACATTTGAATCGTAAGATTTACATAACTCTTAGATTCATAAGGCTCAGTAATCGTTAAAGTGCTGTCTTTTTCTAACAAAGAAAGTACAAACATAAGTCCAGTAATAAATTGACTTGAAATATCTCCTTGTACGACATAGTCTTTGGCTTCAAGTTTTCCTTTAATGATAATTTCTTTTTCGTTTTGAATGAATTCAATATTCTGTTCTTTAAACTCATTTTTGTATACATCCATTGGACGTTGAAGTAATCTTCCTTGTCCTAAAAATTGAACTTGGGCATTTGTACATGCGGCAAAAGGAATAAGGAAACGTAGTGTAGATCCAGACTCATTTGCGTTACAAGTCATGTTACCTGTTTGATTTTTTAATGTTGTTCCTTGAATTTTATATGTTGTTTCATCTAATTGTTGAATATTGGCCCCAAAAGCTTTCATACAAGAAATAGTTGCTTCAATGTCCTTTGAATTTGTGACATTCGAAACAATACTTTCTCCATCGGCTAAAGAGGCACAAATAATGGCTCTATGGGCCATTGATTTTGAGGCAGGAATGGAAATTTTACCATCCACTGTACTAGGTGTTATTTTTACTTTCATTCTATTTCTCCTTGTAAAGGCTTGATCGCAAGTCTAGACATATATAAATCTAGAATGCCAAACGCAACGACGCTATCAACGACAATTCTTGCGCGATGTAAGATGCATGGATCGTGTCTTCCTTGAATTTCTAAGTCTACATTTTCTTTTGTTAGATAATCTACTGATTTTTGAGACTTAAAAATGGAAGGGGTAGGTTTGATGCATGTATGAATTTTAATAGGCATACCATTTGTGATACCCCCATTAATACCGGCATTATGGTTTGTATATGTTGAGATTGTATCCTCGTACTTAAAACAGTCATTGGCTTGGCTGCCTTTCATTTTCGCAAAACCAAAGCCTTCGCCAAAAGAAACGCCTTTTACGGCTGGAACTGAGAAAATTAAATGGCTTAAAATACTTTCTACAGAATCAAAGAAAGGTTCTCCAAGTCCGGTAGGAAGTCCTGTAATAGCTGTTTCTAGAATCCCTCCTAAAGAGTCCTTTTCTTCAGCCACTTTTTCAATCAATTCAATCATAGGCTGATGCATATCTTCATTAATGAGCGCAAAAGTTTTACTGTTTATGGATTTTATTTGTTCATTCAATGTTTGAATGTCATCACTAAATATTTCATCATTTAATGTATATAAACTTTCAATATGAGATCCAATTAAGATACCTTGTGCATTTAGAATTTGTTTACAAATGCTTCCTGCCGCAACAATGCATGCGGTAAGTCTTCCAGAAAAATGGCCTCCACCACGATAGTCTTGATAGCCATTGTATTTTTCAAAAGCTGTATAGTCGGCATGACCTGGACGTAATCTTCCGTGGAATGCAGAATAATCTTTTGATTTTGTGTTTTGATTTTCAATGATAATTGTTAATGCAGTACCGGTTGTGTATCCGTTGTAGTAGCCTGAAATAATGTGTACTTCATCAGCTTCATGCCTTTGTGTTGAGATTTTTCCGGCTGCCTTTCTTTTATTCATGTCATCTTTGATTTGTTCTTCATCAATTTTAAATCCTGCAGGTAAACCATCCAATGTGATACCGATGGCAGGACCATGACTTTCTCCAAATAATGTCCAAGATATATTGGTTCCAAAATTATTTTTCATACGGACCTCTTTCTAAAACTTTTTTGATTTCATCAAGTGTGAGTTCTTCAATGAAATAAGTGCCAGCCTTTTTTACTTTAATAACACTGACGGTATTGTGATTTGTTTTTTTATCATGACTGATATATTTCATCAAAGTATCTACATCATATTCTGGTACTTTAGGTAGATTTAGTTTTTCATATATTTTTAAAATTCGATCTTTTAAAGTATCATCTTCAATAAAAAACAACATGCCCATCGCAACACATTCTCCATGAAGATAGGCATTTAATCCATAGGCTCCTTCAATCGCATGTCCAATCGTGTGACCGAAATTTAATATTTTTCTTAGGTTGGATTCTTTTTCGTCTTGTTGAACGACTAAACGCTTCACATTAATGGAACGTTGAATGATTTCATCAATATCTAATTCCTCTTTTTCAAAGAGTTCAATGATTTTTTCATCTTGAATGAGACCCGTTTTCAAGGCTTCGCATAAACCATTATGTTGTTGACGTAAAGATAAAGTTGATAATACATTTGGATCAATGATAACGGTTTTAGGTTGCCAAAAGGCACCTACGATATTTTTGTAGGATCCCATATCGATTGCGACTTTTCCACCAACACTTGAATCAACTTGCGAAAGAATTGTGGTTGGAATGTTGTAAAAATCGATGCCTCGCATGTAACTGGCGGCCACGAATCCAGCCAAATCTCCGACAACGCCTCCACCAATCGCAATAATCGCATCGCTTCTAGACATGTCATGTTCAATCATTTGATTAAGGAGCTTGTTATAGTGTTCGAAACATTTGCTTTGTTCTCCTTGTGGAATGGTTAATACAAAGCAATCTGGGCATTGCTTTTGAACTGCATCCACCCATTTTTTTGGTACGCCTGTATCTGTGATGATTGCGATTTTTCTATGTACAGGAATATAGTCTTTAACTTTTTCAATTCCTTTTCTTTCAATATATATAGGATATGAATGATCTTTTAAATCGACGACTTGTTTCATAATAAAAACTCCTTTTCGAATATCATATCATACTTTTCAGAAAATTCTTGTAAATTGGGGTATATTATAGGTATGAATACACTTACAAAGGCAGAAGAATTTTTAAAAGAAAACATTAAGGATACGTATCGTCTTTCACATTCTTATAGAGTGGCCAATATTGGTAAAGTCATTGCGCAAAATGAAGGATTGAATGTAGAGGATATGGTGATTGCGTGCTTACTTCATGATATTGCGTATAGAGAGGAGTTTAAGAG
>CAVBGZ010000121.1:0-8209 GCA_963595075.1 Waltera intestinalis
AATTAGCTGGTAAAAAGGCTGAATAATCTTAAAAGATCGAGCAATCGATCTTTTTCGTATTATAAAACCAGGAATTATTTCTATAATATTTATCAGGATTTCGATTCTTACAAAGATGCTATTAAAAAAGCGAAGCCGAATTAAACGAGCTTCGCTTTTTTTAATGCAAAATAAACCATTGGTAATAAAATAATATGAATAACAATGGCAGGAGCTGTTGAAATAAAATAGGAGGTAACCCATATTTGTAAAGAATAATTACCAGCTCCAAGTAGTATCGCATGTACAATACCGCCAATGACTCTACCCATAAACATGGCTATAATCAAAGACATATAAACTTGTACTTTTTCATTCTTATTATTTAATAGATTCATAAAAAGGCCACTGATTAGACCATATACGGGTAATTCAAAGCACATCGCAATCAATGTCATACCTTGTGGCATTCCTGAAATCATACTGTTTAATATAGGACATAAGATGCCTACAATACAACCATATATAGGCCCAATAATCATGCCTGCAAGTAAGGGAGCGATATGCATCGGTGAAAATAAAACACCACCATTAGGAATCATTCGAATCACAATTGGTAAAACAATTCCAATCGCAACCATCATGGCTGACATTGTTAATTTCTTAGTATTTCTCACTCAAAATTCTCCTAATCTCTTGTATGGACAGTCCATTTTCTTTTGCGATACGCGCTAAATCTTCATATTCAAACTTTTCCTTTTGAACATGATACCCATAACTTTGTTTTTTACGAACCGAACCATATGGTGTTTCTAAAGTTTCAACCTTTCTTTTAAGTGCATGTCTTATACAGCTACTTTCTCGAATTCCCAAAGTACTTAAATGTTTAAACATCAATTCCATCATCTTCTCTTTATCTGAAGTCTTGCACATACAAGTAAACACATATCCAGGACGATTCTTTTTCATATGTACGCTTGTCACATAAACATCTAAAGCTCCATTGGCAAATAGAATGTCATACGCAAAGCCAATTTCTTCTGGTGTCATATCGTCTAAATTGCAAGTAAGCTCGCAAACTTCGCCATCGTCATCCATCTCACCTAAAAAGGCACGGACACAATTGGCGGCTGGAAAATCTTTATTTCCCATACCATATCCAATTTTATTTGTTTTCATGGTTGGTTGTACTTCAAAAGAATCTACAAAATATTTTAATAACGCAGCTCCTGTAGGTGTACAAAGTTCCCCTTCCATGCGTCCTGCATAGCTAGGAATACCTTCTAAAAGAATGGCGGTAGCCGGTGCTGGAACAGGTAAAATTCCATGAGCACACTTTACCATTCCGTTTCCTAGAGCGATGGGTGAACAATAAATTCTTTGCACATCGATCATTTCCATCAACATACAATTTCCAACCACATCCACAAGTGCATCGATCGTTCCCACTTCATGAAAATGCACGTTTTCTACATCCATACCATGAACTTGACTTTCCGCTTTCGCAATAAGCTCATATACCGATATCGCATCTTTCTTTACACGATTACTAACAGGTAAATTTTGAATGATTGAATACACTTTTGAAACATTCATCCCATGCGCATGATGTGAATGGCCATGACTGTGCATATGGGCATTAGGAAAATGATTAAAAAGGATTTGACGAATTTGATTTTCTAGCCGTTCTCCATCCTCATGACTCGCTTGAAAAGATAAGATGGAATTTGAATAGCTCACATGATGAATCCCTTCGATCTCTTCAATATGATCAAGAATATGTTCCATGTGTTCTGCATTTTCAATGTGTAAAGAAAAATCCACATTTTCTGATTCTTCTTTACCATCAATCAAAACTTGAATATGACTACCTAGAATACCACATTTTTTTGAAGGTACACATTCTACTTTAACGCCTTCAATCCCTAAAGCATTCATTTTATCAATAAATGCCTTTTGATCCACCAATTCGCTTAAGGCTGACATCAGCATGTCTCCTGCACAACCCATTTTGCATTCTAGATATAAAGCTTTCATACAACCCTCTACTATTCTAATGTTTCACTTACTTTGTCTAACCAATCACGAATTTGAATGTGTTGCGGACACTGCATTTCACATTGACCACACTTAATACAGTCACTCGCTTTTCCATGATCTCCTTTTGTCGCAAAATCATAATTTCGTTTTGCCCCATCCGTATTTCCATAAATCAATTCTAGATTCATAGCTGAAAAGATGTTTGGAATTTGAATCTTCATTGGACATCCATCCGTACAATAGTGACAAGATGTACATGGGATTTGTTCAATCGAAGCCAAAATTTCCATTGCCTTTTCGATTGTTTTTTGTTCTTCTTCACTTAACGGTTTAAAATCTTTCATATAAGAAAGGTTATCTTCCATTTGTTCCATGTTGCTCATACCACTTAAAACAACCATGACACCTGGTAATGAGGCTACAAAGCGTACAGCCCAACTTGCTAAACTCACATTTGGATTAGCTTTCTTTAATAGATCTTGTACAGGTTTTGGTGGGTTAGCCAAAGTTCCACCCTTAATCGGTTCCATAACAATAATAGGTTTATTATGTTTTCGTGCTACTTCATAAACGCCTTTTGAATCAATGCTTGGATTGTTCCAGTCAGCATAATTGATTTGAAGTTGTACAAATTCAACATCTTCATGACGTGTTAAAATTTCATCCAATCCTTTTGCGCTGCCATGGAAAGAAAAACCATAATGCTTGATTTTTCCCATTTCTTTTAATTCTTTCACATACTCAAATAGATTCCATTCTTCATATTTTTTAATACTTGTATCATTGATTGCGTGTAAAAGATAAAAGTCAAGATAATCAACTCCTTCTCTTTCTAGGGAGATATTGATTTGATTTTTAGCTTCTTCAATTGTTTTCGCAACATTCACATTCAACTTTGAAGTAATATAATAAGAATCTCTAGGATGTTTAGAAGTAATCGCTTTACGTGCAGCTTCTTCACTTCCATTGTATACGTAGGCAGAATCTAAATATTTGAGTCCTGACTCTAAAAATAAATTGGCCATTTTTTCTGTGTGATCAATATCAATCACATCATTTTCAACGTCCTCTCTAGGTAATCTCATAAGGCCAAAGCCTAGTTTTGGCATACTTTCCACAAATTTTTCATCTAACATTTTCTTTTCCTCACTTACTTACCTGTACTATAAACCTAAAGCCTAGTATAGTGTCAAGAAAAAAAAGAGTGTTCAATCAAATGAACACCCTTTAAACTTTAGTTTACTTTTTTCTTCTTATATAGAATGCATCCACCAACAACAATAACGACAAGTGCAATAGAAGCAATGACTATATTACCATTCCCAAAAATACTTCCTGTTGCGTCTTCTCTTTGATACAACTTACCATCAGCATATTCTAAATGATAGTTATTTTGATTGTCGGCAAAG
This sequence comes from Waltera intestinalis, assembly GCA_963595075.1. Classification (GTDB taxonomy): domain Bacteria; phylum Bacillota_I; class Bacilli_A; order Erysipelotrichales; family Erysipelotrichaceae; genus Holdemanella. Next base: position 3,429 of record CAVBGZ010000121.1, read on the forward strand.
AAACTGCCATTATTGCTTGTTTGATTGATTCCTACTTTACAAGAGCCATCTCCTGTCAATCCTACTTCACTACCTTCATCAGGTGTACCAGAAACATAGGCTCTTGTGAAATTGCCATTTTCAAGATATACGTTTTCTGCATTTCCATCCGCATTCGTATTATCTTTGACAATTGTTTTACCTGAAATATAGAAATCATAACGACTGTCTACAAATACAGCACCGCCATTCTTTTTACATGAATTTTGTTTGAATGTACAATTTGAAAAAGAAACATTATCATCGTTCAAATAAACAGCTCCTCCAAGGCTTGCGCTATTCTTTGTGAATGTACAATTTGTAACTTCGACCTTACCCAAATCAAAGAATAAAGCTCCACCTCTACCGCTTGAATGATCTATTTCATTTCCATTAAAAGTAATTCCATTGACATTTCCTGTATTCGTTTTTATAGAAGATGCATAATAGATGGCTCCACCACTTGGTTCTTTCGTATCTTTCGTATCTCTTATCCGGTTTGAAGAAACTTTACCTGTTGAATCATTACTATAAATGTGATTATAAGAATTTGCGAAATAAACTCCACCACCATTATCGGATGCGACATTATTATTGATACTGCCATTATCTTCCAAATCAATATATGTTCCATCATAATTGGAATAAATGCCACCACCATAATTGGCTTTATTATAGGAAACCTCACTTGCGTTTATATTGACTTTGCCTTCTTCACCAGCAATATAAATTCCGCCACCACATCCTCCATAAGCTAGATTATAAGAAACCAAACTTCCATCATTTAAATTAACTGTACAATTGTCTCCATTCATCTGGATGCCACCGCCTTTATCATCAAAATAAGAGGTTCTATTTCCGACAACACCTACATGATTTAGAGTAAGCGAACAATTTTCTAACATATGAATGCCACCAGCACCATTTTTACTCTTACCACCCGTGATCACGCCACCAGTCGTTACATTTACTTTATTTGAATTATCCCCAAGATTTGAAACTTCAAAAGTACGATTTGTACTTCCATTGAATGTAAGAGAGGATTTTTTATTCATATAAATAACTTCTCCATTCCCTTCATAATCACTCAATACTCTGGAGATAGAATGGCCATTCAAATCCAATGTAGCACTTTCTCCTTCTTCTAAGACAAGTCTTGATGTTGTATTCCAATCCGAATCTAAATAGATTTCAGTTCCAGTACGAGCTGCACTCCAAGCATCATTAATCGAAGTAAAATTAACATTATCCGATGTATGGGCAACAATATCCGTATCTTCTGCATATACACTTAGAGGGCTTAGTAACATCCCTAAACTGAAAACACATCCTAATATTTTTTTTAATTTCATATTCCTCACCTTCTTCTTATAAAAGAAGAACAACACGAGTGTTGTTCTAATCAATCACGCCAAAATGTTTTAAGGCCTTTTCAATCCCGTTATTATCAACGGTATCTGTCACATAGTCTGCAGCGGCCTTAGCCTTTTCTGTACCATTTCCCATCGCAACACCAATTCCGACAAATTCAAGCATATCTGCATCATTGTCACCATCTCCAAAGGCCATAGTTTCTTCTATTTTCATGTGGTTGGCATCTAAGAATTGTTGAATTCCTTTAGATTTTCCTCCACCTAAAGGAATTAAATCAATACCTGATTCATGCCAAGAAGTAATGGCACACTCATCCAAGACAGAATCTAATAATTCTTTTTGGTGTTTAGGAACGAATGCCATGGCTTGATAAATTTTTTCACCATGATATTCACAAATTGGAGGTGTTGCACAATGCACTTCATCCAAAATTTCTTGTGTTGTTTCATCAATAAAATTGATATATTTGTTGTCTTCTGATACCAACATGAATGGAATTCGTTTAGCCTCAAAGATACGAGAAACAATTTTCATTTCTTCTTCATCAATGGGTGTTCCGGCATAAAGTGTTTTTGTTTCATCCAAAACAACTTGTCCATTTAATGTTAGGTATCCATCAAAATCAATGTCTTTTACAGGAAGTTTATTTAAATCGACTTTATGTCTTCCTGTCGCTATTACAGTTTTAACGCCTTTTTGTCTTAGTTTTGCCAAGCATTCACGCGTACTATCTGGAACTTTATTGAGTGTGTGAGAAAACAAAGTTCCATCAATGTCAAAAAATATAGCTTTTATCATAATGTTTTCTCCTAATTATTTGATTAGATTTGTAAGTGTTGGAACAATTTGTAACTTTCTTGACACAATATCCTTATATTCTACATTTGGTTTATAGCCCGTCTCCACTTGAGCTTGTCTTTTTCCTTCGCAATAGAACATAGTTGATGTAGATCCAATGCTTGTAAAACAAAGTACTATCGTTGTATCTCCAGCATTTGATACTAATGATTTAGCCACCTCTCTAAAGTCGGCTTCTCTTTCTTGAATGGTTTTAAAATCATACATCATGATTTGAGATACGAATACGTTGGCACCATGGATATCAAATAATTTAATATCTGTTTTAATAATTTCTTCGATCGGCTTATTCATGATGTTTTGATAAACACTGAACATATCATTTGCGAATGTTGGAATGTCTAAGCCTGCAATATCAGCCAATTTTTGAGCAATCAAACGATCTTTAGGCGTCGTTGTTGGACTTGAGAAATTAAGAGTATCACTTAAAATAGCTCCTAGTAATAATCCGGCAATGGATGGAATAATTTCCACATTATTTTCTTCGTAAACGCATGCCAAAATTGTAGCTGTACTACCAACTGTTTCATTTCTGAAATGAATTGGTTTTACGCTTGTGAAATCACCAATGCGATGATGATCGATGACTTCAACAATATCCGCAAATTGAATTTCATTAATGGATTGACTTGATTCATTATGGTCCACTAATGCCACTTTACGATTCTTTGTCTTCATAATATGATTTCGATTCACAAATCCTAATAAGTGATTTTCATCATCAACTACAGGATAGGTTTCAAATCGTGTTTCAAGCATTTTTTCTCCAACATCTTGTATGATTTCATTTTTATTAAAAGAAACAACTTGATGGTGCATAATGGAAGAAATTCCAATAGAGAAGAATATATATCGTGTTGTATTCATTCCGCCCAATTTTGATTGAATAATCGTACAATTGTACTCTTTGGCAAGTTGTAGAACTTCATCATCAATTTGGTCTTCCCAAACCAAAATAAGAATGGCACTTCCCATTTTAATGGCTTGTTTTTGCACTTCTACATCATTTCCAACAACCACAATACGATCTTTTACATCATAATCTTTTAATCCTGTACTCGTTGCAGGTACGATACATACTTTTCCATTCTTAACATGATCCGCTTTATGAATCATATTTCCCTTTAATACGCGAGCTAAATTATCTACGGAAATTTGACTCATATATTCTTTAGAGACTTTCGTATCGCCTAGTCCTAACACACTTAAATCTGGTAAAGAAATCATGCCTTCTAGTTTTCCATCTTCATCTGTAATGCCTAGATACGAAATCTTTTTATTAGCCATAATGACCATCGCATCATAAATGGTGTCATTTTTAGAAATAGAGATGGGTGCATCTATTTCAATGTCTTCAAGTTTAAATCTTGCATCCCCTAATAATTTAGGTTCTTCATAGCCAAAACGATCTAACAAGAATTTTGTTTCATCGTTGACATCTCCCAAACGGCACGCAACACATTTAATGCCTAATTGATTTTTTAAATGAGCATACGCAATCGAGCTAATAATCGTATCCGTATCTGGGTGTTTGTGTCCAGTTACATAAATTGTATTATCCATAGTCCACCTTCCAATCTATACCCTTATTTTACTCTGTATTTTTTAAATATTCCATATCATTTCTTCTCACTTTGGTTTATTATAGAAGCATGAATCAATTAGAAACAAAAGCTTTAGAATTCGCAACAAAAAAACATGAAGGTCAAAAAAGAAAAGAAGGAACGCCTTACATCACTCATCCTATTGCGGTTGCTGAAATCGTAAAAAAGTGGGGATTTGGGCAAGACTACATTCTAACCGCCTATTTTCATGATCTTTTAGAAGATACAGATGCTACACCAGAAGAAATTGAACGTTTAGGAGGAAAAAAAGTATTAGAAGCCGTTCAACTTTTGACTAAAGAAGATGGATATGATCCAAAAGAATATATTGAAAGAATTAAGGCAAATCCTATTGCCAAAGTCGTAAAATCGGCCGATCGTATACATAATCTTACAATGGCAGTGTATGCCAATGAAGATTTTAGAAGACGATATATAAAAGATAGCGTGAAATGGTACATTGATTTCAATCCAGAAATCAAAGTTCTTGTTGATAAACTTGCAGAATCTATGAACACAACAGTTGAAGAAGTATTAAACAGGTAAATCTCACTAGCCTTCAGAAAAATCTGGAGGTTTTTTATATGCCTAATTATTAAAAAAAAGTGTCCTTTTAGGTACGATAAATATATTTTTAAAAAATTTTTAAGTCATTTCAATAAAAAATTCGTATAAGAGAATGAAGGAGGTCTCTTATGACTAATAAAATAATGAATGATCTTGTCTTCAAATATGTATTTGGACAAGATACCCCATCAAGTAAAGACGCTTTAAAGGGTTTGCTTGAAACATTTCTTGATTTGAAAATTAAAGAAGTTCAACTCAAGAATACCAATGTTCCAGATAGGGACATTCAAACAAAGGATGTGCGCTTTGATATTGTTGCACTTTTAGACAATCACACCACGGTTGATATTGAAATGCAGA
>CAVBGZ010000122.1:0-7829 GCA_963595075.1 Waltera intestinalis
CATTCGTTTCTAACTACCGTCCTCAATTCTACTTCCGTACAACTGACGTTACTGGAGTTATCACTCTTCCTGAAGGAACTGATATGGTAATGCCTGGTGATAACGTTGTTATGAACGTTGAATTGATCGCTCCAATCGCATTGGAAAATGGTACTAAGTTCTCTATCCGTGAAGGTGGACATACTGTAGGTGCCGGAAACGTTACTGAAATCGACGCTTAATTTGATTGAAGTTTATTAGACTGATACATTTGTATCAGTCTTTTTTTTGGCTTATAATAGACGAGTCGGAGGTTTGTTTTTATGAATGATATTGAAATTTCTAATGAACTATTAAAATTTATTGAATCCTCTCATTCTATGTTTCATTCTGTTGAAACAATTAAAGGATATTTAGAAAATGAAGGATTTACATATTTAAAACAAGGAGAGTCTTGGTATATTGAAAAGGGTGGTAAATATTATACAACCCGAAATAACTCAAGTATTATTGCCTTTAAAGTAGGAAATGAATTAAGTGATTATCATTTTCAATTGAGTGCATCTCACTCAGATTCACCAACCTATAAGGTAAAGAGTTTTCCAGAACTAGCTGGTCCTAACGAGTACTTAAGGTTAGACGTAGAAGCTTATGGAGGAATGATTGATTCTTCTTGGTTTGATCGTCCTTTAAGTATTGCGGGTAGAGTTCTTGTTAAAAATGATTCGAATATTGAATCTAAATTATTATATATTGATAAAGATCTTTTATTGATTCCTAATGTTGCGATTCATTTTAATCGTGAAGTCAATAATGGATATAAATACAATCGTCAAATTGATTTATGCCCTCTATTTTCTTGTGGAGAATTAAAAGTAGGTGCATTTGATCAAATGATTGCGAATGAATTAAATGTGAACGTGGATCAAATTCTAGGTAAAGATCTATTTCTAGTAAACCGTCAAAAAGGTGTTGTGTGGGGATATAAAGATGAATTTATATCAAGTCCAAAACTAGATGATTTACAATGTGCTTTTGTATCCTTAAAGGCTTTTCTTGCCTCTACTTGTGATAAACATATCAATGTATATTGTTGTTTTGATAATGAAGAAGTTGGATCAAATACAAAACAAGGTGCAATGTCTACTCTTCTTCAAGATGTTTTAAAAAGAATTAATATGAGCTTACATAAAACAGATGAAGAATATTATCAGGCTATCGCAAAATCTATGATGGTCAGTTGTGATAATGCACATGCGGTACATCCAAATCATGGTGAAAAAACGGATGCGGTGAATTGTACATTTATGAACAAGGGTGTTGTGATTAAGGAAAGCGCAAACCAAAAATATACGACAGATGCGTTTAGTCGTGCTGCATTCACTCAAATTTGTAAATTGGCTCATGTTCCATACCAGAATTTTGCGAATCGAAGCGATAGTATGGGAGGATCAACACTAGGAAATTTATCGAATACACAAGTCAGTATGCACTGTGTAGATATTGGTTTGCCTCAACTTGCGATGCATTCAAGTTATGAAACGGCAGGCATAAAAGATACGGGATTCGCGATTAAAGCCTTGTCTAAATTTTATACAAGCAATATTTTGATTTCTGAAGCTGAAAATATCTATATTAAAGAATAATAAAGAGCGCTTAGTCTGCGCTCTTTTTTGTCAATAATTCAATTTTTGTGATTTTATATTTGTTGTTTAAAGTGAATAAAATTTTAGATTTTTTATTTTTTGTGCTATTTACAGTTTCATTCATTTTATCAAAAATAACTTGTATAAAATCGGTTGATAGTTTTTTTGTCAATTCTTCTTGTCCTTTTTCATTAAATAGGGCAACTAGTTCTTCGCTGTTATTTTGAATATATTCATCAAGCATCGTTTCTAAGCCGTCGTTAATAGAATCAAAGGATACAGATGTCATATCGATTCCTTTGATTTGCACAATAACTTTTGATGAATCATTTTCTTCTTCAATAGCCTTGATTTTATAGTTTTGGATAAATTGCTTTGAAATATTTTTAGTAAAAGATTCAACATATTTTTCTGTATCTGAATCTAATCCTAATTCATTTAAATCTTTTTTTATGGTTGAAGCAATCTTATTTAATGCAATTTGATCTTCGACATTTTTTGTACAATATGTTAAAGCTTTATCGTAGTCTCCCTTTTGGACTTGTTGTAAATAATTATTTACAGTTTTTTTGATTTCGGATTCATGTGATTGTGTACAACCTGTTAAACTTAAAGAAAGTAACAGGCAAATACTAATTAATAGTTTTCGCATATATTCAATCCTCTCTATCGTTCATTATAATCGAAAACAAATGATATGACAAATTTCAGGATTTTTCATATTGTTTCTGTAAATATTTACAAATCCTATTGACTTTGTAGGAATTATACTTTAATATACAGACTATAAAGAACGTTAAAGGAGAACGATTATGGCAAAATTAACGAGAGATCAACGAAAATTTAAATTCGAAACTTTACAACTTCATGTAGGACAAGAACAAGCAGATCCTGTAACGGATGCTCGTGCAGTTCCTATTTATCAAACATCTTCTTATGTATTTAAGAATTGTGATCATGCGGCTGCTCGTTTTGGACTAAGCGATGCTGGTAATATTTATGGACGATTGACAAATCCAACAGAAGATATATTCGAAAAACGTATGGCTGCTTTAGAGGGTGGTGTTGCTGCTTTAGCAGTTGCGAGTGGTGCTGCTGCTGTGTCTTATACAATTTTGACATTAGCTCAAAAAGGAGACAATATTGTTTCTGCAAAAAATATTTATGGTGGTTCATTTAACTTATTTGAACATACTCTTCCTGAATATGGTATTGAAACAAAATTTGTGAACATTTTTGATGAAAAAGAAGTGGAAGAAGCGATTGATGAAAACACGAAGGCTGTTTATATTGAAACATTAGGAAATCCAAATTCTGATGTTGTAGATATTGAGGGTATCGCAAAAATTGCACATGCACATAAAATTCCTTTGGTTGTAGATAGTACTTTTGCGACTCCATATTTAGTACGTCCAATTGAATATGGTGCTGATATTGTTGTTCATTCCGCAACAAAATTCATTGGTGGTCATGGAACAACGATTGGTGGTATCATTGTTGATAGTGGTAAATTTGATTGGGAAGCAAGTGGAAAATTTGATAGTTTGACAAAACCAAATCCAAGTTATCATGGTATTAGTTTTACACAAGCTTGTGGGCCAGCTGCCTTTGTAACAAAGATTCGTGCTATCTTATTACGTGATACAGGAGCGACTATTTCTCCAGTTCATTCATTCATTTTCTTACAAGGATTAGAAACTTTATCGTTAAGAGTTGAGCGTCATGTTTATAATGCATTAAAGGTTGTTGAATATTTAAATAATCATCCACAAGTTGAACATGTTAATCATCCTAGTGTTTCTACAGATCCTAAACAACAAGAATTGTATAAGAAATATTTCCCTAATGGTGGAGGGTCTATCTTCACATTTGAAATTAAGGGAGATGCTCAAAAAGCAAAAGATTTCATCGATAATCTTGAATTGTTCTCTTTACTTGCCAATGTTGCCGATGTAAAATCATTAGTTATTCATCCTGCCACAACAACACATTCACAATGTACAGAAGAAGAATTGTTGGATCAAGGTATTAAACCAAACACAATTCGTTTAAGCATTGGATGTGAAAATATTGATGATATCATCCAAGATTTAGATGAAGCATTTAAGGCCGTAGCTTAAGACTCAGTTTTCTGAGTCTTTTTTTGAAAGGAGTCATTATGAATTATTTTGTAGAAAAGAAATTACTTGAAAATGGATTAAAAATTGTCTTTGTTGAAATAAGTGGATTTGATAATCAAGTGTTAAGTGATGAATATCAGGCTTATCGAGATTCGAAAGAAAAGGAATTAGTAAATAATCATCGTTCTATCGAATCTGATCCTATCTTGCTTGGGTTTCATAAGCTTCATGAAAACTTGTCGATTTCAAAACGTAAAAATATACCGGCAAGTGAAAATTTAATTCGTTTATTGGAAAAGAATCAATGTCTGCATCCATTAAATAAGGTGGTCGACATTTACAATTTGATCAGTATCGAAAGTGGTTTATGTTTGGGTGCACATGATTTAGAGTATGTGGTCGGAAATGTGACATTAAGAATGTTGCGTGGAGATGAAACGTACATTCCATTAGGAATGACTGAGCCTTGTAAGGTGAAAACAACTGAATATGCCTATTGTGATGATGCGAATGATGTATTATGTCGCTTAGAAGTTAGACAAGTCAACAAGACGAAGGTTACAGAGGATACAACGTCTGCCTTCTTTATCGTTCAAGGGAATATGAATACAAGTGATGCATATTTGAATGAGGTTTCAAAACAATTGATAGATTCGATTACTTTATATTGTGGTGGAGAAGGGAAGATTATTATTCCAGAAGTTGTCTAGGCAACTTCTTTTTTTCTTTTTGTGAAAAAAGTTGTATAATTATCAAGTCAGGAGGGGTTGGCTTGAGTAAACAAAAAGTATCGCGTTTTTGTGTCTATGTGCTTGGATTATTTATTTTGGCGATGGGTCTTATTTTAAATACTAAGGCAAATCTTGGGGTGTCGCCAATTATTTCAGTTCCATATTGTATTTCTGAGATTTTTAATTTAAATTTTGGCAATCTTACGTTTATCGTTTATTGTATTTTTGTATTGATTCAAATTCTTATTCATTTTCATTTAAAGGATAAAGAAGCGATAATCATGGATTTATTCCAACTGCCTTTAAGTTTGTGTTTTACTCGTGTTTTAAACCTTTTTTCAGCTTATATACCTAGCGCTAGTACGCCGGTTCAAAGTTTTATTCTATTATTAATTGCGATCATATTAACGGGTGTTGGTGCAGCGATGTCTTTAAGCATGCAGATCATCCCAAATCCTGGGGATGGGATTGTACAAGCGATTGCGCGTGCCATCGATAAGAGTGTAGGTTTCACAAAGAATATGTTTGATTTATTTTGCGTATGTATTACTGTTTGTTTAGGTATGCTCTGTACAGGTGGTATTGTAGGGATTGGCATCGGTACTTTGATTGCCGTTTTAGGGGTAGGAAGAGTGATAGCTCTTTTCCATTATATTTTTAAAGATAAAATAAAATTATTAATAAACGCAGAAGACTAGTCTTCTGCGTTTTCCATAAATTCATTAAATTCATCTAATTGTTTTAAATCATTAAATATTTCGTCTAATTCTTGTAAATCATCTTTAATAAGTTCAATGTTTAATTGCTTACATAAATATTCTAGCCAATTTAAAATGTATGGGTTTTTGGCATAGATGTGTTTTGGTAATCCAAATTGATGCATAATACCAATCACATTGTCTAATATGACTTGATAGTCTTCTTGGTCTGGGTGAATTAGATCAAATGTGATAATAGCATCTTCTCTAAGATCATAGAGGATAAAAGCTAATGGGTTGATGGGTCTTTCAAATCCTTCATCTGAAACAGGGAACATGGTATAGTCAAAGTCTACGGCTAATTCCATATCACTTGTTTCAAGTTCTTTTAATTCATCGATAATGGAGTTTTCAACGAAGATTTGATAATAGCGATCAGGTTCTATGGGTCTAGGTAAGCTGTAATTGAACCAATCTCCATCTTCGTCTTTTTGTGTATAGGATACTTCTCCATCTTCAAAATTAGTCATATTATCGTGATCTAATGCATAAATAAGTCCTTTATATACTTCGATTAATTGATTGACTTCGGCATAGTTTGGAAGGCTTGGAAAGCTTTTCTTTTCAAAAGCTTTGAAATAGATCCAGTTTTCATCATCTCTAAACTGGATATCAAGTTCATCAATGATTTCCATGGTTTCATCATCAACATATTCGGGTGTTCCCCAATAGGCTGTTAAACAGTTTTGGTCGGACATCACAAAGTCAGCTGTAAGATTGTATTCATCATCGCATACTTGATAAAAGTCGCTATATCCTTCCATTCCTTTATATGTGGCAATACCGATGCATTGACTTGCCTTACCTAAGATAGAAACAAAGTAAGGTTCTTCTTCTCTTCTTGTTTCTATCGCAAATAAATCTTGATCCCAATATTTTAACCATGGCTGTTTTCGATCAATTTTTAAAACGAGCTCATATAATTCTTTCCATTGTTCTAGTGTGGCTTTTTTTGACATGTAAATCCTACCTTTCATAACAAATATACCATAAATTGAAAAAGTAGAAAAATATTATAATATAGACATAAATAATGTCAATTTAAGTGGTATAGTTGTTTTAATGGAGAACGATTATGCTGAATATAATTAAGAAGGTTATTTTTAACATGAGGGGAGCAAGAAATTCCCCACTTCTAAAGAATGAAAGTGGTGGGATGAATTACCTTAGATGTGATGAGCAACTTAAAGATATGATGTGTACTATATGGTAGAATATATATTATGAAGAGTAAAAAAGCCAACATTGCATTCAAATATCGTATATATCCTGATGTCTCTCAAAAAGAGCTTTTCGCAAAGACGTTCGGTTGCTGCAGAAAAGTCTGGAATCTTATGAAATCAGATAAGGACACAGCATATAAGGAAAGAAAAGAAACGATTCATCCTACGCCTGCACAGTACAAGAAAGAATATTCTTATCTAAAAGAAGTAGACAGTTTGGCTCTAGCCAATGTCCAGCTTAACTTAAATAAGGCGTATAATGATTTCTTAAAAGCGTGCAAAAGCAAGAAAAAGTTTCGTGGCTTTCCAAAATATAAGTCCGCCAAGAAATCTAGACGTTCGTACACAACGAACAATCAAGGTGGCACCATCTATGTTGGAGAAGACTTCATCCGACTCCCAAAAGTTGGAAACGTGCGAGCTATGATCCATAGAAAAGCTGAGGAAGCCTGGAAGTTAAAGTCTGCAACAGTTTCTCAAGAAAAAGACGGAACCTATTACTGCTCTGTTCTTTTCGAATATGAAAAAGAGGTTTTGCCTGTTTCGGCGTCTGTCGACCATACCATCGGACTCGATTACAAATCAGACGGTCTATACGTGGACAGTGATGGCAATAAGCCACCGTTGCATAAATATTATCGTCAGTCGCAGAAGAAGCTAGGCAAACTGCAACGTCGTTTATCTCGTAAGACGGGGTCCAGAAAAGGCGAAAAGAAGTCTAACAATTACTGGAAACAGCTGAAACGGGTAAACAAGTTGCACACCCATATAGCAAATCAGCGAAAAGATTTTTTACACAAACTGAGTACTGAGATAGCCAATCAGTACGATGTCGTATGTGTAGAAAATCTGAATATGAGAGCTATGTCTAATAAAGGTTTTGGCAACGGCAAAGCGACTCTGGATAATGGGTACGGAATGTTTTTGAACATGCTGGAATACAAACTTGAGAATCGCGGAAAGTACTTGGTTAAAGTTGACAAATTCTTCCCGTCATCTCAGCTGTGTTACAAATGTGGTGTGATCCATCCAGAAATGAAAGATTTGTCAAAACGTTACTTTCGCTGTTCATGTGGTTACGAAAACGACAGAGATATCAATGCCGCCAGCAATATCAAACGAGAAGGACTCAGACTTCTAGGTTTGGCATAGGCAGGAACAAAAAAAGGTAGGGCAGGAACTGCCCAAACCTATACGCTTGTGGACATTGTGTAAGACGTACCGGTGTGACATCTAAGATGTGCACTCGTACGCAGTGATGGATGAAGCAAGAAGCCCCGACCTCTAAGCATTATGCGTAGGTCGTGAGTAGTTCACAGGAATTGATATTCCGGTTCCTAGAAGTAATCGATTGAGTAGTGATAATGGTTGG
>CAVBGZ010000123.1:0-7782 GCA_963595075.1 Waltera intestinalis
CTTCGTTCTTATTAGAAACCGCAATTGTACTTACACCAATATCGATACCTTGTGGCGTATCCTCCCCATAGACACGATTCTTTTGAGGTGGAACACCTTCAAACACAAGCTGTGCAAACCATCTCTTCTTGCCTCGTATGATACGTGGTTTGATTCTTACGTATTTCACTCTATCTTGTAGGGCTTGCATTGCATACTGATCGTTGCGTTTGATGATGATTGGAAATCTGTATTTTTTACAATAACAAACTGTTAATGTTTGTCTATCAAAGTAGAAGCCAGTGTTAGAAAATTTGCCTTCAATGGAAATCAAACCATTTTTAGGACTACAGAAACGAACATGTTTCGCTTTACCAAACTTTATTCTTTCTAAAGCTAGATAGGCTCTGGTCGCAAGCTTTTGCACTTCACCACTACTAAGCATATTTTTACCAGACTTATCTTTGAAATGATTTGATGGCGTCTTAGCATAAGCATGCAAAGCATATTCGTTGAATCCATGATACTCACAAGCATCATTCATAATCTTTGTTAATTGTGCTTTTAGACTTACATCTGCTTTTGAAAGGGGTGTTTTTCTACAAAGCTTTCTGTACTCCGCTAACGCACTTTTGTATGCAGGGGCGTGTTGTACTTTGTGTAGACGTTTTAACCCTTCATTAAGAATATCGTTATAGATAGCTATCGCTACCTTATTAAGTTTATCTAATACAGAAGAAGGATTTGCATCATCAAAAGATAGAGCATATTCAACTGTATAAGATGGTGTAGATGCTTTTCTTGCCATGATGCATACTCCTTTCTACTTTCTTTTTTGGTCTTCAATGTACTTCATGATTGTTGATTCACTGATATGTCCAACTGTACATGAGAAGTAGCTTCTCGTCCAAAGGCTAGGAATTCTAGACTTAAGCCAAGGAAATTCTTCTCTTAGCTTTCTAGAACTCACACCTTTTAATTGTTTGATTACCTTATGAAGCGGAAGCCTTGGGTCACATTCCAGGAAGATGTGTACATGATCAGGCATTACTTCCAACGACTTGATTCCTACAGCTAGTTTGCTTGCCTCTTCGTAGAGTATTTCTTTTAGACGTATATCCACTCCATCAACGAGCACTTTTCTTCTGTATTTAGGACAAAATATTACATGAAATTGGTTCTTGTATACGATGCCTTTCTTACGTGCATAATCTTGCATAAATAAGCTCCTTTTTGTACTTATATTATAACACAAAAGTATTAGATATATAATCAATCATCTAGCTTAGAAAGTAAAAAAGAAAGGCATTCATCCCATCGACTAAAGTCGTGGGCTTTCTGCCTAGAAAATTGTAATGAAGGCCTTGTCCCTAACGTAAAAAGAGATAAAAGAAATTATCGTGTTTTTGATGATCATGATATCAAGTGGATTCAAAGTTTAAATTGTTTGAAAAACTGTGGCATGAGCATTACCGAAATGAAAGAATATTTACAACTGTGTCTTGAAGGAGAAAGTTCAATACCTAAGCGTAAAATTATTTTAGATAAGAAAAAAGAGGCATGCTTCAATCGATCAAAAAGCTTGAGGAGGCCGTCGATTTTATTGATTGGAAACAAAATTTCTATGATGATGTCTTATCTGGTAAAACAAAATATTATTCCAATCTTATTCCTGAACTACAAAAAGAATAGCTCGAACAGAAAAAGCCGTACTCCGTTCAAGCTATCTTTATCCCATGCATTAATTTTTTATATTATTCGTCTAATTTATTCATCATTCGATTCAGCATGTCTATTTTTAAGCATTTCCTTAGCTTCTTTAACTGTAATTGCACTTGGATCCGTTTCACTATTTAAATAAATTTCTTGATCACCATCTTGCAAATAAGCTTCTCCACCAAGAAAACCACCACCTAATGGAATCACTTTTTCATTGTCATCCCATCCAGAAAAATAATCTACATCCTCATTACCTTCATCAACATTAGTCGGTTCTTCACTTGATGATGCAAAAGCTGGATAAACTGAAACCGCAACTAAGCCAATAAACAAAGGAATTAATAATCTGCTCTTTTTCATTCTATCACCCCATCTTTAAACGTTTGCTACATAGTAATAAGTCCCTTGTGCAGGGGAATATGTATAATAAATCATTCCACTTCCTCCACGACTTACATATTGTGTTTGGTTCTTTTCTATTGCTGTTCCTTGCAACGAACCATTTTTTGTGCCTACTGCCTCTGAGTAATTTCCTACTCTTCCTCCATCTTTGTAGCTAGTCCATCTTAAATATGTTCCTGAACCTGATGAAGCTTTAAAAAAGTATCCTCCAAATCTCCAACCGGTTCCACTAAATTCACTTGATTGATAATGACCATTAGGTTTTATTGTTATTGTTTTTGTTGAACTATCTGGTACATTTGAACCTCTTGCAATATTAGAGGAAGAGCCATCCTGGATAATTTTTTTAGCCTCTTTTACTGTAATCGAATTAGGATCGTTGAAACTATTATATTCAACTGGTTCAAACGTTGGATCATTTTCATCTGTTAATGTTGCCTCTCCATATAAAAATCCTCCATCATCTAATTCAATAACCTTGTCATTGTCATCTAAATCGCTAAACAAGACTTCAATGTTTTTTTGTCTTACAGGCTTTGTATCTACATCATCTGCAAAGACAGGACAAATTGTAAGTCCCAATGCTGCAACTAAAGAAAGAGATAGTAAAGTTTTAATTTTCATTTATATTCACCCCACTATTCATCAGAAAACGTTTTCCTATTAAAAATATACCACGTCATTATTTTTTTACAAGTGTTTTATTTATTTTTTATATATGTTAAAATATAAACGAAAGAAGGAATAACTCATGGAACAATTAACGAAAAAAGAAAGAGCAATAATGGACATCTTATGGAATGCCAATTCCGCTTTATCTGCAAGCGAGATTAAAGATACTTCGCCAAACTTAAACATCAATACCGTCCAACAAGTTTTACGTAATTTATTAAAATGCAAGTTTATAGAAGTAGATGATATTGTTTTTAACAAGAAATCTCTAACTCGAACATACAAGCCTTTAGTTTCTCAAGCTCAATATATATCTGCTTTTATAAGCGATTCAAATCGTTTTAAATTATTATGTGGATTAGTCGATGCAGAAGATGATTTAGACTCTTTAAATGAACTTCAAAAACTAATCGATAAGCGAAAAAAAGAAATTAGGTGAGTTCTATGACATTTATTTTGTCAACATTACTATCTACATTAATTTTGACAAGTTGTATGATATTTATTTTTGATTTTTGTATTCATAAACAATGGAATATGAATCATATATTCTTTAAACTATTTTTATTAATAATATTGATAAAACTCTGTTTTCCATTTGAAACCAAATTATCAATACTTATCCCTTTAGATAAGATTATGAATCCATTAATCAATATGCTTCAATATAAGTTATTTAATCTAATTTACGTATATCATTTTCTACTTTTTATTGCCATTATAGGAAGCATCTACCAATTTATAGAGTTTATAAAGCATATAAAAGAATGTAAATACATCATTTACGAAGTAAAAAAAAGTGGTACTCTTATAGAAAATCAAGATTATGAAATTTATCAAACATCCTACATCAATACTCCAATGGTTGTAGGATTACATGGAATCATTCTAATCCCAGAAAATCTAAACAAAGAAGAAACGAATTATGCGCTTATACATGAAATAGCACATATTAAACACAAAGATAATTTAATTAAGTTGATAGCGAATGTATTTAAAATTCTATTTTGGTGGTTTATCCCAATATACATTTTTAGCAAGCAATTAGTTCTTTATCTTGAACTTCATGCCGATAATAAAGTTACCGAAAACCTTGAAGAAGATAAAAAATTGGATTATCTAAACTTCCTAGTTAAAACGCAAAAACAAACAATCAAATCTTCAACGACTATTTTAAATTCAAATCTATCCTTCGATAGAAAACCAAATCTGAACTATCGCATAAATTCTATCCTTAACAAAAAGAACAAATCGACTATTTATGTATTCCCTATGCTGATTGCGATGTTATTTCTTAACCTTTTAATCATTACACCTTACTACACTGAATCAAATCTAACAAAAGGCACTTATGAAATATCTAACTCTAATGCTTATATATTAGTAAACGGAGGAAAAAAACAATTAGTTGTGAAAATGGATAAAGAGAGTTTTATATCGCCATTAAAAAATTATTCATTTTTGATAAATGAAATGAACTTAAAAGAAAAAAATTATCTATATATACCCGATCACGCTTTGGAGAATTCAAAAAACATGACTCGATGGAAATACAAAGATATAGATGGAAATCTAAGCAAAAGAAAATTCAACGCTTATAAAAACACATGGGATTCTGATTGGATTACGTGTGATAATACTAATTAATAATCATAAAAAGCAGATTCATTCTGATACAAACAACAGATGAATCTGCTTTATTATTTCACAAGGATAATAGATATTAAGAATGATGTTTTAATTCCTCTTCAAGCTCTTCTACTAAATATGCATCACTCATACAATGCATATCTGAAAACCCATTGCTTATGAAATCATAGAGTTCAGAACGATAAAAAACATCTAACGCTTCTTCAAGTGTCACATAATATTCTTTTGCATAAAGTTCTATTATATGTGCATATTTTTTCTGCAAAAGAACTGGGTGTGCCATCATAATTTCACACCCCTTTCCTCCATCACACTTAAATCACTTTTAGGCATATAATGGATTAGCTTCGCGAATCTGATCACCAAAAACAGCCTTTAATTCTTCAAATGCAAATCTTACATCTTCAGGAATATCTACATGCGCAATAAAATCTTTTCCCCTTGGACCATAGCCATTTTCATCATCAGTAAGTCTAGGAATTTCTCCCATCAATAAATGAACATACCTTTCTATAGACCACATACCATGAATCTCTTTGTCATAGACCAATTCATCATTTATACTCAAAACATTTGCGTTATAACTCGCATAATTCACAATCGTAATATCATCTAAAGCATACTTTCTTAAAACAGCATCCATTCTTCTTTGCATAGTCGCATCCTGTATAAGGATGATGCTTTTAAACGAAATCTTTTGATCATGCAATAAATCCAATAGATACGTTACATTGTTTCCACAATTTGTAGATTCTGTCTCAAGATAATCTGCATTTAATCCATATTTTATTTTAAGATACTTTTGGAAAATTTCTGCCTCCGACAAATCCTTTGTTTCTATCTCTGAAAATTCTTGATGAACTATTTTTCGAAGCATATTCGTTGTATGTCCTGCACCACCAACAATAACATACTTATTAGCTACATTATTTTTTATCGCACCCGCAAATACATCACCACCAGCTAGTACACTTCCACCAAATAAAACAGCTACATCAGCCTGAGCAATTCCATACTTTTCAAATAATTGATTACTCGTTAATGCTTCTATATCTCTGATTCCACAAAATTGACCTAAAGTATTTATATAATTAGCGATATCCATATTTACTCCTATAATGCCTTTTTAGGGCAGGCCTTTACACATTCAAAACATAAAATACAATCTGTTCCATTTTTACGTTTCCTTGAATTATTCGTTACATCTACATCCATAGGACAAACCCTCTTACATTTTCCACAAGAAACACATTTACTTTGATCACACTGAATTCGAAGAAGAGAAAAATAGCTCATTGGTTTCATAAATACTGCAACTGGACATATGTACTTACAAAAAGCACGATTGTCCTTTAAAACAAATGCTAGTAGTATACCAATTCCATAATACAAAAGATTACCAATCACAAATGCCCAAAACATGATTTTTTCTATAGAACCCACATGCATGATAAAGAGTGAAGATACAAACACAAAAGATACTATAAAAACAATGTATCGAATCCAACCTATATTCTTTCTTGGATATTTAGGTGTTTTATAAGGCAAAAAATCAAGAATCATAGCCGTCCAACAAGCATATCCGCACCAACCTCTACCAAAAATTAGTGGTCCAAAAATCTTAGCTACAACATAATGAATGGTTGCCGCCTCAAAAACGCCAGTAAACAAATAATACCAAAATCCCTCTATTTGCATATTTTCATTACAAATCAAGCCTAAATACACAAGCATATATGTTCCAACCAAAAGTTGGGTTACACGACGAGCATATTTATAATTTCTAATAAAAAGACTAAGCCCTAAAGCGATTGAACATCCAATATAACTAAAATTAAATAGATAAAATAAATTATCTTTTGTTAACCATAATGTAATAGCGACCGTTTCAAAAATAATAAGCATTATTAGTGGCATCGTATATTTTTTCATTTATATTCCAACTTTCAATTTATCATTCAACAAAACAATCATAACATAGAAAGAATTTCATGATTCATATTTTTTCATTCCAATCATACGTCCAATTTCACATAAGAAATCCTATTAAAAAAACTGGCACATTTTTAAATTGTTTTTCAATGAAAAATGGCTCAGTTTTAGATTAACAAATACAAGAGTGTAATATCAGCGTTTTATTATTTTAAACAAATTTTCCCCGAGGTTTCAAGAGAATGTACATACTGTCCATGCTTTTTTGTATTTTTACCATATTGAATAGCAAATTTAGGACAGTGATGTAAGCAAGCCAAGCACATTACACATTGTTCCTTAATCCATTCAGGCTTGCTGTCTTTGATTTGAATGGCCGAAATGGGGCAGTTTTTGGCACACAATCCGCACCCAATACAGGTATCTTCAACCGAAAGATGCTTTGTCTTACGCATCAAATCATATCCAATTTCATATCCTATTTTTGCGAGCGGATAAGGCAGTTTATTATTCATAAAATCCCCTACGGTTAAATTCTTTATTTGCTTGATAATATAATCAATTTCAAGCTCAGCATTATCATTTATGCGCTGAACTTTTTCTATATTACTCAAATCAAAAATCGGAGTCCAGGTATCCGGCATTTTAACGCTGAATTTTGCTGACAATAGCAATCCTTTAGGAGCAAGCATATTATCTGCGAATTTCCCAGTTTGTCCGGGAGTTGTTCCATAGGTTGCGATAAAAAAAAGATAGTCCGGCTTGTGGCTTAGATTTAATTTTTGTAGAAATTCAGTTACGATAACAGGCAATCCCCAAGAATATGTAGGGCTTACTATACCAAGTGTTTTGTATTTCTCATCAAATGAGAAAATTTGTTTTTTATAGAAATCTGTAATAGAAACGGCAGTATCGCCTGTTTCGGTTGCAATTCTTTTGGCAACATATTCGCTATTTCCGGTTGCTGAAAAATATAAAATCATAATCTATTTCCTTATCCAAGACCCACAAATTTAACAAGAAGTGTATGTGGAATCAACTTTGCAAGCAATCGGTAACATTTATAAAATACTCCGGTAGTGTAAACAGCTCTGCCTTTCTTTGCTGCTTTTAAGGATTTCAAAGCAGCAGTCTTTTGGTCGATTACAGGCAAACGGCTTTGACCCTTTGTAAGTTCGGACTTTGTCATTTCTGTAAACATAAAACCCGGACACACAGCACATACATTTATATTTCTGTCTTTAAGTTCCTCACGCAGTCCAAGAGAAAGTGCGGATATATAGGATTTTGATGCACTATAAACGATTAAGTTTGTGTTCGGAACAAATGCAGAGGTTGAGGATACTTCCAAAATTGTACCACCATCTATGATATATGGCAGACATACCTTTGTTATCGCCGTTGCTCCTTTGCAGTTCAGGTCAATGA
>CAVBGZ010000124.1:0-7770 GCA_963595075.1 Waltera intestinalis
AAAATGGCGGTCCAGATGGGACTCGAACCCACGATCTCCTCCGTGACAGGGAGGCATGTTAACCACTACACCACTGGACCAATTTTTCTAAAAATAAGATGGCGGAGAAGGAGAGATTTGAACTCTCGCGCCAGTTTCCCGACCTATACCCTTAGCAGGGGCACCTCTTCAGCCACTTGAGTACTTCTCCAAGAATATTTTCAGAATTCTTATTTTATAGATCATGCGCTTTTCCGTAACGCTTGTTTATATTACCATGTAAATATTTAAATTGCAAGCATTTTTCTTAAAAAAATGTGTAAAAAATGGCGACCTTAGTCGCCATAGACATGAATACGATTGATGGCTCTTTCTAAAGAAAGCTCAGCTCGCTTCATATTTGTTTTTGAATCTTTCTTTTCAATTCTTTCTTTTGCTCGTTTCATTGATTGTTTTGCTCGTTCAATATCAATATCTGCTTTTCCTTCAATCGCATCTGCAAGAATCATGCCTTGATTTTTATCAAATTGTAGAAACCCTCCAGATAACGCATAAATTTGTTCTTGATCTTGTGCATCCTTTAGTATCATCTTGCAAGGAACCAATGAAGCAAATATAGGCATGTGATTTGGTAAAATTGTCGTTTCGCCAATCACCGTTTTTACATGTATACTTTTAACCTCTTGATTTAAGTATTCACCTTTTGGTGTTACTACTTTAAAAGTAATCATGATTATTCTCCAGCTAAGGTTTTAGCCTTTTCAGCCGCTTCTTCAATTGTACCTACAAACATAAAAGCTTGTTCAGGTAAATCATCAAATTCTCCAGCCAATAATCTTTCAAAGCTACGAATTGTCTCTTCTAAAGGTACATATTTACCTTTTAATCCAGTAAACGCTTCCCCTACAGTAAATGGTTGAGATAAGAAATTACGTACACGACGAGCCCGATTGACTACCTTCTTATCTTCCTCACTCAATTCATCCATACCTAAAATAGCAATGATATCTTGTAAATCTTTATAACGTTGTAAAATATTTTGTACGCCACGAGCTACTTTATAGTGCTTTTCACCAACAACAAGTGGATCCAAAATACGAGAACTTGATTCTAACGGATCAACCGCAGGATAAATTCCTAATGCAGCAATATCACGATCCAACACTGTTTTCGCATCTAAGTGCGAGAATGTTGTTGCTGGAGCTGGATCTGTTAAATCATCTGCAGGTACATAAATAGCTTGTACAGAAGTGATAGAACCATCCTTCGTTGAAGTAATACGTTCTTGTAGTTGTCCCATCTCTGTTGCTAAAGTAGGCTGATATCCTACAGCACTAGGAACACGTCCAAGTAAAGCACTCACTTCAGATCCCGCCTGTGTAAATCTAAAGATATTATCAATAAATAACAATACATCTTGATGTTCAACATCACGGAAATATTCAGCCATTGTAAGACCTGTTAATCCTACACGCATACGTGCACCTGGTGATTCATTCATTTGTCCATAAACAAGAACAGTTTTATCTAAAACGCCACTATCCTTCATTTCATGGTACATATCATTTCCTTCACGTGTTCTTTCCCCAACACCGACAACAACAGATTTTCCACCATGTTCTTTAGCAATATTATGGATCAACTCTTGAATCAATACCGTTTTTCCTACTCCGGCACCACCAAATAAGCCGATTTTTCCACCCTTTGCGTATGGACATAACAAGTCAATAACTTTGATTCCTGTTTCTAATGGTTCACTTGTTGTACTTTGTTCATCAAAAGATGGAGCCTTTCTATGTATAGGCATATGCAAACTATCATCTACATCACCTAATCCATCAATAGGTTGTCCTAAAACATTAAACATTCTACCTAAAATTTTATCGCCAACAGGAGCTTGAATAGGCTTTCCTGTATCAATCGCATCCATACCACGAACAAGGCCATCCGTACTTCCCATTGCGATACATCTTACTCGATCTGATCCAATATCTTGTTCTACTTCCACGATTAAACTATCTTCATTTGGGCGTTGAATTTCAATAGCCGTTAATAAATCTGGTAAATGATTTTGTGAGAATTGAATATCAACTACTGGACCAATGATTTCAACGACTTTTCCAATATTTTGATTCATTTTTACCCTCCTTTACGAAAGCGCATTTGCGCCACCAACAATCTCTGTAATCTCTTGAGTGATTGCGCCTTGACGAACTCTATTAAATACAAGTTCAAGTTCATTTTGTAATTCATCCGCATTATCTGTTGCGCTCTCCATAGCCATTCTACGTGAGGCCTGCTCACTAGTCTTACTCTCTAAAAAGCGAGAATAAAGGATAGATTTTGTCACCATAGGAATCATCATCTCTAACATGGATTCTTTATCCGGTTCAAAAATCATGTCCGCATGAAGTCCTTGCTTTTCTTCTGCTTCTGGTTTAGAAACAGGTAATACAGTCTCTAAAGTTGGAACAAAAGTTAAGGTATTTTTATAATGCGTATATAAAATTTGTATTTTTGAAATCTCTTTGCGTTCAAATAAATCAAGCACGCTTTGCATACTCTTCGCTAAAGAATCATATGCATTATCTTCATTTAAATCTATGAAGCTATCATGAAGTATATATTCTCTTTTTTGAATCCATGAAGCCCCTCTTGATCCAATCATGACTACATAATCATTTGGTTTAATTTCGTCTTGAATCATACGATAAATATTTGCGTTATATCCTCCGCACAATCCCATATCACTTGTAATCGCAAAAACTACAGCCGGTTTATCCTCAGTTCCTTTCAAATATATAGAATTTGAATCCGAACTCTTTAAAACCATGGTAAACAATTCTTGTAATCCCTGTGCATATGAACGATTTTCTTCCATGATTTGTTTTTGACGTGTCAATTTACTTGATGCGATCAACTGCATTGCTTTCGTTATCTTTTTTGTAGAACTAACCGAATTAATACGAGCCTGAATTGCCTGTCTACTCTGTGCCATCTTGCGCACCTACTTGTTCAAATATTTTTGCGTAAGAATCCAATGCGGTTTTTATTTGCGCCTCTAATTCATCATCAAGTACTTTTTTTGCCTCAATTTGATCCAATACATATGGATATTCACGATGCATATAATCAAGCATCCCTTTTTCATATGCACCTACTTGATCAATCGGAACTGACTTTAAATATTTGTTTTTAGCAGCATACAAAGAAAGTACTTGTTCACTAACACTCATTGGAGAATATTGTTTTTGAATTAATAGTTGTGTCAAGCGAGCACCATGATCCAAAACTTCTTTCGTACTTGCATCTAGATCAGAACCAAATTTTGAAAAAGATTCCATCTCTCTATATTGTGCAAGCTCTAACTTCAAAGAAGCCGAAACCTGTTTCATTGCTTTTGTTTGTGCAGCACTACCAACACGACTTACACTCAATCCACTATCTACACTTGGACGCACACCCTCATTAAACATATCTGATTTTAAGAAGATTTGGCCATCTGTAATGGAAATAACATTTGTTGGAATATATGCAGAAATATCTCCAGCTTGCGTTTCAATAATTGGTAAAGCCGTTAAAGATCCTCCACCATATTCTTCATTCAACCTTGCAGCACGCTCCAATAAACGAGAATGCAAATAGAAAACATCTCCTGGATACGCTTCTCGTCCTGGAGGACGACGTAAAAGTAAAGAAAGTGTTCTATAAGCAACGGCATGTTTACTTAAATCATCATAAACAATTAAAACATCTTGTCCTTGTTCCATCCATTCTTCACCGATAGCACAACCTGCATATGGTGCAATATATTGTAATGGAGCCGCTTCACTTGCGGTTGCCGCAACAATTGTTGTATATTCCATAGCTCCATGTTGTTTTAATTTTTCAACAATTTGAGCTACCGTACTTGCTTTTTGACCAATCGCAACATAGATACATTTCACATTTGTATCTTTTTGATTTAAAATCGTATCAATCGCAATCGCTGTTTTTCCAGTTTGACGATCCCCGATAATAAGCTCACGTTGTCCTCTTCCAATTGGAATCATTGAATCAATAATTTTTAATCCTGTTTGTAAAGGAACACCAACGCTTTTTCGAGTCATTACACCTGGAGCTACACGCTCTACTGGTCTTGTCTTTTCTGTTTGAATACTTCCTAGTCCGTCAATAGGTTGTCCTAAAGCATTCACAACTCTTCCCATCAAAGCATCTCCGACTGGAACCTCTATAATATGGCCAGTACGTTTTACAGCATCGCCTTCCTTGATATCTGCATTTTCACCAAGTAAAACAACACCAACTTGTTCATCTTCTAAATTCATGACCATTCCATATACGTCATGTGGAAATAACAATAATTCCGACATCATTGCATTTCTTAAGCCATATACAGTCGCAATACCATCACCAATTGTTAAAACGGTACCGCTCTCATTCATTTCCAAGTCTTGATCGATATTTTGAATTTGGGCTTTGATTAATTTTGAAATCTCTGCTGGATTTAAACTCATCCTATCACCTACTTATCTATTCATAGCTTCTTTCATTGCACCAATTTTTGATGCGATCGTATTATCCATAACCATATCTTTGGTCTGTACTTTCAAACCAGCAATCAGTGATGGATCTACTTCAACATTAATTTTTATGTCTTTATTTAATTTTTCTTTAAGTACCTTAGTAAGCTTTTCAATTTGCTCTTCATCTAATTCAATGGCACTCATTACTTTCACAACTTCTATATCATATTTCTCTTCATAACAAGATACATACGCCTGATAAATTTCTTGAATATGTGAAAGCATCTTATGTTCATTCATAACAACAAGAAAACGATATACCATATCATCTACTTGATTTTTAAAAACACTCTTAATAATTTCTATTTTTTTCTCATTTTCTATATTTGGGTGAGAAAATAATTGTCTTAATTCAGGCAAAGTATCAAAAAGATTTGCGATTT
Organism: Waltera intestinalis; assembly: GCA_963595075.1. Taxonomy (GTDB): domain Bacteria; phylum Bacillota_I; class Bacilli_A; order Erysipelotrichales; family Erysipelotrichaceae; genus Holdemanella. The sequence continues at coordinate 4,949 of CAVBGZ010000124.1, forward strand.
CACATAACTGTTCCATATATCTTTTTTCTTCTTCTCGATCTTTCCCTAATTCTAATAATGCCATCGCATAAGGTGTATACTCTAGCATTGTTTATTTCCTGCCTGTTCAATGAAATCGTCCACAAACTGCTTTTGTGTTTCTTCATTCATTTCTTTTTTAACCAATTGACTTGCTGCACTTAAAGCAACATCACTAATTGCTTTTTTCATATCCTTTTGTGCATCACGCATTTGACGTTCAATATCTTCACTCGCATTTTCTTTAATACGCTTTGCTTCATTATTGGCTTGTTCAATAATTTGTTGTTTTTCTTGATCCGCATGTGCTCTAGCTGAAACAAGAATTGTATGGGCTTCTTGAGAAACATTACGCATTTTCTCATCATACTTTTCTTTAATATCTTCTGCTTGTTTCTTTATTTCGACAGAAGAATCAATATTTTCTTGAATTAATTCTTGACGTTTCTGAATCAACATTAATAATTTATCCCAAAAAAACTTTTTCGCAAAACAAACAATTAAAAACGTTGAAATACATACTAAAACAACATCGGTCAATGAAATACGCAAATAATTATCTATATTAAAATCAATCATTGCCGATTCTCCAATGGATTAGCCTTTGATGAAAATTAATAAAATCGCAATAATTAAAGAATAAATACCTGTTGTTTCAGCTAAAGCAATACCTAATACCATGATAGATTGAATTTTGCTAGCTGCATCTGGGTTACGTCCAACACTTTCTGCACCTTTACTAGCAGCAATACCTTGTCCAATACCAGGGCCTAAACCAGCAATCATCGCAATCCCTGCACCTAGACATGCCATACCTCTGACAAAAAATTCATTAAATTCCATTTTATTTTCCTCCTATGTATTATTATTCTTCTTGCTGAGCCACTTGTTGTCCTAAGAAGAAAGAGCTCAAAGTAAAGAAGATATAAGTCTGAATGACTCCTGAAAATATATCAAAATAAATGTGTAAAAATGGTGTAATCGCAAGGCCCAATAATCCAAATGGGAATAAAGCCTTAATTAATGTATACACAAGTAAAGTAATAATACTTCCAGCTAAAATATTACCAAATAAACGCATTGTTAATGAAATTGGCAAAGCCAACTCCCCAATGACATTTAACGGTGTTAGTAAAAACATGGGTTCTGTCAACTCCTTCATACGAGCTAATAAACCCGCTTTTCTGATCGCATTGCCTTGAATCATAAGCCACATTGTAACAGCTAGTGTCGCATTAAAACTTACATTGCTCGTAGGATTTTGCAATCCAATCAAACCAATTAAATTACTGACAATCATCATTAAAATTAAAGTTCCAAACATTGGAATATACTTACGAGTTGTTTCTCGTAAATTATCTTTAATTATATAAAGCACTAGATTCAACATTTCTTCACAAATATAAACAATCCCTTTACTCGCTTTCGATGGATCCTGATTTTCGATTTTCTTTCCAGCAAAATAGAAAAATATCGCAAAAAGAACACACAACACAAGCCACACTAAAATAGATTGTTGAATCTGCAAGGAATACTGACCAAAGTGAATGACAATTGCACTTACATCACTCATGAAGGTCCTCCTTTTCTTTTAATGCATAAATAAGAATCGCTACCTTATTACACATCATTCCTATAAGTACTCCAAGTAATGGAAACTGTAAATAATGGCACACCATAAACACAGCACCATAAAAAATATATCGTTTTACATATCCTGAAGTTCCTACCTTTTTTCCATCTACTTCATTTAATGGAATATTTAAAACCATATGAACGACCATATAATAACCTATCAAACCTGTTATACAGCCAATCCACATTGAAACGAATGCCATTATCCCAAAATAAAAGCCAATGATTGAACTACATAAGGTTAAAATAAAAGTATATAAACAAATTTTTTTATTTAATTCACTCATCTTTATACCTCGACTTTTTTACAAGTAAGATCATACTTCCAATCACACTATATAAAAGTCCAATCATCAAAAACAATGGTAATGTATGCAAATGCGTATCAATAAAATAGCCTAAAAAGCCAAATATCAACATATTTGCGATTAACATCCCCGAAAATGCATAAGGCCTCATTATTTTGTTCCGAAAATACGATCTCCCGCATCTCCTAATCCTGGTACAATATATCCATTTTCGTTTAATTTTTCATCTAACGCAGCTAAATAAATATCTACATCTGGATGTTTTTCTTCAACTGCTTTTACTCCTTCAGGAGCGCCAACTAAACATACAAGACGAATATTTTGTGCCCCTTGTTTCTTGACCATATCAATAGCCGCAATGCTTGAACCACCTGTTGCCAACATTGGATCCACGATAAGAACAATCGCATCCTCCATATTTTTTGGATATTTTTCAAAATAAGGATGTGGTTCTAAAGTTTCTTCATCACGATACATACCGATATGAGCGACTTTAGCAGTTGGAATCAAATTTTGAATTCCATTCACCATTCCAAGTCCAGCTCTTAAAATAGGTACGATTACCACTTTTTTCGCAAGCTCTGAACCAACATAAGAACAAATAGGTGTCTCAATGTGAATGTCATTGAGTGGAAGATCACGTGTCATTTCATACACCATCAAGCTACCAATTTCTTCCAAATTTTGGCGAAAATCTTTTGTTCCCGTTTCTTTGTTTCGCATAACTGTAAGTTTATGCTTAATTAACGGATGATTATAAACTGTTAACATATAATATTACCTGCTTTCTAACCTCAATTATAACAAAGCCAGCTTCTTTTTTCCAAACAAAAAGAAGCCGAAAACTTTCCGACTTCTATT
>CAVBGZ010000125.1:0-7764 GCA_963595075.1 Waltera intestinalis
ATGGAATCACACTCATAAGGTTCAATGGTGTACCTTCCAACACAAGCAGGAATAATAAAAGTTTCTGCATAATGCACAACAAATGAGCCAAAATCACCTTTAATCAATGCCTTCTTTCCATCAATTAAATTCAACATATGTACTGTTCCATGCGTATTATGATAACTGATTGAATTGATTGTATATCTTCTTGTCTCAATGAATTCAAGTGCATGTAAACCTGTATGCTCTACTTTTTCTGCACCACAATCTTCATCTACTTCATTAACTGCATTTACTAAATTTTCCTTTACCCAAGACGTTGTTCGATCCCATTGAATATTCTTTTTTCCATGCTCTAAATGAATTGGTCTAGGCTTACCATCAAGTCCAACTCTTTGCCAGTCCCATAACTTAAAAGTAAAAATATACGGCGTAGCACTAATTTCTAAAACCATACTTCCACTTCCTGAACAATGACAAGTGCCTGCAGGAATCAAGAAATGATCATGTTTTTTGGCAGGCCATTTATTCACATACTTTTCAGCATCAAACACGATTTCTCCAGATTGTGCTCTTTCTAAATCGGAAATCATTTCATTCGCATTCATTCCTTCCTTTAATCCAAGATATACACACGCATCTTCTTTCGCATCCAAAATATAATAACTTTCATCTTGGGTATAGCTCATCCCAAATTCCTTTTTAATATATTCTGTAAGTGGATGCACCTGTAAAGAAAGATTTTGACCTTCCATCGTATCTAGAAAATCAAAACGAATTGGAAATTCAGCTCCAAAACGAGAATACACCTGTAGCCCTAGTAATTCTTTAGGCTGATACAAAACAAGATCCATCGCAGGAAGTTCAAAAATCACACCATGATAATCAAATAATATGGAATTTTCTTCAGGAACACCATCAAAACTCCATGCATAATTCGATTTAGAAGCATCCAAATTACACACTTCCTTCATCCATTGTCCACCCCATACGCCTGGATCAAAATATGGAACTGTACGAAACGGTCTATGAGCCAATTCTTTTAAACTTAAAAGGAACGTATCTCCAGAAATCATTTTTGGTTCATTCTTTACATTTGTATCAATGACATAATCAAAACGCTCAAAATTTCTTTGTTTGTGCTTATCCGCCATTCTCCATTCAACAAAATAGCCACGCTTATACTTTCTAAGAATATCTTCATTCTCATTATTCGCTTTAAAATTCGACATACCATCACGATATCTTAATTGAATTTGCCAACGTGCTAAATCAAAATATACATATAAATCACCACAAGTGACCAAACTAGCCGCTACACCATAAACAATACATAAACCACTATGATTTTCTACAAGTTTTTTTGCCTCATTCAATCGATTCATATCGATAAAATCAACAAAATCTCCATAATACATCTTTCCAAAAACACGATCATTTGTTAGATGATATTTCATTTGTTCAGATATCACTTTTCCATCCTTAAAAATAGAATTCATATCAATTTCAAGGTTAGCCCTAAATTGTTTAATAAGTGCATACACCTCATTCTCATCTACACCCGGATAGTAATCAAACACAAGCACAGAATTCTCATGAAGATGTGTTTTTAATTCATTATAAATTTCATCATATCCAGAAAATGCATATCCATCCATTTTTGTTTTTGGAAAACAATCATATTCAGACTTATATGATAAATAACTCATTTATTCTTCCTCCACTCTAATTTCATCCTCATTTTTAAATATTCTTACCGAAAATGGATGTTTCTCTATTCTTTCATAATCATGACCTGCAACACTTGGCCAAATACATTGTACCTTTAATTCATCATCTCCAATATTGACTAAACGATGTGCCAAATGACCATTAATATAATGTACACTTCCTACACGCATCCTTTCCGCATGACAATGACCTTCTTCATCCATTAAAAGTAACAATCCATTTCCATGCATACAACAATAGATTTCATCACAATCTAGATTTTCATGAAAATGTCCACGCGTCATATTACATTCGCCACAAACCAAAACAGGCTTCATAACGGTTAATCCATAATTTAATTGCCCTTTTGAAATTGTATATACTTCATACATGACTGTTTCATCCACTAAATTAGAATCAATATCTTTATAAAATGATTTCGCATCCCTATATAATTTTATACTCTTCTCTACCTGTTTTCCTTCAATGACACCACTTAAATAATCATGATAAATCTCTGCATTTTTGATTTCCATATTTCCTCCAAAAACAATTGTTATAACAATCTCAGTATAGAATAAAAAAAGAGTAGAATCAACTACTCCTACAAGCTTCTTAAAGCATCTTCAAGCTTAGTCTTTTGTGCTGCCTTGTCATCTTTCATCTTAACAACACGAGCAGGACAACCTGCCACAACGGCATTATCTGGTACATCATCAATCACAATCGCACCAGCCGCAACAACAGCACCCTTACCAACATGTACACCTTCAATCACAACCGCATTGGCACCAATTAATACATCATCCTCAATAATGACTGGTGTTGCACTCGCTGGTTCAATCACACCTGCCAAAACAGCGCCTGCACCAATGTGACAATGTTTTCCAACCGTAGCACGACCACCTAATACAGCACCCATATCAATCATAGTACCTTCACCAATCACAGCACCAATATTAATAATGGCCCCCATCATAATAACCGCATTATCTCCAATTTCAACTTGTTCACGAATAAATGCACCCGGTTCAATACGTGCATGAATATTCTTTAAATCCAACATAGGAACGGCGCTATTACGGCAATCATTCTCAACGACATAATCAAGAATATCTTTATTTTCTTGAAGTACAGGTTCAATATCTTTCCAATCTCCAAAAACAACGTTTCCATAGACTTTACAATTTGGAAATTCAACCTCTTTTTCTGACTTAAAATAAACCTTTACAGGCGTTTTCTTTTCTGCCGTTTGAATATAACGAATAATTTGTTCTGCTTCCATAAAAACCTCCTACATCATATCCTTCATACTATATAAACCTGCTGGTTTATTATAAATAAACTTTGCGGCCTTTAAAGCCCCATTCACAAAAATCTGTCGACTATTGGCACTATGTTTAATTTCAATCGTCTCATTATCCCCAAAGAAAAATACACTATGTTCTCCAGCAACCGTTCCACCACGAAGAGAATGCACACCAATTTCTTTTTGTCTTTTTCCTACAAAACCCTGACGACCATATACCTTTTTATATTCATTTTCAGGATCTAAAGCTGAAATTAACATATTGGCCGTACCACTTGGTGCATCTTGTTTCTGATTATGATGCGTTTCAACAACCTCCATATCAAAATCCCCTTTTAATAAAGGCGCAAATTGTTTCAACATTTGTTCAAATACCGCAATTCCATAAGAAAAATTAGCCGAATAGAAAACAGGGGCAACCTTAGACAATTCATGTAAAGATGAAATTTGTTCTTCACTTAATCCAGTCGTTCCATAGACTAAAGCACACTTCTTTTCAGATACAAATTTATAGACACCATCAAAATTATCTGGATGCGAAAAATCCAATACAACATCTGGATTTAAAGTAGAATCTGGACAATCAAAATTACCTAATACATCCATGCCTAGTTTTAATGCCGTCTCTTTAATCAAAGATCCCATCTTTCCATTTCCAATAATCATGATTTTTAACATAAGCCTATTTTCTCCATTGTCTCTTTTAATAATGCTTTATTGGATTCAGCCATTTCACATAAAGGCAAACGATAGCCTCCTACTTGTTTTCCCATTAAGTTTAAGGCTTCCTTTACTGGAATTGGATTTACCTCACAGAATAAGGCATGAATGAAATCTAAATAATGTAGTTGAGCATCCAAGCTTGACTTAACATCGCCATCCAAGAAATCTTTTACCATTTTATGTGTTTCATATGGAAGACAATTTGCCAAAACGCTAATGACTCCACTTGCCCCAATCGCAAGCATAGATGTGATCATATCATCATTTCCTGAATACATCACAAAATCATCACTTAAGTAGCGTGCAATATTCGTTGCATAACTGATATTTCCACTCGCTTCTTTAATGCCACAAATATTTGGATGTTTAGAAAGCACCTTTACAGCCTCTTCATCAATCGAACATCCTGTTCTTCCTGGCACATTATATAAAATGATTGGAATATGAACGGCATCGGCAACCGTTGTGAAATGTCGAATCATACCTTCTTTATTCGCCTTATTATAGTATGGAGATATCAACAACAATTGGTCTGCCCCCATATTTTGATACTTAATACTTTTCTCCATTGCGGTAGCCGTACAGTTTGAGCCAGCTCCCACAATAACAGGAACACGATGATTCACTCTTTCAATCGTATATACCGCAACCGCATCATCTTCTTCATGCGACATCGTGCTACTTTCTCCAGAAGTACCCAAAATCAAAATTCCATCTGTACTATTTTCGATATGCCACTCAATTAATTCTCCTAATTTTTGAAAATTCACGGTTCCATCTGGATGAAACGGTGTAACTAACGCAACAATCGAACCCTTTACCATATTACTCATATTCAAATTCTCCTTCCATAATCTTTTTTGCCGGACCACTCATAAACACGTGATCTTCTAAATCAATTTGTAGATGGCCAATCTTTAATTCAACATCCACACTTGTATCAACCAAGCCAAGTCGATTCGCAACCACAACACTTGCACATGCACCTGTACCACACGCAAGCGTAATTCCGCAACCTCTTTCATATGTCATCACGACGATATGATTTTTATCTTTCACCTGAACAAAATTCACATTTGTCTGTTTTTTGAATAATGGATCGTGACAAATCTTTTTACCTAATTCAACATTTTTTTCACTAAACGCATCATCCACAAATACAACGGTATGAACGGTTGCCATAAATAGACTATATGTATCCACTCCATGTAAGTTTCTTTTCCAAACGGATTCATTTTCATCCACATTTAATAATTCATTTGAATAAATTGGTTTTTCCATATCTACCCGAACCACAAATGGAGATTCACTTACACGATAAACTACTTTTTCTCCAGCCAACGTTTGTACAGGAATCCTTTCATCTTGACAAATTCCTTCATCAAAACAATAAGCCGCAAAACATCGAATCCCATTTCCACACATCGGAGCTCTTGATCCATCTTGATTATAGTAAACCATCTCAAGTGGATTCTCTTTGACAAAGATCATACCATCTGCGCCAATTCCAGTATGTCGATCACAACATGCTTGTACTAGTTTTTCTATATCGTATTTTTCAGAATACCTTGTTAAGATAAAATCATTGCCTAGTCCATGATATTTACTTACTTTTATAGACATAAATCCTTCTCCAATCGAATTAAATCTTCATATGTTTCTCTTTCAATTACTAGCTGCATATTTCCATTCTTACAAAATACGACAGGCAAGCCTAGAGCTTTATTGTAGTGAGAAGCCATGGAATATCCATAAGCTCCGGTTGTGAATACTACAAGTAAATCACCGGTTTCTACTTCTGGTAAATAAACATCTTCAATTAAGACATCTCCTGATTCACAACATTTACCAGCAATTTTATAATGGGTTGTTTTTTCATTCTCTTCTTTGCCATCAATGACACAATCATATTTTGCTTGATATAAAGCAGGACGAATATTATCGCTCATTCCCCCATCGACAAAAACATAATTTTTATGTTTTGTCTTTTTCATAAAGCCAACCTTATAAATTGTATATCCTGCTTGTCCAACAATACTTCTTCCTGGTTCAATACAAATTTTAGAAAAGTTTAATCCATATTTTTCTTTTTCTTTTTTACAAGTATCTAAAATAATGGCACAAACTTCATCAATAGGAATTGGATGATCTTCACTTGTATAGTAGGCTGCAAATCCTCCACCTAAATTGAGTGTAGAAACAGGAATATCAATATCATGAATAAACTGACATACCGTTTCAATTTCAGCAACAAAGGCATCCTTATCAAAGATTTGAGATCCGATATGCGCATGGAAACCATCAAATGATAAATGTGGATTTGAAGAAATAACAGAAACAAGTTCTTTGATTTCCTCTTTATTTTCAATCGAAATACCAAATTTACTATCAATATCCGCCGTTACAATATATTGATGCGTATGTGCTTCTACACCAGGATTGATTCTTAGTAATACATGTGTTGATCCTGTTTTAGAAAGTTTTGCCAAAGCTTTTGCCTCTTGAACATTATCTAACACAATCGTTCCAACACCTAACTCCATAACCATTTCTAATTCAGAAATTGATTTATTATTTCCGTGAAAGTATACTTTTGATAAATCAAATCCAGCCTTATATGCCGTATACAGTTCTCCACCACTCACAACATCTAAGCAACATTCCATATGATCTACCAATTGAATCATTGCTTTACAATTAAAAGCTTTAGAAGCATAAATCACATCGACATCAAATTCATCATTCTTTAATCCTTCTTTAAAAGATTTTAATTGTGTTTCAATCATCCCTTGATCATAGGCATAAACGGGACTTCCATATTTTTCTACTATTTCTTTTACTTCAACTTGACCAATTCTCATACTTCACCTCTTATAAAAAAAGCATATCAACTATACAGTCAATATGCCTATAGACAAATCAACAGATAGCACCCCTACATATTCGTAGACAGTCTAATAGATATTCTCTACTAGCCCACCATTTTTCCATGCCTAGAAAAACAGTTCGGCAAAATCGCTAAAAAAATACATCAAACGTTTGCCAACTTTGTATTTTTTCGTCTTTTTCGCGCCTCTATCTTAACAACAAGATTTTAACACACTCTGTAAATGTTTTCAATACATATTGAAAATGTTTCAATATTTCGATAAAATAACCACAAAAAGGAGTAAAAAAATGTTAGAAACCATTAAAAAATATAGACAAGACCTACATCAAATTCCTGAATTGGAATTAGATCTTCCTCTAACCACAAATTATATTTTAGAACAATTAAAAGATTTAGATTGTACAATTGAACAACCTCTTCAAAGTAGTGTCATTGCCTTCTTTGATAATCATAAAGAAAGAACTATTGCCTTTCGTAGCGACATGGATGCCCTTCCTGTTACAGAACAAACAAACCTTCCATTTAAAAGTAAATATGAAGGAAAAATGCATGCGTGTGGACACGATGGTCATATGGCCTTACTATTAGGTTTTGCGCAAGAAATCAATAAAATTTATAAGGATCTAGATAAAAATATTTTATTAATTTTTCAGCCTGGAGAAGAAACGCCTGGAGGAGCCCATTTGATTTGTGAGGCTGGAATCTTAAAAAAATACAATGTACAAGCTATATTTGGAACTCATTTATGGCCCCCATTAGAAAAAGGGAAAGTCGCAACAAGAATCAATGAATTGATGTCACATTCTAGTGAAGTCAATATTGATATTTACGGAAAAGAAAGTCATGCGGCTAAATACAAAGAAGGTATTGATGCCTTAGAAATCGCAACTGAATACATTCAAGATCTTTACCAAATGGAAAAAAATATTCCCAAAAAATATTATCGCTTACTGCGTGTAGGAAGAATGGAAAGTGGCACAGTACGAAATGTCGTAAGTGCGCATACACATTTAGAAGCTACATTACGAGCTTTTCAAGATGACATTTTTGATCAAATGAAAAATTATATTATTAATCAATCCAAAGAATTAGAAAAGAAGTATGGATGTACTTTTAAAATTCATTTTTCTCAAGGTTATCCTGCCGTCAT
>CAVBGZ010000126.1:0-7649 GCA_963595075.1 Waltera intestinalis
ATTATGAAGTATCGTTAGATTATGAGATTGAAAAGAAGTCTGGCATCGGCTCTATTAAGAAAGATTATACAAACTATAAAATTAAGTTCTCGTTTTCTATAAGAAATTCTAATTGTATGGCTTTTCCTTTTGATTTGAAAACTGGATCAGAGTTAAAGGATTTTGCATTTGCAAAAAATGGATTTAAATTGGATTTGGCTAAATCTAGATATCTTTCGATTGATGTTGAAAGGTCAGAACTCAAGGTGAAAAATGGCTATTTAACTACAGATGTAAGATTTAATGGTTCTGCAAAAGATAACGAAGAATATACGGATGAGGGAATGTATAAGTTTACAGTGAAAAACGAATACACAAATGCCAAAACAACTAAAATAATTTATGTTGGTGATAGTAAATATTATAAAGCTCTATCAAAATATGGAATTACTCCGAGCGAGCTTAATCAGCAGTTGAAAAATGGTTGTAGTTTGCAAAAAGATGGAACTTTAACGAATACAGATTTGGAAGTTAAAGACTAATTGTCGGGGATAACGATATGAAAAAAATAATAATAGTGCTAAGCTGTATATCGATGCTTTTGACAGGATGCTCATCAAATAAGGCTACTAGCGATGATTCTAAAAAAGATACAATTTCAAAGACAACAGATATTCCTGATGAAGAAAAAGGGGATGATACTCCATATGAATACACGTTGGATTTTGATTCTTTAGATGATGACGATTTGTTGGAATATACTAAGAATAAAATATATAGCGATGTTGTAGCTCAACTAGATGGAAGTAACTATTTTGTAAATAACGTTGATACTGTATATGTATCAAAAGAATATATTGAAGAACTTGAGTATAATTCGAAATCTAATATCTTTTTTGGGTATACGCTGGAAGAGATAGAAAACACTTATAAGGACGAACAATATATTTTTACATTAAGCGAAGATGGTGAAACAGTAGTTCAACCATTTGAAAGTTTTGATGATACTTATGAGAAAGTTTTGAAAAATGTTGCGATTGGAACTGGAGTTATCCTAGTGTGCGTTTCTGTATCTTCACTTACCGCAGCCTCTGCACCTGCAATTAGTGTGATACTAGCTGCTTCAGCTAAAACAGGAACCACTTTTGCTTTATCTTCGGGAGCAATAAGCGGTGGATTAAGTGGGCTAATAACTGGTATTCAAACAGGAAATGTAGAAGAATCTCTAAAAGCTGCTGCCTTATCAGGAAGTGAAGGATTTAAGATGGGAGCGTTTTCTGGAGTGGCTATTGGTGGAGCAACGGAAGCTATTGCTTTGAAAGGAGCTACACTCAATGGATTAACAATGAATGAAGCAGCTGAAATACAAATGCAAAGTAAATATTCGCTTGATGTTATAAAACAAATCCATTCGGTGGATGAATATAATGTATTTAAAGAAGCCGGGCTTGAACAAAAACTTATTAATGGAAAGTCTGTGCTAATAAACCCAAATATTGATCTAAATTTTGTTGATGAATTTGGAAGAACAAACTTAGAAAGAGCTAAACAAGGGCTAAGCATGCTAGATTCAGCTGGCAATTCTTATGAATTACACCACATCGGTCAAGAAGTAAATGGGACATTAGCAATTTTAACTCAAGAACAGCATGACAATATTGTTTTACATGGCTTTAAAACGATTTCAGAAATAGATAGAACAGAATTTACAAATGTGAGAAAGCGCCTATGGAAAACAATTGCTCAGATGCTTGAAAGTGGAGAATTATAATATGAAAAAATTTGATTTTTTAAAAACTAAAGCTGATTTAGTTTCTCTTCCCAAAGGCGCATCCGATGATGAAATAAAGAATGCGGAAATTGCGCTTTCTCTAAAATTTTCAGATGATTATAAGGCATATACAAAGCGATTTGGTGCTTTATCATTTGAAGGCCACGAATTTACAGGCGTTGTTAAATCTAAACGATTAGACGTTGTAGAAAATACTTTATCAAAAAGGAAATTATTTGCAGATTTGCCGTCTAATTATTATGTTATAGAGAATTTAGGAATAGATGGTATGACAATCTTTCAAAACGAAGCTGGTAGTATTTATTTATATTCTAAAGGGTGCAACAATAAAAAGATTGCAAATTCTTTAGATGAATATTTTAATTCGGGTAATCTACAATAATTAGAACAAAAGGAACCTTGACGAAGATGAACTATATCATCATTTAAGGTTCCTTTTTAGGCTATTCATTAAAATAATTCGATACCATATTTAGTATCATGTGAGTGGCTATTTGACAACAGGATAATTAATTGTCCACTCTATGTAATCTTCTTTGCTGATCTTGCCTTGTTTTAGATCAGCTTTTTTATTCATCCATTCTTCCAAGAAATCATTGAAGAATGTCGTATTCAGATCAATTAAATAATGATCTTCATCTTTTACTACTTCTTTTTTGATAGTAATATCTGTTGCACGATCCAAATCTAATAATTCAAACGCAAAGTCTAGTGCTGCTGTATGATCATCTAAACTAAGATAATAAGACTTAACACCTAACGCTTCACTGATTTTTTGCAACGTTTCTTTACGAGGAATTCTAGAACCATTTTCATATTGCGAGATACGTATTCTACCATTCTCATCTGCAGAGAAACCAACTTTTTCGGCTAGTTCTAACTGGGTGATTCCTCTTAGCTGACGTACATATTTTATTCTTTCACCTAAGCTCATAGACAGTTCCCCCTTTCCCCCAAATTATAGCATTTCAGTCACGCATAGAAAACAATTAAATTTACAGTAAACAATAAAAGTTACCATTAACTATTGACGTAAACAAATACGTTTACTATAATATGCTTGACAGTAAACAAAATAAGTTACTGTATAGAAGAAAGGAGATAAAAAACTATGAAAGAAACTATTTTTATGGATGCACAGGAGGTAGCTGATTTATTAGGCGTTTCAAAGGGAAAGGCCTATAGAGTAATCAAAGATATGAATACTCAATTAAAAGATAAAGGCTACATTACTATTTCCGGAAAGGTAAACCGCAATTTCTTTAATGAAAAGATTTACGGGGAGCGAAATTATGTCAGTGTACAAGGATAAGAAGGGAGGATGGTATGTATCAAAAAGATACGAAGATTTAGAAGGCAAGAAAAAACGTTTATTTAAAAGAGGCTTCGCTAGTAAAAGAGAAGCACAAGAATATGAAATGACATTTATGTCAAAAGAAAAAGATGATCAAATGATGTTATTTGATGATTTTGTAGATGTTTATTATGACGATATTAAAACTAGGATTCGTTTAAATACTCTTCTTAGTAAGAAATCAATGATAGAAAAGAATGTTCGGCCTTATTTTAAAGATTTACGTCTATGTGATATTACACCAAAGATTGTGATGCGTTGGCAAAATCAATTAATGAATAAAACCCATGGTAAAAACAAACATTATTCACTAGAAACCATTCGCTCAACTCATTCTCAACTTAGTGCCATATTAAATCATGCATGTAAATATTATGGTTTAAAAATGAATGCAGCTAATGTTGCAGGATGCATTAAGGTAGATGATAAGAATGAAAAGGATTTTTGGACCTTTGAAGAATATTCCAAATTCATTGATGCAGTATCTGATAAGACGCTTAGTTATATTAGCTTTGAAGTTCTATTTTGGTGTGGATTAAGAATTGGAGAACTTAGAGCACTTACAAAAGCTGATGTTAATCTAGATGCTAAAACCATGTCTATTAATAAATCTATGCAAACAATAAAAGGTGAGGATGTTGTTACAAAGCCTAAAACCAAGAATAGTATTCGTACAATTGATTTGCCTGATTTTATTGTAGATGAGCTTAGAAATTATATGGATCATTTATACAAAGTGAAAGATGATGATTATTTGTTTCCGGTAAGCAAATCATATTTACATCATGAAATGGATAGAGGATGTAAATTAACAGGAATCAAAAGAATTCGAATTCATGATTTAAGACATTCGCATATCACATTATTAATTGAAAATGGATTCTCTGCTACTGATGTTGGTAAACGTGTTGGCCACTCTGCCGAAAAGATTACTTATCTATATGCACATTCATATGATGAAAAAGGAAAACAAATGGCCAATAAATTAGATGCGATAGAAGGAGGAAAAGATGAGCCAAAAACTACTCGATAGAAAAGGAAGATGGAGAAATAAGATAGTATCTTTTCGAGTTTCACCTGAAGAAGATGAATTGATAGAACGAAAAGTAAAACTATCTGGTTTAACAAAACAAGCTTATTTGATTGATTCTATCTTAGATAAAGAAATCATTGTAGAACCAAGTCCTTATGTGATTACTTCAATAAAAAAGGAAATGCATAAAGCGATAGAAAGTGAGGATGATTTAGAAATTAGACAATGGATAAAAGAAATGTTACTTGCGTTTGATAGTAAAGAAAAAACAAAGATCAAGCCTATTGAGGACCCACGCCAATGAATACTCAATTACAAACAGCAATGACCTTTGCTAAGAATAATGTACGTGTTTTTCCGATAAAAAGCAATTCCAAGGGAGATCAAGTTCTTCGCTCTTGGAAAAAAGAAGCTACAACAAATATCGATCAAATCAAGAAATGGCTTACCGATACCGACTACAACATAGGTATTTGTACAGGAGATGGTTTAGTTGTAATTGATGTTGATGTTAAACAATCTAGTAAGGGAATAGAACTGATAGAATCTTATGCAAATAAGCTTCCTAATACCTATATCGTTAAAACGCCATCTGGTGGCTATCATCTTTATTACAAAGTAGATCGCCCAATTAAAAATAGAGTAAGAATCTATGATGAGATTGATATACGTGGTGAAAATGGCTATGTAGTAGGTGAAGGAAGTTCTATTGATGGAAAACAATATGTTTCTAATCATAAACCAATAGCTATGGCTAATGATTTTGTTTATCAATTCTTAGAAGGAGCTGATAATACAAAGCCGATTCAAAATTCATCACTGGAAAAGATTTATCAAGGCCAAAGAAATGATTATCTTTTTCGGCTAGGTTGTTCTTTGCAAGCTAAAGGAATGGATGATGAAACCATTTATGCAGCTATCAATATTGAAAATCAAAAGAAGTGTAATCCACCATTAGAGAATAAAGAAGTCAATGCCATTTATCAAAGCGTCATTAAGTATGATAAGAAGAATTTAGATATTCCAAAAGAACAAGCCATTTGTGGAAGATTCACTTCTAAACAATTGTTGGATGAAAAGCTAGATAATATACCGTCTGTTGTTGAAAATATGTTGGTGCCAGGTGTCACTTTACTTGGCGCACCACAAAAGACAGGAAAGACCTTCTTTTGTCTTCAACTTGCTGATGCGATTTCAAATGGTAAAGATTTTCTTGAAAGAAAAGTTAAACAAGGAACAGTTTTATATTTAGCCTTTGAAGATCATAAATATTCCATATCGAGTCGCTTAAAAAGGATGGGTGTTAAACCAAATGAAAAGTTCATCTTACGCTTTTATAAAAATGGTGATGACTTTGATTTTAAGAGTTGTCTTGATGAAGAATGGAGCAAGAATCAAGATTTAAAAGTAGTGATTGTGGATACGTTTGCCAAAATCAGAAAGAATGGTGATCGTGATTATGAATCCGAATATAAAGAGATTGCTAAGTATCATTCTTTAGGTTTGGTCTATAATCTATCCATTGTGCTTGTGACGCATTTAAGAAAAGAAGTGAATCCATCTTTACCATTTGATGCGATCTATGGATCAAGAGGATTAACCGCTGGTGCTGATTGTATTCTTGTCATGTATAAAAGAAGTCATATTTCTAAAACAAGACAATTAACCATTCAAGGAAAAGATATTCCAGATGATGAATTAACTTTAATACAAACTGGCCAATGTACTTTTGAAATAACGGAAGAAGAATTTGATGAAGTGTTGGATGAAAATTTAAGTAAAGTGATTAACTTTATTGTAGATAAGAAAACGTATGAAGGTTCTCATGATCAGCTTTGCTCAGAACTGAAATTAAACGTTCGTGGTAAGGGATTATCAAATCTTCTACAGAAGAATAGGGAACTATTAAAAGATTCAAATATAGCCTATGAAATCCTTCCTAGAACTAACAAGGCAAGGAAGATGAAACTACAGTATTTAGGTGATGATCCTATTTAAAAGTGACGGAGTGACGTTTCTATGGGTATATCCAATTCTTCGTCACTTCGTCACCGTTATTTAAGAATAATGTATTAGCAAGCAACGCATATGGTCACCCACATGCAGAAAGGAGATGTCACTATGGTGACACGTAAACGAAATCATCGAATGACTTGTCGTTTAAATGATGATGAATATAAAAGAGTTTCAGATAAGATTTCAAAGAGTGGCTTAACAAAACAGGAATATATTCTTTCATCATTATTGAATAAGAGAATTAACGAAAAGTTAGATTTAGATTTTTATAAGCTCATTAATGAAATCAATCATGTTGGAAATAATTTAAATCAAATATCAAGAAGTTTAAATGCCAGAAATGAAGTTTTAGAAGATGTAATTTTAGATAATCAAAAACAAGTTCATGAAGTATTAACAAGCCTTAATAATCAAATTAAAGGTACAACCAATGGCAACAACTAAGATTTGGGCAGTAAAGAATAGACTAGATCATGTGCTTGAATATGTTGGTGATGAAGATAAAACAATTGATAAACTTGGAGGTTATGTTTCAAGAAACAGTGCAACTGCCAATCAAAAATATATGACTTGTATAAATTGTTCGAGTATAGATCCATTTACTTCTATGATGAATTTAAAGGAATCGTTTCATGATGATTCAAAGATTGTTGCGTATCATGCCATACAATCTTTTAAACCAGGCGAAGGTAATGCTGATTTAATTCATGAGATTGGTGTTAAAACAGTAACTAAATTATTTGGCGAACAATATCAATTTGTTGTATGTACACATCTTGATAAGGAACATCTTCATAATCATATTGTGATTAATCCAATATCGATAGTAGATGGAAAAAGATATCACAATTCAATGAAGGATATTTATAAATTAAGAGAAGTTTCTGATGATATTTGTAGGCAATATGGCCTAAGTATTATTGAAGAACCAATAGGTAAAGGCCAATCAAGAAACGAATATTATCAAGCTAGATCTTATATTAGAGAGATTAAAAAGGATATGGATGATGCGATTTTAAGAAATTATGACTTTAATTCATTTATAAAGAATATGAATTTAGAAGGGTATGAATTTGTAAAAGTTGAAGATATGCCTTGTATTTTACATCCAAATTATTCAAAGGCAATACCGTTAACGTTACTAGGTCAAAAGTATTCTTTAGATTCAATTGAACAAAGAATTGAAAAGAGTGAACCTACATTTGTTAGGTTAAAGATTACTTATAAACAAAAAGACGCAAATTCTTTATATCAATTGTATAGAGATCATAAGTTAAATGGTTTCTTAAAGGATGTCGTGAAATTTCAAATATTGATTGGTATTTTACCTAATTATGCAGGAAAAAAAGTTCGTTTATCAAAAGAGATGAGAAAGGAATGCAGGAAACTTGATTTAATCACAAAGGCAACAACGATTGTTGCGAAAAATCATATTGAAACATTAGATGAGTTGGATTTAAAGATTGATGATTTAA
>CAVBGZ010000127.1:0-7588 GCA_963595075.1 Waltera intestinalis
AATGAAGAATTTGAAGAGTTATATTTTCAAATACAAGGAAGATAGGAAGGTATATGTAGATTTGATAATAAATAAGATTTTATGTGTAGGATTAGTAGGAACAACTTTATGTTCTATTGGTGTTTTAGGCCGTAAGCAATACAATTATGAAAAGTTCGATATTGCCTATTTAGATAAATGTTCGGATAAGGCGATAAAAAATCTCTCATCATTAAAAAGAAATTCAAAGAAACTTGATGTGACAAAAGATGCTTATGTTTTAAATCAAGAATCATTTAGTGATTTAGATAGTAAGAGCGCACAGAATTATCTTGATAATGGTGGAATCCTCATTGTAAATGATAATGAAGTCACAAGCGAAGAATTGAAAAAGAAAATAGATACAAATGTTATTAATTTCGATTATAGCGATGAAGAGAATCAATATGGCTTCTACGTTTATAACGATGGTGAGAAGAACGTGACAGTCAACGTGTCTCTTGGATTCTTGAACAAAGAAAACAAAAGAAATGCAAGCGTGTTAAATATGAAATCCGTGACTGACGTTATTGATGAAAAGACAATCGTAGAATCGATTGTATCTAAAGCAACATCTAAGATTTCATTAAATCATAATTTCTCGTTACAGGATGGATCCTCTACTGGTGGAGGTATCAGTACATCAGGAAACGGAAAAACAATCGCGATGGCTTATTTAGAGAATATTCTTTATTTAGAGTCGGATAATACGAAAGCTTGTTCGTATACTATTTATACGAATGTGGTAGATGTTGCAAAGGTGAAGGATAATAGTGGTGTCATTCGTGGCGTTTATGATATCAGTTCTACATTCATTTTGGATGCTGAATCAAAATATGCCATAACAGACTACAGCGTTAGAATGCGAAACCTTAATACCATCTTGGACGCTTCCTATTTGAATTCAAATACGAGCACAACAGTCTCGCTAGGTGGCTCTATAGGTTTTCAAGGCGATGAGATTTCTGGAAGCTTGGAAGGCGGAATTTCATATACGTATACTCCTGATTCTCAAGAGATATCAAATGATTTATCTGCAGGTTCTGACAAATACTGGAAGTCAAATGTCATTAATGAGACTTATGGCACAAGCCGTAAACTTGTTCCATCAATAAGAATTTTGAATAGTTCTGATAGCTATTCTACGAATGAATATTCAAGAGTTGAATCTTTTAACATCAAAGATGATGGCTGGTGGATTTTTCAAAATAACTATTACATGATGGATAAGTATAGAAAAGAATTATGTATCACTTGGAATTCAAGTGGCTATGTTTCTCAAACTACATATACAGGTTAATGTTGAATATGAATTGGGTTGTTAGATAACTAACGCCCTTTTTTATTGAATCGAAGCCATCTACAAAAGAAAAGAACTAGAGATGGAATACTTTGATCCTTACCTAGAGAAGAATGAGAAGAAGATAGAGAAGAAAATGAAAGGAAAGAAATAAAATTATGAAATACGAATACAAAGTCATTAGAGAAACTGAAATCAGAAACCTAGAATCAGAGTTCAATATGTTAGCTAGACAGGGATGGAGAGTCATTTCCGTAGTCTGGGATTATGATGAATCCTGCTTTGTGGCAACTCTTGAGAAAGCAAATTAAAAGAATCGATGACAACCTTAAATAATTGTCTAATCTTAATATGTGCATTCTACATAAAAGTAGCGGTGGCATCTTGATTATGAGATTACTCATCACTAAAATAAAGGGCTAGAGATAAACATTCTTTCAGGGGATTCCCAGTTCCTGGAAATGTTTGACTTATCTCTTTTTCCTATTGTCCCAAGAATACTTTTTTGGGATCGTTCTTTTTACTATCTCAAAGGTTTCTTGTTTTTGTTTTCTCTAAAAATGAATAAAGAAAGGAGAAGAAAACAAGTATGAAAAACAAATTTAAGAAATCTAAGATTATCGTCCCTGCTCTCGCTTTGATCACTGCTACAACAGTCGCCAGCGTCACTGGCACTGTGGCATGGTTCACGGCCTCAAGAGCAGTCACAGTCAATGCAAGTACTTTCATTGCAACAAAGTTGGAATCAGCCTTGAACGTCACATGTGAAGGAAGAATTGGTACAGCGGCTACAACAGACAAAAAAGGCATTACTACAACCACAGAAACAAATACTTCCAACTTGCTTACTCATGGTTCTTATGATGCACAAGCTCATGCCAATGGTTCTCTCTATGTCGCTGACGTTAACGATGACGGCGAAACAATTGATTCCTTCAGTGATTTAGGAAACGAAACAACTGCTAAATCCTCAACAGCTTCAACTACGGCAAACAAATGGTTAGCTAGAACCGGTACTAATCAAAACATCTGGTATGGTGTTTCTTGGACTATGACTTTCAGTCTTGAAGCTGAAACAACAAATACGACGGATTATCTCTTCATAGATGTAGCAGGTTCTTCATTCACAAATAGTGCAACGACATCGACTGATCCAACCACTATGCCAGGCTTCCGTATTGCATTCATGACATCTTCTAAATGTTTGGTTCTCGGCGGTGATGACGTCAAGACACATGTTGATGCCAGCACGACTTTGTATACCAAAGCTGATACAAGTGAAGGAAAGACACCGGATTCAGACACCGTGTATTACACCAAGAATGGTTCGGACTATACTAGTGCTGGAAAATTAACTTCATTCACAAGTGGAACCGAGTATTACACCAAGACTCCAACATATAGTTCCTTTGGTGATAATGATTATGTTGCTATCAGCGATACTACTGCAAAGGTTACCGATGTAAATGAAACTGACTCATTATCCTCCAATAAATTCAACCTTGGTAAAGTCGGTACAGCAACTGGCAACTCTCTCACTATAACCTGTGTTGCTTGGTATGAAGGCTCTGACCCATACGTTATGAACACCAATAACAATACTGATGTAAATATGTCCGAAGTTACAGCATCACTCAACTTCTATACTAGAGCATATCGTCAATAATCGATAATCTTATAAATTTCAAAATTTAACCTTTGAAACAACTTGGGTCCATAGGATAGTCCAATCCTATGGATCTTTTTTTGTGGATTTTTTTAAAAAACTCGAGACACTTATCTATCGAAAAAGCAATAAAAATGTTATAATTTTATCAATGAGTAAAAATATGGAGAGATTGGATTATGACTTATCAGGAAGCTATAAAGAAACTTAGAAGCAAGATGATATTATCCCAAATGGAGTTTGCAGAAGAACTTGGTGTTTCTTTTGCAACCGTAAATAGATGGGAAACAGGAAAACATTATCCGACAATCAAAGCAAAAAGGCTGCTGAAGCCTTATTTTGAAAAATATGAAATAGAGGTAGAAGATTAATTATGGCAAATGGTTTTAATGAAGCAACAAGAGTTCAAATGCCTGCTCTAGTTCATTTAACTAGGCTTGGTTATGAATATTATGGCAAAATTTTGGAAAATGATGCCAATATAAAATATGATCCTGATACAAACATTTTGCTTGATGTTTTTAGGACACAATTTAAAAAACTAAATCCTGATTATGAAGGCAGTGTAGAAGAAATCCTTAAAACAATAAAAGCAGAATTGGATAATGATGATTTAGGTAGAAGTTTTTATAAAAGATTAAAAGCTGTTTCTCCGGTAAAACTAATTGATTTTGATAATATTGAGAATAATGACTTTCAATTTACTGCTGAATTCACTTGTAAAAGAGATGAGGATGAATTTAGACCTGATATCTCGATATTTATTAACGGATTACCTCTTGTCTTTTGTGAGGTCAAAAAGCCTAATAACAAAGGCGGAATGATTGCGGAAAGCAATAGGATCAATAATGTTAGATTTCCAAATAGAAAATTCAGGAGATTTTTAAATGAAACCCAATTCATGATATTTTCTGACAATAAGGAATACGACACCTTAGGGGGCATTGTTCCATTAGAAGGAGCTTTCTATTCGACAATCTCAAAGAAAAAAGCTTTCTTCAATTTATTTCGTGAAGAAAATCCTAAAGGTTTGAGTGTTGCTCCTTATAATGCGAATTATCCATATAAAGATATAGATCCTGCAGTTGAAAAGAAAATATTATCAGACTACAACTGCCAAGTTATTCATACTTCACCTGAGTATCAAACTAATTTAGATATAAATACTCCAACGAATAGAATTCTTACTTCGATGTGTAGCAAGGAAAGGCTTTTGTATATTTTAAAATACGGTCTTTGCTATGTTACTAGTACTGAAGAAGAGGATGATGGCTCATTGTTGATTAGGGATGAAAAGCATATTATGCGTTATTCTCAATTCTTTGCATCCTTAGCAATAACAAAGAAATTATCTGAAGGGGTAAAGTCAGGTGTTATTTGGCATACGCAAGGAAGTGGAAAAACGGAGCTATCTTATTATTTAAATGAAATATTGACGGATTATTACGCTTCGCAAAGTAAGGTGGCTAAATTTTATTTTATAGTCGATAGGCTTGACTTGCTTGAACAAGCTAAAGGCGAGTTTGAGGCTAGAGGATTGAAAGTGAATACTGCCAACTCGCGAGAAGAACTAATGAAACAGTTCAGAACAAATCAATCTCTCGAGAACCAAGACGGCAGTAGAGAAATCACGGTTGCCAACATACAAAGATTTGCTGAGGACCACGAAAAGGTGGTTTTACCAGCTTATGCTACAAATTTACAAAGAATTTTCATTATCGATGAGGCTCATAGAGGATATAAACCAGAAGGTAGTTTCTTAGGAAATCTATTTGATGCTGATTCAAATTCTGTGAAAATTGCTCTTACCGGAACTCCATTATTGAAAGAGGAAAGGGCTTCATGGAAAGTCTTTGGCAATTATTTTCACACCTATTATTATGATCGATCTATTGAAGATGGGTATACTTTGAAAATTATTAGAGAACCTATTGAGACTTCGTACAAAGAAAAACTTTCTGAAATATATGAAAGTATCGAGAAACTTGTTCAAAAGAAAGACATCAAAAGATCATTAATAGTTGAACATGATTCGTATGTAAATGAATTAATTCGCTATATTATCAACGATTTTACTACCTTCCGTATTTTAAGAAATGACAATACTTTAGGTGGGATGATCATTTGCGAAACTAGTGAACAGGCCAAAAAGATATTCGCTAATTTCGATAAAATTCAAAACGAATTGAATGCAAATTCATCAAATCCAACCCATTATAAAGTTGGCTTGGTTTTATTTGACAGTGATGATAAAGAGACTCAAAAGAGAAAAATAAATGATTTCAAAAAATATTTCAAAATAGATATTTTGATTGTTTTTAATATGCTTTTAACAGGGTTTGATGCGCCTAGATTAAAGAAACTTTATTTTGGCAGAGCTTTAAAAGATCACAATCTATTGCAAGCGATAACGAGAGTTAACAGACCTTATAAAGATAACAAATATGGTTATATTATCGATTTTGCTGATATCAAGAAAAATTTTGATGAAACGAATCAAGCCTATATGAAGGAATTAAGCAAGTTCAATGATCCAAATCAAACGGGCGATGATGTTCCACCAAATACATTTGCTTCTGTAATTGAAGATAAGGAAGAAATTATTAAACAGTTGAAAGAAGTGCAACAGGTCTTGTTTGACTATAACACTGATAATGCTGAGGAATTCAGTTCTGAAGTTTCAACAATTGAAGACAAGACTATCCTTTTAGAATTAAAGAAGGCGTTGGTAACCGCTCGTGATTGCTACAATCTTGTAAGAACTTTTGGTGATGAGGATCTAAAAGAAAAAGTTTCAAAAATTGATTTACCTAAACTTCCAATGCTTATATCTGAAATTCAACATTGCATAGATACAATCAATCAAAAAGAAAATTTAATTAATGATAACTCTTCAAAGGTTTTGATTAATGATGCTATGCAAGATATAAAGTTTAAGTTTGAAGAACTTCCAAACGAGGAACTAAAGATTGTTGCTGGTGAGGAAGAGAATATTAATCAGCTTTGGCAAAAGACAATTCGTGGTTTTGTCGATAACGAAGATCAAGAAGATCCAGAGTTTGTATCGTTGAAAGAGGCTTTTGCTCAAAGATTTAAAGAATTCGGCTTTAAAATTGATTCTGTCGAAGCATATAAAAGTGAATATGAAGAAATTGAAAAAACATTAAAAAAATTAAAGGAATTGCAAACTAAAAACAAAGTCTTGGTGAATAAATATCATGGTGATGTAAAGTTTGCTCGAGCACATAAGAGAATAAGAGAAGAAAATACGAAACGTGTTCAAGAGGGTAAAAAGCCTATTATTTCACAATTCGAAATCGATATTTATGCAACTTTGAACGAAATAAAAAATACTATCGATCAAAAGGTGTATGACCGAAATGATATACTAAAAAAGGATGCTTATTTTGAACAGACTGTTATGCAAGAAATCTCAAAAGGAATGGATAAACTCGGTTTGGATAATTCTAGAGAGGACAGATTATTCATTCAGTCTAGAATTGCAACACAATATCTAGAACAGTATAGAAACACATATAGTATTTAACGGAGGAAGATATGGATATTAAAGAACAAACAATAAAGCTGATCGATGACCTGAAGTCAGCTTGTCAATCATATGGATTAGGAAACGACGGTAATGAATATAAGATTATTACACAAGTGTTCCTTTACAAATTTCTCAATGACAAGTTTGGATATGAAATCAAGAAGCAATCAGATAAAATAAGAAATGCTGAACATTGGGAAACTGAATATGCATCTTTGTCTGAAAAAGAGCGTGAGGATTTATTTGATAAGCTATCGCCTGATGTCCCAAGACTCTATCCGGAACACTTGATTTATAATCTATGGAACCAACAGACAAAAGGTGATTTCGACCTTATTTTTGATAGTGCAATGACTGATATTGCTGATAAGAATATCGATATTTTCTCAACCCAAACTGCTGAAAATACAAGAGTTCCTCTTTTTGAAAAAATTACAGTGTTTGTAACCGATGAATCAAAGAGAGCTAATTTTGCAAGAGCTTTGATTGATAAGCTTGTCAAATTCTCATTTGAAGATACTTTTAAAGAGCATTATGACTTCTTTGCTGCAGTCTTTGAATATTTGATCAAAGATTATAATACCGCTGGTGGTGGTAAATATGCTGAATATTATACCCCACATTCAATTGCGACTATCATGGCTAAACTTTTAGTCGGTGGTAAAAAGGATTTCCATAATATTGAAATTTACGATCCTTCTGCGGGGACTGGAACATTACTCATGGCATTAGCTCATGAAGTTGGAGAAGAGAAATGTACGATATATTCTCAGGATATTTCTCAAAGAAGTAATAAGATGCTTAAACTGAATCTCATTTTAAACAATCTTGTTTCTTCATTGGATAATGCTATTCAAGGCGATACATTAACAGATCCTTATCATAAATCGGACGATAAAAAGCACTTAAGACAATTCGATTTTGTTGTATCAAATCCTCCATTTAATATGGATTTCTCTGATACAAGAGAAAAAATAGCAGAGCAAAAGACTAGATTCTGGGCGGGAGTTCCTAAAGTTCCAGCAAAAAAGAAATCAAGCATGTCCATCTATAC
>CAVBGZ010000128.1:0-7564 GCA_963595075.1 Waltera intestinalis
CGCAGAAAGTGCAAAATAACTCTTCTGTCCAGTTCTCATATTTGTTTGAATCAAATTACCTGTTACCACACAATAAATTGGAAATAATACCGCATATGCAATAACCAAAACTAAAGATATTTTTTCAAAAAGCCACAAATAATAAATACCTCTTCTATGTTTACGATTCTCTATTTGAATTTTCTTTTTTAATCCACTATCAACCAAAATATTCATATTTAACCTCCAATCAAACCAACAACATCTTCAATTGTCTTTACAGTCTTTGTACCATATTTATCAAAAATTGAAAATGCTTTCGAATTTTTCCCAATTCCAGTAACATTTTTCAGAGCTTTTATTGAACCATCAAAGCTCTTATCTGACTCTGTATAAAAATCATATAATCCATCAACATTCTTCAAAAAATTCATTGTGTTATCTGTCGTTTTAGTAACATTAAAGGCTTTCACTAGCTTTTCAGGAATACTATAGGTCTCCTTACTAAAATTGAATGTAAATTTTCCTAATTCAAATTTCTTATCTTTAAAATATACAGAATACTTACTAACCTTATCAGACGATGTAAGTTTTATTTTAAAAGAACCATCCTTGAATTCGCCTGTAGTCGCAGTTCTTCCCATGTCATGCAATATATTTCTTTTTATGTTTGACCATGTAAAGCTATAACCTTTATACCATTTATCACCATTGTATCTAAAATTAATGTTATCGTTTCTGGTGGTTACCCTATAGTCTTTTACATTTCCCAAGTTTGCAATATTACAAACAAATGCTGTCGTATCCGCTACAACCTTTGTAGTATCTATAACTTTTCCTGCTTTTTTAAATCCTTCATTTGTATCTTTATCGCCAAAATCAAACTTCTCAAAATACTCACTCATTTTACTTGTACTACCATAATAT
The DNA here is from genome assembly GCA_963595075.1 of Waltera intestinalis. Lineage (GTDB taxonomy): Bacteria > Bacillota_I > Bacilli_A > Erysipelotrichales > Erysipelotrichaceae > Holdemanella. Next base: position 907 of record CAVBGZ010000128.1, read on the forward strand.
CTAGCAGCTCCCGGATTTCCATCATCATCATCAAAAGGATCGCCACTCAACGTCAGCGCCTTTCCATTAGTGTAAATAGTTGCTAATGAATTTCCTATAGTTATGATTGCACCTATAGATGTTGCTAGTGCCCCTATGCAACCGATAACAAAAGGAATCGATAAACCACCTGAAAATGGTATGGCACAAATTGCTGCTATTGTACCTGCTGCAGCAACTACTATTCCTACAAGAGCGGTTGTTATTTTCCAAACATATTTTCCATCACCATATTTGAACCAATCATGCACTTTGTCTAAAACATTTCCTACTTTGTCACCTACCCATTTCAAGCCATCAACAAAATCCCTAACTAAAGAAAAATGATTAGCCAAATCAACGCAAAATGTATTATAAATCCAATCACCCGCTGCCTCATACCACTTTCTTTTTTCAATGTATCCTTCAGCTATTGATGAAATATTAGTTGCTACTGTAGAATCAACAGATTTTGCCGTTGAAATAACACTATTAAGTGAATTCTCCAAATTAACAAAATACGTTTTCTTAGCTGCCAAATCATTTGTTTTTTGTGCTGCTAAATTAGCTGCTGATTGAGCATATCCGTATGAATCAGATCCATTCAGATTACTTATGGAGGTATTTATTACCTTTCCTATTTGGGTAATATAATTATCTATTTTTGTTCTTGCTTTTGACGCATAATCAACCGCATCCTCCAGAGACGAATATACAATCCTAACTTCACTCATTTAGTTTTTCCCCCTTTCAATGAAGCCAAATATTCTTCCCACGCTTTTTTTCTAGCTTGTTCTTCATTATACTCGGCTGTTCGAATTTGTGAATCCAATGATGCAATTTCAGAATTTAGGGTATCTATCCTTGTCTGACATCTATTTGATTCATTTTGTAAATTTGTCTTACTAGAGTTAATTTTCGTATCATAACTATCATATTTTTCCTTTATGGAATCAATATCAGAAGATATGGATTTCTTTCTTCCCTTAAGACCGGAAGAATAATAACTTGAACAATAAGTAATCATATTGTTAATATTTGTCACATCATTATCAAAATCTGTTCCAATCTTCCTAATGATAGTATCGACACCGTTTTTTCTTCTAACGAGTGTATCCCTCTCGGAAACTTTTCCACTACGTTGAGTTTTTAACCAACTACTTGAAGCCATCTAAATCCCTCCCAGGCAAAATTAATATCTATTGTCAGAACCATCTAAAGCTTTCGCTAAATCTGTGTCTGCTTGTATGTATTCTTGTTCCATCTGATATATACTTTCTGATATATCTCTTAAGTCATCACTTAAATCTCCAAATTGCTGACTCAAGACTCGATATTTTTTTTCAAACATATCTCTTCCTGCCCCAGCCCAAGAAAACATTAAATTATTTTTTTTCCCATCCATATTGTTCTTCAACGATGTCATTTTTTCAGCTAAATCTTTACACAATTTAGCAGCTTCATCAAAACTAGCCGTATCTAAATAAAATTCCGAACCAGATACTCTTGTATCTTTAGCCATTTCATTTCACCTCCAAAATTTTTATTCTCGAAATATCTGTTCCATCAAGCAAATATGCATCTCCAAATTCCAAAGATTTCATATTTCTCACAACAGACGATTGTAGCTCACAGAATTTGAAATCTTTTAACTTAGATGTTGTTATTAATACTTTTTTATTTTCTTTCTGTCTCTTTAATATTTCAGGAGCACCATATGGTACATTAACATCTTCAATATTCGAATAAATAAAACTGATGCCTAACGCTTTATATTGCTTTACCAATTTATTATATCTTTCTAAAATTTGCTTATTCGAACTGATATATTCTATTGCTTCCTTGCTGTTAATAACAACAATTTGTAATGGCATCCTAATCTTTTCACCACCTTCATTTTGAAGAAGTGAATTATATCTCTCTTCGAATTTTTCTTCTAAGTCGATAATTATTTCTCCAATTCGACTGTAATCAAGCGTATATTCTTCTGTGTACATTTTCTCTTTGAAATCTTTTAGTTGTCTATTTACGTCATCGATTATGTATAGATTAAATGTATTTTCTAATACATAATACTCCATCGAAAACAGTAACGATTTTAATACGTCTAACCGTCTTGAACTTTCATTACCTACAATGCTTAATTCATTTATCTTTTCAAAATCTTTAGAGACTAAATCTACATCCTCATAATTCAAAGCAACTGGATATTTGTATTTTACTTGGCAGTTTCTATAATTATTTTCTATGTAATCAATCAAAAGCACTTCTGGTATTTCTGGAATTGCCTTTGCTCTTGCCCCTTCATTTTGGCTGTTAACAGCAGAAACATACTTTTTAATGGTATTCGAACGATCTATTTCCTTCTCACCTTCAAATGCAAGAAACATCTGTGTCTCGTATATTTCTTTATTCATCATGCAAAGTGCTCTGCCCACTTCATCCTTGGGTTGCATTCTGCAACGATCAAACAAATTACTATACTCTGACGAATCATTACAGTGAAGTGCGATTCTACCAGCAAAATTGGACATATACTTATATCCTAAACCAGAAGTTTGTGAATTCGACAAGATAACATTCACTCCACAAGCTAAACCTTCTCGCAAAATATAAATAAACTCTTCTTCGTATGTATCACCATATATTTCACGAAATGCAGTGTAATTGTCCAACAAAACATATATTCTTGGGATATCTTCAAATCCTCCCTCTTCATATGAAGAGTAAGAACTGATTCCTATGCTTAAAAACTTCTCTTTTCTAGCACTAATTTCCTCAACTAATAGTTTGAACAGATTCTTCAATTTTTCTTCTTCAGAAATTGTCACAACACCACCAACATAACATAAATCCTGGAAATTTTTTAAATACATAGCACCAAAATCCATTATATAGATATTTGCCTGTTTAGGCGAATAGCAATTTACTATTTGTCGAATAATTACTTGTAAGAAATTTGTTTTTCCTGTGCCAGAAGAACCAATAATCATATAATTCTCATTGGATATATTTATAAATGCATCCCCTTGATATTGAGAATCCGGATCATCATATATTCCAATGGAAACCATACCATTACCTTTATTTGTTTCAACAATATTCACTATACTTGGTAATGGAGGTAAGCAGATATTTTGTAATCGCTCAATTCCATTTTCAATACAAGTATCCCTTACATAATCAACTATTGCTTCTAGCTGTGTACGACTACTCTTTGAACTATTTGCTTTTTTCTTTGCATACACAATTCTTTTTCTTCCACTAATATCCACCTGCGAAATAATATAGGATTTTTCCTTAGATGTATTCGCTTTTTCTGATGCCCCACTGAATCCTGACTGGAGCAACTCAAATATCTCGTTATTGCCTACTTGCAAATATGCTCGTCCAGGTTCCTTAATCTCAGCAGCAAGTGGTGATTTTAATACTTCATTACTATCTTCTTTATTCTGAACTTTCAAACATAATCTAAACTTTGAGTTTGACCATATTTGTTCGTTAACCTGTCCTGATGGTTTCTGCGTTGCGAGAATTAAATGCACTCCTAAACTTCGACCTATTCTAGCTGCACTGATTAACTCTTTCATAAATTCAGGCTGTTCAGCTTTTAATTCAGCAAACTCATCTACTATTATTATTAAATGAGGTAAAGGAATTTTAACCTTTCCATTCTTATATAATTGAATATATTTATCAATATGATTCACATTTGCTTCCGCAAACAATGACTGCCGCTTTAATAATTCTGCTTTTATTGATTTTAATGAGCGATTTATTTCTCGACCATCAATATTAGTTATTGCACCTATCAAATGTGGTAAGTCTTTAAACTGATTTACCATTCCACCACCTTTAAAGTCTATAATAACAAAGCTGACTTCATACGGATGAAATAGTATTGCAGCTGAAAGAATATAAGTCTGCAAAATTTCACTTTTTCCCGAACCAGTAGTACCTGCAACCAAACCATGTGGTCCATGGAATTTTTCATGTAAATTCAAAGACACAATTTCATTTTTTGAATTTACACCAATTGGAGCAGCCATAGTATCCCATACTCTTGCTTCATTCCAATTTTGAATAAGATCAATATCGTCTACCGAATAAATTCCAAGTAACTCAAATAGACTAATACTTTTTCTTAATGAACTTTCAAGACTTATCTCCTCACAATATATTGGTTCCAATATTTGGGAAATCTTCTCCATTTCTAAATCTGAGATACTGCCAAAAGAAAACTCTATTTTTTCTTCGCCCTTGTGCGAATCAATCAACTCTCCCTTATTATTATCTTTTATTGAAATAATAGAGCCACAGTATAATGGTATTTCTTCTTTAGATTCTCCCCAAAAAACAAACGAAACTCCAATGTCTTTTGCATTTTCAATAAATTGTGACACTGGATGAGTTTTTATTCCCCATTCATTCATTACTAAAACCACTAAGTAAGGAAGTCCAGCACATGATTTCATACTACGTCTAATTGTCAATTCCTTGTATAAATATTCAAATACATTATTTCTAGATTCTGAATCGAAAACAATATTTCTCATCCCATTTGCTGCATAAATATGTGGGATTCTTTTTACCCAGCTATATTCCTGCACATCATCAATTAAAAGGAATAATTTAACATCTCCAAAATAATGTCTAGAAATGACATCAATGAGAATATTCTTAAATAGCACTTTATTCATTTCTTTTTTACCACAAATACCAACAGCACTATTCTTTTTCAAATCAATAGTAATAGGACTGTCAGGAATCATCTTATATTCAGATGTAAGTTCATCAGGAATACATGCCAATTCATCATTTGTCTCAAATGATTCAGGCTTTTTATAATCTAGTTCTCTATGAGCTTTTACTAATCCTTTACCTATATACAACCTTAAGAAGTCATCATCCGTAGGAATTCTATCAAACAAATTTAAACTGAAATTTGAAATATTTTCTACATTGGTATTTGTATCAAAATATATTTTTTCAAGTATTTTCTTTTCTTTTTTTCTGGCTAATTCTATTTCCTGTCGCTTTTTTGCAATATAAGAATTATACTGTTCAACCCTCTCTAGACATTCTCTTTTATATTTTCTTTTTGCCGACACGAAAGATACAATTGACGTTATAATCCCCATTGACATAGAGCAAACACTAAAAATAATAAATGAATTATTGCTGGAATTACTCATAAATCCTCTTACCACAATTGTTAATGCCAGCATAGCCAAAGCTGGCAAAAGGGTCATTGCCAAATTCTGATCCGGTTTTTTGGGTTTATTTGGAGCAACTAATAAACCGATTTTTTCATTGGAAATTGTATACTGTACTCTCGAATTTCTAACAAAAAGCGGGTAGTGTTTTTTTTGCTTATGATCTTCTGTGGCAACATTATTAACAATACATTTATCTGATATATCTGTCCAAAGTGAGTTGTCTTTCAAATAAAAAGAAATATCTCCAAGCGAAAAGAAATCCATATTTTCAATGTTTTCGCCATCTTGAATTTTGCTGCCATTTTTATAAACCCCATATGTTGTCGATATTATTTTAATCTTATAACCCGAATTACATGGCTGCAACTCAATATTATCGTTTGTAGCATACATACTGTTAATAATAATGTTATTAGTTTTATTTGTTCCTATCTTAAATGGGTTTTGTTGAATACATATCTTCCTTTCGAAGGAGTGAATTTCACTATCAAAGTCAACCATAAATTCAACGGAAAACACATCATTATTTGACTCTTGATACTTAGCAAAAAAAACATCTCCATGTTCAAGGGTTTTTGTCAATAGTCTTTTTGTATCCCCTAATGTGATATAAATATTATCCGAACACATTACCATCCACTTGCCATCGTTATTCGTAAAAACCAATTGAACATCCTCAAAAAATGCATCTCTATATAATCTATAATCTGATTCAATCGATGTTCCAACACGATATACTTTAGCATCAACAGGCATCTCGATTTCTTCGTAAATATTTTTATTTGATATAATTATCTTGTACTTATTTACTTCCACTTAATCCTCCTATTCTGTGTAGTTGATAATAGTCCCCGTTCTAAGACCAAACTCGCTCAACAATTTGTTTCCTTTCACTAAAGCAATCGGATTTTCACACTTCAAAAAACATTCTTTTACATTTGTTATATCAATTTCTAAATTATACGCTTCATTTAGCCCAATAATAAGTTCACGAGCAGTAATATCTGTAGGTATTTCAATATCAACTGTCCGCTTACTTTTTATCATGTTAAATTGTACAAGTATTTTCCCGCTCAATACTGCACCTCCTCTATAGTATTAAAAATGATACTTTTCGTATTTCATTTGAATTCACAAGATTCTTAACAGCATCCTTACCCATATTCCCCATATAATTAATATATTCATTAATACTGAATTTCAATGTAATTTCCGGAAGAATAAGTGCATTATATGATTCTTTTTCAAACTTATTACATAAAAAAATATATTTTTCTGTGCTTATTCCATTAACATTTGCTAAAAAAGTGTTTGTAGCATATACCGTGTTATAACTTTGATCTATCACAAAAATAACTTTATCTGATATATCCAATAGGTTTGTTTTATATTCATCAAAAGCACTTTCTGCGTCAACTACA
>CAVBGZ010000129.1:0-7425 GCA_963595075.1 Waltera intestinalis
CAGCCAACGAACAAAAGAAGAAACTAAAAAACTAGAAATTAATAATAGAATTAAAAATTGTCGTGAAAAATATGGCGTTGATTTTTTTATGCAGACACAAGAATTCAAAGACAAGTCAATCAAAACCAACCAAGAAAAGTATGGGGTAGATTGGCAAATTTCAGCGGATGCTGTTAAACAAAAAATTAATAATATCAAATTAAAAAAATACAATAATAAAAACTATAATAACAGACAACGTGCGAGTGATACGTGTCTCAAAAAATATGGGGTTGCCAACTATATACAATCAGAACAATTCAAAGCAAAATCGATACAAACGCTCAAAAAAAGCTATAACTGTACAAACTACTGGTCATCTAATGATTGGAAAGAAAAATATCAAAAGAATAAACATGAAATAAAAGAGAATGAATATAAAACTAAGCGTGAAAACGGAACTCTTAACACGTCAGCGCCAGAAGATCGATACTATAGATACCTAATTGAAAAATATGGAATAGAAGACGTATGTCGTCAATATAAAGATGAGCGTTATCCATTTGCCTGCGATTTTTATATAAAGTCAAAAGATCTATTTATAGAGTTAAATATCAGTTGGACGCATGGCGGACATAGGTTTGATCAAGAAAATGAAACAGATATAAATAAGTTAAATTGCTGGAAGGAAAAAGCGAAAGAGTCTGAATATTATAAAAATGCAATAAAAGTATGGACGGAAGCAGATCCTTTAAAGTTTGAGACAGCTAAAAAGAATAATCTTGCTTATATTGTATATTATTCTGAAAATGAATTGTATGAAGAATAAAGCAAATGAATATTTTGAGAAATTTCGTCAAATTGACTTTCCTATATATTCTCTAAGTGAAACGCAAATAATTGATCAGTATCAAAAGCTGTGTTCACATGATGTAAATAATTATAGAGACAATAGTGCAATAAATATTATAACATCGGCGCACCCTTCTATCTGAAGATGCAATGTGTTAGGTCATAAAGCACCTTGTGATGCATGGTACGACGATGAGCAATTATATAAAACAATAGAAAATCGATTAAAGTATAAAGGAGATAATCTAACTCCAATGGATATAGTTAATGGATTTTCTATATCAAAGCTGGCACCAAAAGTTTCGTTGTTTAGACCGGCCACAGCAAAATATATAATAAAAAAGTATTTAAATAATTTTGATACTATTTTTGATCCATGCGCAGGATTTTCAGGAAGAATGCTAGGAGCGTGTGCAGCAAATAAAAAGTATATAGGATATGATATTAATTCAATCACGGTAGAAGAGAGCAATAAATTAAAAAATTTATTAAAATTAGACGCAGAAATATACTGTAAAGATTCATTATATATAAAAGAAACACATGAATGCCTATTCACATGTCCTCCTTACGGAAATAAAGAAAACTGGCACCAAGATATAGAAGTATTATCTGCGGATGAATGGATAGAAACATGTCTAAAAAATTTTAAATGTAAAAAATATCTATTTGTCGTTGATAAAACTGATAAGTATAAAAATTATATAGTCGACAATATCTCAAATAAATCACATTTTGCAAATAACTCGGAGCTAGTTATTCTAATATAGAAAAAAGAGACTATTTATTAGTCTCTTTTTTTATTTGTAGAAATAGATTTAATAAATTTATTTGACATTATGTGCTAAATTATATTGATGTTTAATCAGCGAAAGGAAATCTATGGGCAGAAAAAAGATTGATAGAAGTGACAAAATTATGCAAACATTTGAATCAACTTTACCGCTAAAGAAGAGATTAACCGATCTCGCAAAAGAAAGAAGAATGACACTCTCGGCGCTGATTCGTGATATTCTTTGCAAATATTTTGAAAACAGAGAAGAGTAGAAACATTGAAAGGAAATTATTTATGGCAGAAAGACAGACCGATTACACTATTGCAGAAGGATACATACTTCCTTCAAAAGGATTAATATATAATGTATCAGTTAATCCAAATGTTGAATTACGATCAATGACAGCAAGAGACGAAATGAAGAGACTTAATCCGAGCACGACACCGTTTAAAACACTTGCTGATATTATTGAAGGGTGTATGCTCGAAAAACCTGCGGTAAATGTTTATGACATGGCGTTAGGAGATTATGAATTCCTGCTGCACAAGTTGAGGGTTGTTACTTATGGAGATGAGTATAAAATTATTGTTGGATGCCCGCACTGCGGAAATAACTCAGTAGAAACTGTTGCGCATTTAGATGAGCTGAAAGTAAAAGAATTTGATGAAGCAGAATTTGCAAAATACAAGACATTTACTCTTCCAAAAAGCGGACACACAATTTCTATTAAATTTGAAACTCCAAGAATGTTAGATGAAATTGAAGCTAAGACGAAAGAGATGAAGAGAAAATACAAAGACGCATCTATTAATTTTGAAACATTGATTATGCTCTCTACAATTATAGAATCTATCGATGGAGAAGCGGCGGATCCAATAAAAATTGAAGGCTTCATTAATAAGTTACCTGCAATGGATATGCTTAAAATAGTAAACAACAGCGAAAAGTTAAATAACTGTATTGGAGTGGATAATTCGCTTTATGTAACATGTCCAGATTGCGGAGAAGAAATATTAACGTTTTTTCGCCTTGGACCGGAGTTTTTTAGACCCACTACTATCTAAAGACGGAAAAGCGTACGGGCCAAAAAGATATAGAGAAATCGTACAAGAATGCTGATACATTAGCACAAATCTAAATACAAGCTATACTGATGTATTAGATCTTGCTTTTCAAGATAGAGTCTATTTAATAGATTGTATAAAACAGCAGCATGATTTTGATAAGAAAAAATTAGACGAATTACAAGAAAATAGTAGAAGAAATAAATAAAGCCTAGGAGGAGGAAACGCTTATGGCAAATGGTCTTAAACAAGATTTTGCAGATCTTAAGGCTATAATGGATAATTTTAGCCAATATAGTCTAGATAAACAAAAAGAAACTGAGCAAAAGATTACAGAATTTAAGCGACAGCAAAATAAAGAGGTAGTAGAAGCGTATGATTACGCATACTCTAATCAGCTAGAAAAAAGCGAAAAACGTCTTAATGAATTTAGAAAGAAAGACGCCGAAAAAACAGCCAAAGCCCAGGCAAAAATACAAGAAAAATACAAAAAGAAAATAGAGGATACCACTGACGCGAACGAGAAAAAAAGACTCGAAGCGCAGCAAAAAACAGAACTTGAGGCTGTAGAAAAAAAGTATAAATATCAAAGTAAATTAGACAAACTACTTGCAAAAGACGCTGAAAGTCGTGCAAACGCACAAGCACGTGATGAACATGGAAGTGATATTTATAGCGCCATTAAAAACGGCAACTTAAAAGAGTTAGCGTCATCGATCGCAGACGCATTTAGCGATGGAGTAGGATTATCTTCTCTTACTTCCGCACTCGCAACATATACCCAAGCACTCAATGGAACAATTACGCAAATTGCAAGCAAGAAATCGAGTATAGACACTAGGTTGCAGGGCTCTAAAAATGCGACGTCAGCTGGATCTTATTGAGATCAAATATCTAAAGATATAACTGGCGCAGCGGCTATTTCTCCTCTAATAAAACAATCAACATTAGCCGACAAAGTCCAGAGTATGGTGAAGCAAGGTATATCGTATAATGTTGAACAGAGAGCTTTTTTAGCAACAATTTCTGAAAAAGTAGCAGATACCTTTAACGCAACAAGCAGCTCATTATTAAGACTTGTGCGTATTCAGCAGCAAGATTCGACCGCGGCGAGACTTGGAATGGAATCAGCACTGACTAGCTTCCTAAATAATATGTATGAAACTACTGAGTACATGGGCTCAATTATGGAAGGTATACAAAGTAGTCTGGAAGAAGCTGAGGCGCTCATGAATAAGGAGCAATCAGTACAGTTTGAATATCAAGTTCAGAAATGAACAGGGTCATTCTACTCTGTAGGTATGAAGCAAAACAGCGTTTCTAGCATAGCGGCAGCGCTCGGTAAAGTTGCCGCTGGTGATATTTCCGGAATTACTAGTGATGGCGCAGGTAATTTAATAGTAATGGCTGCAAATAATGCTGGAATATCAGTTGCAGATATACTAGCGGACGGGCTCAATGACTCTGATACTAACAAGTTAATGCGCGCAATGGTAGAATATCTGAAAGATATCTACAACGAGACTAAGGATAATAATGTAGTAGCGCAGCAATATGCAGCGGTCTTTGGATTATCTGCGTCAGATCTAAAAGCGGTTAACAATATTAGCACGACTGATACCAGCAATATCGCGTCCAGTAATCTTAAATACAGCAACTTTATGTCACAATTAACCAAAATGGCAAATTCTATGTACTCAAGAACAAGTCAAGCAGAGCTGCTGGAAAATCTTAAAGATAATATTACTTATTCTTTAGCCGCCGGAATCGCCAACAATCCAGCGCTATACATGGTATATAATATGGCGCAAATGCTGAAGAGCACTGTTGGCGGTATTGATTTCTCTACTCCCCTTGTTATGGGAACAGGCCCAGCACAAACATTTAACGTAGCTGACTTAATGAGCACCTCTGCACTTGGCGGAAGTCTTATCTCTGGCATTACCAGCATACTTAGTGCAGGTGGCAATGGCGGAATCACTGGAAGTGGACTATTGAAAGCTTTTGGCGTCGGAAGTAATACTATTGTACAAAGAGGTACAGGCGCTGGAACAGGATTAATAACTACGAGTGGCGAAACCTATTCGAGCTCTGGTTATGTCGGAAATTCTTCTAGTGGCGATGTATACTCAAAAACCATGACGGATGCTACCGACAGCGCAAATGCGCAAGTTGCTACCGCGCAAGAAGAAAATAATGAGGCGACAACCACAGATATCAATGATAACTTACTGTTAGTATACAGATTATTACAAGACGTAACATCTGGTACACTATCATTTAAGGTAGATATGGGTGATTCTTCTGCGTGAACGCAGGCAATGACCCCTAATCGCTATTAGACTGGAGGTAGAGCATAAATGATCGAATTTAATAGTTATAACATATTTACTGGAGAAATAAAACAGTTATTAGCAGACTTTAATTTACCAAAGTATAACGGAGGTAAATGATTAAAAACAGATATGCCGACTTATACTTTTGGACAACGCATAAGAAACTATACTAGAAATCTGCAGATTAAGTCAAATGCGTATGATTCATATACACACGAATATTTAGGCTGATTTCTAAGATTTATAAGAGACTATAAAAATATAGACCTTATGCCGCTTTATAATTGTTTCAGCAACAATGTGTGCCAGAATATATATCTAAACACCGGAGATGTTATACTAAACTCTTCTGATACACGTTTTAAAATATATTCATTCCCTATAATGCTTGGGCAGAAATATACGATAGCGCTTGACTGTGGATCTAAAGTAGAAGTGTGCTGCGCACTATATAGTAAATATTTGAATGACGCACAACTAGGCATTCCAGCCGCGTCTAGCAAGATATATCATACGGTTAATTTTAATTTTCCAGAAATATATGATACGAGCAATTTAGTAAATATTCAAGATATTTCTACTTATGAAAATAATTTAAGGCTATTTATAAAAGTGCCCGTTGCGAACACTTCCTCTATAGTAGTGCTAGAAGGTGATTATTCACACTGAAACGATACTATTTTGCGTCAAGTACTAAAAATAACAAAAAATAATAATAGTGTACGAGTATGGGAAACCGCCTCTAATCACTGAGTTACTAATCTAAGTAATGAAAAGTTAGATATATATGGAGCCGAATATAATAACCGTTTTTGACGTTATGAAACGTTTTTAAAGGACTCAGCAATACCACAAGAAGACGCAGTTAAGAATTTTAAACCTATAACATCTTTGCAGCTACTAAGAATTAACTCTGGCGTATCACACCCATTCGCAGATCGTTTAATAGAATATTTAACAAAAAACGCGATAACGAGTGATGATACCATTACGGATAATATCGAAAGACTGCAGCGGACAATGTCGTATGAAAAAATTACCGATGCAAATACGAATAGAACCAGCGGTATAACATTCAATGACTGAGGAGTATGAGAGGATAAAATTAGACCGATACTGTACAATTCAATGCAAAGTAGCCGTTGTAATAAAAATGATATAAATCATGATATATTAGGCTATGTTGACAAAGACGTAGAAACTTATTACAATACAATCGATAGCCGTATGGTAAGTAACAATGACTATCTAAAAGACTCGCAAGCGCAGAATTTAGTGGACAGTAATAGTTATTTATTAATTACTAAAGATAACGTAAAGGTATATAATACTATACACACTATAAACAATGAAGACATATATTCTGATTTATACGCTAAGTAGAGCATAAGGAGGAAATGACTATGGCAACTTCTGCAAAAGGAAGATCAAATAAAACAAATATACTATTAGACAATTATTTATATATTTCGCATTTAGATAGCGATCTACAATACTGAAGACTTCCAAGCTGCCCGGATACACTGAATGATAGCATGGACTCTTCTTTTACACCAACAACGCCACTTGGAAGATCTGCTCCTGTATATACCTATCAGCACTCCGGCCCAAGAAGCGTACAAATAACTCTAAATCTACATCGAGATATAATGGACGATATAAATGAAAACTATAGTAACTCAAAGCAAAAGACCGGTGAAGACTATGTTGATAATCTTATACACGCAATACAAGCAATTGCCGTGCCTAAGTATAATTTAAGCAATAAAGCAGTAGAACCGCCATTAGTCGCAGTTAGAATTGAGAATCAATTATTCATTAAGGGAATCGTATCCAGCAGCGTTGGTGTTACATATAAAAAACCAATTCTATATAATGGAAAATATGCGTTGGTGGAGGTAAGTTTTACAGTAAGTGAGGTTGATCCGTATGATGCGTCAACGGTATATAAAAATGGATCATTTAGAGGTGTAGTAAAAACCCTCAAAAAAGGAATGAATATAGAAGATTAATTTATCAGGAGACGCACAATGGATAAACTTAAAAACAAAAAATATAATCAATATGATTACACATGTAGATATACTGGCGTACCGTATTATTATAATATAGAAGATAAAAAAGAAATCTATGGTCTATCTAGTAATATGATAAAAGATCTTCCGTGAGTAGCGCATAAGGTCAAGCAAGAAGATACACTAGATAGTCTTGCACTAAACTACTACAATGACCCAACATTATACTGAGTGATCGCATTTTTTAATGATATACAAGATCCATTCGAACAGTTGATTCAAAAATTTACGATATTGAAAATTCCCTCTATAACAAGTATAGAGTTCGGAGATAGAAGATAAATATAAATTATTTCGGAGGTAAGAAAAGTGTCTGTAAATACGGTCGGAAAAACTAGAAGCT
>CAVBGZ010000130.1:0-7410 GCA_963595075.1 Waltera intestinalis
ATATATTGCACTGCAAGCTCAGCTTTATTTTTTGCGGTTTCAATTTTATTCTTAAAGATATCAAACGAACTAAATGGTCAATCACTTATCTGAGTTTTGTCAGTATCTTCTAAATAATAGTCATTAATATTTTCCATTTATATATTATTTTTCCTTTTTTTAGACTTATTGCTTTTAAACCATAGATAATACTCATTTTTGGCATCTTGACAATAAATAGGATTAGTCTTTATTTCATTAAACTTTTGCGCCGCGCATGAGTGCCCAACATAATATTTACAAAAATTACAGGGTGTTAATTTATTTTGCATTTGTTATATCCTTAATAATTGTATCTGAATCTAAAATAAATCCTCTAATATTAATTGAATAGGCATCGCTATCTTCAGGCGCGTCAATCAGATAGCCAATATTTGTATCAAAACACGCACCAAAGGTACCGGCATATTCTTTTAGATCATCATATTTTAATTTAATATTATATACAGACAATTCAGAGTTAATATCGTCAACCGCAGAAGCCAAAGATTTATAATAACCTAATTGATATAAATTATTATACTCATCTTCAAACAAAATTTCATATACTTTCATATTATTTATTGGAATTCTCCACGTATTCTCTTAAAATATCAAAATGGCGTGCATATAAGTGCATTGAATCTGAGCACCAGATAATTTCACCGACTTTTAAATCTTTATAGACATCCTGCAAATCAGTGAACATGTTCTGATAAACAAAGCAGTTCCAAGCTAGATCTGAGCAAATAAATCCAAATTTAATATCATTACTTCTCATTCTATGAATCATATAAAGTGTGCTATTTCTAATAAAGAAATGAGAATAGAATGTGCAAATCATATCGTGCATCCCGTCTCTCTTATAATCTTTATAGATTTCTGGACGTTGATAGACGATAATTGCATTTCTAGAAGTAGAATCTCTTTTTAAAATATCTAAACAATTATCATACTGAGAACCATTTTCTTTCGAAAACACACACCAACCATAGTTAGAATTAATCTCTTTTTTATCGTCTTTTGTGCAGCATGTATTCCATGTTGGATTATTTTCAATGCCGGGATGCCCAATAATAGAAAGATCTTCTGATTTATACCAGTCTAATTCATGTGCAACATACTTTAATGGAGTCTTAAAATTTTTATTTAAATTAATATAAGGACTGTACGGGTCTAAATTAAATTGCTCGCCTAGCAATTCAACATATTCTTCTTGACCAGAAGATTGAGAGGCATTTGCTCCAGTTTTAACTACGTCGTTAATTATAAGCTTATGATATAGTTTTTCTAATAACATATTGACAACTAAATTGTTAGACTCACTCGTAGCGACCGGCTCACTTACTTTAAAATTTCTCATTCCAAATCCTTTCTATTTCAAGCATAATAGAATCAACATCAATATCACCATTTTTTGGCTCAACTAGAATAAATGATTTATTTAATTTCGCAATAGCAAGAAATTGCTCTCTTGCATATATAATTGTATCCTTAATTTCTTGCTCTTCAAACGGTCTCTCAGATTGCAGACGTTGAATAAGAATACTCTCTGATGGAACCACTACAATAACTGGAATCTTTTTATCTACAGTGAAATCGACTAGCTGCTTAAATTCTGTACCACTGAGCTCAGAATCACGATTAAATATTTTAGGATATATCATTTCACCGACAAACTGACGATCAAAAATTACATTCTTTTTTTTAAGCAGCTGCAAATAAAAATTGTAATCTTTTGGGTCATGACCTGTACAGTGAACAATGTCACATTCATAATTAAATCGTTCATTAATTTTTTTAGCTAGAGTTGTTTTTCCTGAACAGTCTGGCCCTTCAATAATAATTGAATTTCTGTATTTCATTAAATTATCTCCTTTATTAAAATACAATATTACTAATTGCTAAATTATATATATATATGATATAGTTAATTATAGAATGGATGTAAATATTTATGGATACAATCACTAACATTAATTTGAAGGGTACTTATTTATCAGTTTCGTGTGCTTCATATAGTGCATACCGCTTTACAAGCGACGTATATGGTAACTATATTAGTAGAATAGCGGATTGACTTGCTGACCCTTATGCGGTAGCGGTTAGCGGTGAGGAACCGGTTGAACTTGCACTTAATGTAAACCTAATGAAATGTTTAGTTTGCACTTATGATAAAAGTGGACAATTACTAGAGGATGAGCTGGCAGTAAATAAGTATGCACGTCTCGGTAATCTAGTTTCATGTGATAATATATATCTAAATGACTATTCAGAGCCAGTTGGAGATCCAATATTGATTGATATAGATGAAACTCGTACTTTAAATAACTGTATATATGCTGAGCTATTTCCAGATGGTAGAATAACAGGAAGATGACTCATACTTTCTGAAAACGATACAGGCGTATTCTTAGAATTAACAGGCGCGTACGATGAAACCAATGAAATGCTTAAGCTACGTTTTGCTGTTCGCTGCGATTCTATTGCAGTACAATCTTTAGCATCTAGCGGTAATAATTATGTTGTTACAAGCATATCTACTAGTATGGGCGGCGTCAACTACACTAGAACATCAAATCCAACGGTTACAACTCTTACCGCCTCTAGCTCTTTAACGAGCAATGGCACAATCACTTGCAGCAGTAGATGTACCGCAAATAATTTCTATGCGACATCCGACCTTAGATTAAAGGAAAATGTCTCGGAAATTAATCTATCAAACACTGCAAACAACTTAATTGATAATCTACCAATATACTCATACAATTTTATCGCAGATAAAGATAAAATAAAAAATATTGGTATTATTGCGCAAGAATTAGAAGAATTACTGCCAGAAGAATTAAGAGATGCGTTCATATATAAAGATGAAAATGGCTATTTAAAAATAAATGAATCTAAACTCATTTATGTCTGCACAACCGCGCTAAAAGAACAAAAACAAAAAATAAATTCATTAGAAACTAAAGTATCTGAAGTCGAAGAAAGACTTAAAAAATTAGAAGAAAAACTATAAAATAAAAAATACCTACTTATAATAGTAGGTATTTTTTTAATAAATTTTATTTTGAATAATATCAATTTGAAGATACACATGTTGGTGTACCACTAGTAACATCCTCATCTATGGTATTACATACATAATAACTGGAACCAATTTTAAATCCAGCAATAATTCACTCATCGCTATACCCACTTTGATCACTAATAGTAATAGTACTACTAGTGGTGTAAGCACCAAGACTACCATAATATGACCAGCTAGAATTGGCATAAGCTTTGTTACTTGTTTTATCAGAAGAATAGTATAAAGTAAGTGAAACTGGATTTGGATTATAAACTGTGATATATCTCTTTCAGCTACCGGCATCTGTACACGTTTTTATTGTTGGCGCAATGATAGTAGAAGTCTCGTAGTTGGCGAACACAGTATAAGCTTTACCATAAGTGTCACCAATTGAGCAAGTCGCAGTTACATCTGCTAGATACTCATTCCAAGTACCGGTAGAATTCACGCCTTTATATGTATAATTACCGTATGTGGTGTTTGTGGAAAGTCCACCAATAGTTATGTAGGCGCGCGCGCAGAACTTACGACTAATTGAAAGGTTAGAATGGGTATAAGTTGCTATTGACGTAACATTAGGATCAAAATAATAATAATTACCCGAAGATGAAATCTGTCTACTAGTGCTGTTATAATACACTGTTAAATAACTACACATAGAAGTATTAAATGATATATAAAGATATGCTTGCGCTAAATGTTTTTTTGACGTTACTGTAGCAAAGATGCTACAGGATGGGGCTGTCGGATTATTAGTAGTATCTAAATAACTTCCTACACTAGACGTAGGAGATATATACACAGTAATAGTCTGCGATACACTCGTTGTAGGACCTGACTCAGAAGTATCGTTCATGCCATCTATTGTAAAATACTCGCCATCTGCTAATGAAATATCTTCAGATCTGCCGCTAAGATACATGCTGCCACTAGTAGTTAAAGTATAAGTGCTACTACTGCCGGTAGACAAAACTTTTTTTATACGTACATTTCCAGTAGCATAGGTCGGAGTATCTTTATACCATACTTTAAACGTGTGACTTCCTATTGCAGTCGCTTTATTACCGCTATAATACATAATATATCGCATTAATTTTTTGAAGTATCTATTACCA
The DNA here is from genome assembly GCA_963595075.1 of Waltera intestinalis. Taxonomy (GTDB): domain Bacteria; phylum Bacillota_I; class Bacilli_A; order Erysipelotrichales; family Erysipelotrichaceae; genus Holdemanella. The sequence continues at coordinate 4,204 of CAVBGZ010000130.1, forward strand.
TAATCTGCAATTTTAGTGGAAGTATTATAGTATAATGATACCGCAACAGGTATTGCGGTGCCGTATAAATAAAAACCCATATTAGCCGGCTTACTACTAGACGAAAGAAGCATATATTGAGAGAATCCATCTTTTTCTGTTTCATATGTGGAATTAGCGCAAAAATTTGTTATATAATCTGAGTCAGACGTCGCTCAATTTTTTCCTGGATAATATCATAAAATATCCGCAACGCCGTGGCAATCTGAAGTTGGTATTGAAATTGTACTGTAAGTAGTGCTACCACTTACAGCGCACCTATCGTAAAAATCTAAACCGCCGGTGATTTGATTAGATCAATAGCTATAACATATAGCAACGGGTGGATATGAGCTAATTCCAGTAAATCGGAGCTTAAAAGTATTAGCTGCGTAGTTAGCATTAGCTAATCGCCTAAAAACGTAGCCGTAATCGTGTGCATTATTCGCATAAGTACTTGAATATCCGTATAGTTTATTTTGGCACGTGTAATCAATTAATGAAGAGCCTAATTCAAAATATTTACCAGCATTCGCTGTGACTGATGAAGACGAGGAAGTATAAGACTCTACATAAGAATAGTTTATTGTAACGGAGGTCGGTAATATGTAAAAACAATATATGTCACCTTGACCGTCGCAACTTGTAATATTGCTTGGAGTCTCGTCTACAACTCTAATTAATTGAGAAGAAAATGAAAAAGCAGTATTTGAAACATTAAATGCTATATCAGAAGTTCACTTAGTTGAAGATGAGCTAATTCCAATATATCCGGATGAGTTATTATTCGTATACACACCCAGACTTTGAGAAGCGCAAGTACTGTTGCGCGTTCAAGTAACAGACTTAGGCGAATAGTCTGAACTACTTCTGACGTTTGGTGTAAATCTATCCATAAACACTGTACAATACACAGTGTATGAAGAAATAGTCTGATTACTTCCGTTAAGAGTAAATGATCTAGAGACTGTAAAATCTTTACGCGCACTATATATAGTTGACTTTAAAGCGCTATTAGCATCAGCGCACGCCTCGAGAGACTTATAATTAGAAGTCATAAAGGATGTAAATGGCACACTATGAGAGTGAGCAAATGTGCCATTAAGCGAGTATAACGAAATAGCATCGGTATTACTTGCGCCAAAAACAAGATTAACGCCACTATATCTACTAATTGTTTTTGTAAAACTAGACATTGGACAGTCACTGCTTGCCGAAAAAGTAAGCGTTTTAGTGGCAGTTACTGTTCTGTAGGCAGTAGTAGAAGAAGTTGTGCTATAAGTAGGATTTAAAAATCTTGGATGACAATAGTATGCTCTTGTGCTACTGCTATATGGCTGAAAATAAGTGGTAGTAGTGTCATTGTCTAAATATACTTCGTTTTCAGCATAGCCAATTGTGCCAGACGGAGTGACGCTATTAAAAACGGCTGTTCCGTTTGCATCTTTATACGCATACATGCCCTGATTTGCTGCGGAACTGTTGTATGTCGGAGAGATTATATAATAGTCTGTTCCGTTCCAGTTAAAACAAAACTTACTATTTGACATAACTAGCTAACCTCATGTGTATGTGCGCCACCGGAAACGGTAATCGTAGGCTGTGTAATGCTTGCCGCAGTAACCGTTGCGCTATTAATAGATATATTAGACGCATTTGATGAGGTAGTTCCGCCAGTTCCTGTAAACGATGCACTTGAAGCATAACTATAGGAATGAGTGTGCCCAGGGTCTTTGATAGTAATAGTTGGCGCGCTAATAGATCCTCCGGCAGTCGTAGAGCCAATAGACCCGCCAGCCGTTGTGGCATTAACCGAAATACCGGACGTTGAGGCCGTAGTATACACTCTTCCATCTGTCGCCGCTGTCTTAGCTGTTTGTGTATTGCCATAGTTATAAGCTAAATCCACGCTACCAGATGGCGTAAAGCTATGTGTATGACTACTAAGAGTAACGCCAGTGGTTTTGTCATAGGAATGTGTATGTGTTCCACCAGAAACGGCGGTGCCGGAGGCGCTAGCAGTAACGCCCGTAGTTGATTTGCCAGTAGTTCCGCTAGTTCCAGTAAAGCTATGACTGTGCGACACAGGCGCTGCAGTTCCAATGTTAAATGTTAAGCGCGTATCAGAATAAGTAACGCTAGTAATAACACTCGTGGAAGATGTGTTATTACCAATACTGCCGCTAGGAGTAAAAGAATGAGAGTGACCATTATCGTCTATAGAAACAGAAGGATCAGTGACTTTGTAAGACGGTGTAGCACTGCTCGTGGCTGTCGATGTAGTAGTAATGCCTCCGCTATTATTAGAAGGACCGCCGGTAGTTCCTGACGAACCGCTAAACGACGCACCGGTCGTCTTATCATATGCATGTGAATGCGATGGATCATTTACTGAATGACTATGAGAAGTTCCTGTAAAAGTGTGCGAATGTGCAGTCCCAGTAAAACTTGGAGTAGAGCTGGTCGCGGTTACGCCGGTGGTGGAAGATCCAGTCGTTTCACTAGAATGGCCTAAGCTAACTGTTCCAGCTGGAGTAAACGTATGAGTATGTTTATTATCAGTGACCCCGTGTGCGTGGGAGTTTAAGCTAAAGGTGCCTCCACTCGCACTGGCCGTCATATAAGGAGTGGCAGATTGTGTTGTTTTCGGGGCGCTGTTGGCCAAAACTCAACCGCCAGCATCTGCGCAATAAACCAAAGGGAGAACTGAACCAACCGCAAACTTAGATGATGTTAAATTAACTTTGTCAGTGCTTGATGCCCATCTATAATAAACAGTCTTAGCGCCCTTCCCATTTAAATTAAGCGTTGTCGAAGAGGCGCCAGGAGCAACTGTAATTCTAACTAAAATCTTTACACCTTCTTCTAAAGCAAAAGACGAGGTATTTACTCCTTCGTCAGCGTCTCCTGGATCTGGATTACCTATAGTTCCAACCCAGACGCCTGCTGTTGAGGCAGATGTAAGATGTATATGATGCCATAAGCCTTTATCAACAGACTTACCTGTAAACCATGATTCGTATGCCATTTAACTTGCAGCTCCTATCTTATTTTTTTATTAAAAAATTCTGTATATTTACACTATAATTTAGCAATATACACAGAATTTCATTATTATATCTATTTAAAAACGACTTGTTTTTTCAATTTAACTCAAATCTTACTATAAGACGGCTCTGAGTTCTATAG
>CAVBGZ010000131.1:0-7253 GCA_963595075.1 Waltera intestinalis
GGCTTTATTACCTTACAAAGGATATCGCAAATGGCGATTGTGAGGCTTCCTATTCAAGACAGTTAGCTGAGAAAAATAATATTGAAAAATATACTCGAGAAAAGAATTATGGGAAAACATCTTTTATAAAAACAAAATCAGATATAGATACAATGGGTTTAAATACTTTTTTCTTCTCGGACGCTTCTAGTGCTATTAATCGAAAAATATTTGAAGAATTGAATTATTATGATGGTAAGGATTTGCCTTCTAACGAAGATCAATATATCGCATATAAATTAATCATGGCTGGATATAGAATAAAATATTGTGCAGAATCTGTTGCCTATCATTCTCATGATTTTAATTTTGTTTCATTATACAAAAGATATAGAGATACGGGTAAATTTTATAGAGCGGAATCTTATATGAATTCATTTGGCACAAATAGTGCAGGTGCTGGTATGGCAAAATATGTTTTTAAGAGAATACTACAAGATAAGAACTTTTCTGCTCTTATTGAATTTTTACCAAATATGGCTGCACGCTATTTGGGTATGAAGATTCGAATTAAATAATCTTTATTTTTGGAAAGTAGGTCAAAATTATGTGTAGAGTTTCTGTTGCGATGGCTACATACAATGGTGAACAGTTTATAAAAGAACAATTAGATTCTATTTTGGCGCAAACCGTTGATATAGATGAACTAATCATTTGTGATGACGGCTCTACAGATCATACGGTTGATATCCTATTGGATTATCAAAAGAAATATTCATGTATTCATTTATATGAAAATGAAAAGAATTTAGGATATAAATTAAATTTTAAAAAAGCATTAGACATAGCAACAGGTGATTATATCTTTTTATGTGATCAAGATGATGTTTGGATGTTAGATAAAGTTGAAAAAATGATTCATAGAATGCAAGAAAATCCAAAAATACAAGTTCTTGCTTCTTCGTTTGACTATATTGATGAAAACGGAGCGATAAAGGATGTTCCTTTACTGAGGGGCCGTTCAAATAATAATTTATATACAAAACAAGTTGAAAAAGGGCAAATGGTTGAGGTAAAGTTTGAAGAATTTTATAATCATAATTTCTTCCAAGGTTGTTCACTTGCATTAACTAAGGAATTTAAAGATATGTTGGTTCAACACTATTCTACGATTGTTGCCCATGACTATTTGATCAACTTTACTGCTGCAAAAATGAATGGGATGTATTTTTGGAATGTCCCTCTTTTTCAATATAGAATTCATGAAAAAAATACAATTGGTATTATTGATGAAGGTGGTGGATTGATCAAAAGATTTCGAAGGGGAAATACATTGTTTATTCGTTCAATTACGACTAAAGATGGTATTTCTATGTTGAATGCTTTAAAAGAATCGGATTCTGCTTTCTATGCGAAGAGAAAGGATTATTTTGATCATAAGATTCAATTTTATAAAAGTCATTTACATAATTTGGAACAAAGAAATTTTTTTAAATTATTCATTGAAAACTTTAATCCATACTATCGAGAATATGCGAATTTTTTGGCTAGAATTCGTGATTTATTATATGCATTACTAGGCTAATCAATGCACAATTTGCCATAAATGCCTATTTTAAGGTATAATATGTAATTGTGAGCGCAAACATTTGAAATAGGAGCAAAGTTTATGGCTAATAAAAAAAGTGTTAAGAAAAAGAATCGTCGTCCATTTACCAAGTTTTTGAATTTTATTATGGTAATGGCTTCAGCTTTATTATTGATACAAATCTATAATTTGAACTTACTTCCAATGAAGTATTTTACGTTAGTTGTCGCATTGATTGTGATTTTAGTGTTACTTGTTTTGTTGATATCTAACTTTAAGGGAAAGACCGTATTTACAAGATTGCTTGTGATATTTTTAGCTCTTTGTATGAGTGTAGGACTTTGTGTTGGGAATTATTATGTATATAAGACAAGTAGTGTGTTTTATGATGTAACTAATATTTCAAGTCGTAAAGCACATACAACTTCTGTAATTGTTTTGAATACTTCTTCTTATTCAGATATTAAAGATTTAAAATCAAAAACAATTGGTGTTATGTCTGAAGAAGACAAAGGCACAAAGCGTGTTTTAAAGAAGATGAATAAATATGGGGTTTCAACTGTTAGTTATGATAATGTGTTTGAAATGGTAGATGCATTGAATGATTCTAAAGTAGATGCGATTATCATGAATGAAAATTATCGTGGAATTCTTCATGAGTCTGAGGACTATTTTAATTTCAATACAGAAACTAAATATATTTATCAGGATGTTTATTATACAAAACGAGATGCTACTGAGAATCCTAGTGATCCAGTTTCAGATATTACACAGGATACATTTACTATTTTAGTAAGTGGTACAGATTCTTATGGTGGATTAGATGAAAATGGTCGTAGTGACGCAAATATGTTGTTGACGGTAAATCCTAAAACACATCGTATTTTAATGACAAGTATTCCTCGTGACTATTATGTAGATATGGTATGTAATGATAATGCTTGTGCTGAAGGTGCAAAGGATAAATTGACACATACTGGTTTACATGGTGTGAAGAGTGTTGAAAAGACGATTGAAAGTGTATTAGGTGTCACAATTAATTACAATATCCGAATTAACTTTTCTAGTGTTACGAATTTAGTTAATGCGATGGGCGGTATTGATTTGGATATTACAGATGAAGATACTTGTGAAGTATTCTATGTGAATGGTCAGCCAGGATTAAGCGTTGGACATCATGAAAATGTAGATGGTGAAACAGCTCTTGCGTTTGCTCGTGAAAGATATGCGTATGCGATTGGTGATAACCAGCGTGTTAAAAATCAACAAAAAGTGTTTAAGGCAATGCTTAAAAAAGCTTTAAGTGCTTCGATGATTATGAATTATAGTAAGTTTATGGATGCCATTTCAGTTGCGTTTGAAACAAATTTAAGTGATGATGAGATCGCTAGCTTTGTGCGATATGAAATTAATGAACAACCAAAATGGAAGATGGAGTCGTATGCGATTAGTGGTGAGAGTAGTATGGAATACTCTTATGAATCACAAGCTTATGCTTCTGTAACAATTCAAGATGAATATAAGAATGAAATTGCCAAACAAAAGATTCAAGCAATAATTGATGGTAAAAAGGCTAAGAGTGTTAAATCGGATGAGGTTACTGTAACGAATACGCAAAATGATTTGAGCAGTTATTATCCAGGTTACAGTAGCGATGATTCAAGCTCTTATGATTATTCTCAAGACTATAGCTATGATTATGACAATGATTATACATATGATGATAGTCAGGATTATGATTATAATTCTTATGATTATAGTTATGATGAGAATGGTGGATATTGATAGAAGGGACGTATCAAAAGATGCGTCTTTTTTAAATCTAATTTAAGAAAAACTTAATAAAATAGAATTAGATGATTTATTCACAATTAAATCTATTTTGTATATAATGGATATTGTGAATACGAAGTAAAGGAGAAAGTCATGTTTTGTAAACATTGTGGAAATAAAATTGCGGATGATTCTAAATTTTGTCAATATTGTGGAGGCAAAGTTTTAGAAGAAGAAACAAAAGAGGTTGTTGAAGAGGAAACTCATGAATGTGGATGTTGTTGTCATCAGAGTGAGGAAGTAGAAGAAATTCATGAATGTGAAGAATGTTCTTGTGATGATGCAGAACCTATTCAAGAATGCTCATGTGAAGATGAAGCTGTTGAGGCTGAAGAAATCGTAGATAAAACAGATGAAGTTGTTGAAGAAACAAAGGAATGGTACTATGTTGAAAATCGGGATTCAAAAGGACCATTTAGTGAATCTGAAATGAAAGAATTCATTTCTTCTAATGTTTTAAATGGATCTTCTTTAGTATGGAAAACAGGAATGCAAGATTGGGTAAAACTTAGTGAAACAGATTTATATGTAGAACCTGTTAAAGAGGATACAACTGAAGAAGAGGCTATTTGGTATTATGTTGAAAATAAAGATTCAAAGGGTCCATATACGAAAGCGGAAATGGAATCTTTGATTCAAAAGGGAAGCATTAAAGGCAATACGTATGTATGGCGTAGTGGAATGGAAGATTGGAAACATATGAAGGATACAGAATTGACTTCCAATTCTGAACAACATCTAGTAGAGCCTATTGTTGAATTTAAAAACACAAATTTAAATGTCACAAACCGTAGTATTGGTTTAGCCATCATTTTAAGTATTTGTACTTGTGGTTTATATTCTTTATATTGGATCTATTGTATTGCACGTGATATTAATACGATTGCAAGGAGTCAAGGAAAAGAAGAGGGAATGGATGCTGGATTGGTGTTAATTCTTTCAATTGTTACTTGTTCTTTATTCTTGCTTTATTATTACTATAAGGCAGGAAAGATTTTAAAAGAATTGGAATTGCCAAATGGAAACCATCCAAATGATGATGGAATCATACTGATGGTTCTTGGATTCTTTGGCTTAGATATCATTTCTTATTGCATCCTTCAAAGTACAATTAATGACTTCACAAAATAAAACAATAGGAATAGCGTTAGTGCTATTCCTTCTTTTGATTCTATTTGGATATCATTGTCCAATTCAATTTATAACGGGATTTCCATGTCCTGGATGCAATATGACGACAAGCCTCTATTATTTGTTGCATGGAAATCTGAGCGCATCTATCTATTATCATGCGATGCTTATTCCTACAATATTTGTATTCTTGTATTGTGTTTTAAAAAAGAAATATATGAAACAAGTATTAATTGTTTGGTGCATATGTATGATTGTGTATTATATCTATCGTATGATCACTATTTATCCTGATTTTCCTATGGCTTATGATAAAAATAGTGTTTTTTACCATCTTTTTAGCACTTTACGCTTGTGATTGCTAATAAGATGAGTTATAATGTTAGCACATAGATAAAAAGAGTGCTAAAAGCACAGGAGGAAACATATGCGTTATTATCCAAACTATTTTAATGATTTATTTAATGATACAAAAGAGACTAAAACATCAAGTATGTTGAGAACTGATATTTATGAAAAAGATGGATATTATTATCTTCAAATGGATGTTTGTGGTATTAAAAAAGAGAATATTCAAATTGAATTGAAGGATGGCTATTTAAAAATTAGTGCATCACGTAATATAAACGCAGAAAATGTACGTGTTATTCGTCAAGAAAGATTTACAGGTACATATTCACGTTCATTCTATATTGGAGAAGGCTATCGTCAAGAGGATGTAAAGGCTCGCTTTGATAATGGACAATTGGAAATATCTATTCCAAGCCAACCTGTAAAGAAGGAAGAAGAAAAAACATATATTAACATTTTGTAGAGATTGAAAAAATCTCTATTTTTTTGTATGATGCAGTAAAAATGGAGGGCTTATTATGTGTGTATTAGATCAAAGTGTACCAGTGTATAAATATTTTGAACAAATCACAAAGATTCCACATGGATCTTTTAATGAGAAACAATTGAGTGATTATGTAGTTGGTTTTGCGAAAGAACATCATCTTAATTTTATTCAAGATGATATGGGAAATGTAGTTGTATATAAAGATGCATCTGCAGGATATGAAGATCATGATGTTGTGATGTTACAAGGTCATATGGATATGGTTTGTGAAAAGAATAAGGATACAGATTTTGATTTTGAAAAAGATTCTTTACATATTTATGTAGAAGATGGATGGCTAAAGGCAAAGGGAACAACGCTTGGAGCGGATGATGGAGTCGGTATTGCGAGCATGCTGGCAATATTAGAAGATACAGAATTAAAACATCCACCTTTAGAATGTGTATTTACTGTACAAGAAGAAGTAGGATTATTTGGCGCTATTCATTTAAAAAAAGAATATTTTAAAGCTAAAAAAATGATCGGATTAGATGGAGGTGGAGAAGTAACTACAACAATTACTTCTTCTGGCGGTCGTTATGCGTATGTTGAAAAAAAGATTGAATATGAAAAGAATACTTTACCAACTTATAAATTAATGGTTTCTGGACTTGATGGAGGACATTCAGGAGGATGTATTGATCAAGAAAAAGGAAATTCAATTAAAATTGCTTTTCGTATTTTAGAAAAATTAGAAAATGTTCATCTTATTAAAGTAACTGGTGGATTAAAAGAGAATGCGATTCCTAGAGAGTGTGAAGTCCTGTTTTCTACAAATCAAGATCCTACTCAAAATATTCATGATTTTGTAGTAGATTTAAAAACTGAATTTGAATTTAGTGATAAAAATTTATCTGTTGAGATTGAACAAATTGATACACAAGATAAAGCTATTTCAGCTGATTTATCAAATGAAATCATTCAAATGTATTACTTATTCCCAAATGGATTTCAACATAAATCAATGGCAATCGAAGGACTAACAGTTGCATCATTGAATTTAGGGAAGGTTAGAACAGAAGAAGATTGTATGAAGTGTTCATTCTGTATTCGCAGTCCAATGGAATCTTGTAAGGATGAAATGGGCAATAAAATTAAGATGGTAGCCAAATTATGTCATGCGCATGCCTATGAGAATACCAATTTTCCAGGTTGGAATTATGAAGAAAATTCACCTTTAAGAGAGAAACTTAAATCTTTACTTGCAAGCAAAGGAATTGAAATGGAAACGGATGCAAGTCATGGAGGTATGGAAACAGGTATTTTAAAAGGTTTATTACCAGATTTAGACATTATTACTTATGGACCTATCGCATTTGGATGTCATACTCCAGAAGAAAAGTTAGATCTTGAATCTTTTAAACGTAGCTATAATAACATTTGTGAATTACTCGAAACATTATAGAGAAGTCCTTGAACTTCTCTTTTTGTTTGTGCTATAATACAAAAGCACATGGCGCGTTCGGCAAGCGGTTAAGCCACAGCCCTCTCAAGGCTGTATCACGGGTTCGAATCCCGTACGCGCTACCATTTGTAAATGACTCCTTTAGATAGAGGAGTTTTTTCATTCTAATTTAAGACTTAAAATTTTCCATTTAATTTTTTTTAGACCTTCATCAATTAAATGATTTAGCAATCTATAAATACTTTGAAAAATGAATTTCTGGCTGTTTTAATCAATAAAAAAAACCGAGGCATAACACATATATGCATCATACCTCGTTAAAAGCTCTTGCTTTTGTTCACTAGACATATTATACACTTTGAATTTCTAAAAAGTCAATGATTTTAATGATGAATGTCGCCGTTAAGCGATTTTGTCACCTTGCTTGTTAAGGGAAAATG
>CAVBGZ010000132.1:0-7179 GCA_963595075.1 Waltera intestinalis
CGATATCCCAAATGAGTCTTGGGACAATAGCGAAAAAGCCAACGTGGATAAGCTGTGGGTACAACTTAACCCTATGTCCTTTTCTTGCCCATTATTTTAGTGATGAAAGACTCCATAATCAAGATGGCATCGAAACATTTATGTGTTTTGCACATATAGTGTTTGACACATCTTAGCATTTGTCCCTTAACATCCTTAGCAGTTCTGCCTTCTGATTTTTGTTAAGCTTCTTCAACTTATTATCAATGGTTTCTTTCCACTCTGGTGGCTCAGTTTTGTTAAGAGTAATCTTATCGCCTTCACATTCAACCTCAACATAATCGCCGATAGCAAAACCAGCTTTCTCTAGCCACTTGCCTTTTAGGATAATTGATGGAACTTCGGTACTGCTTCCAGCTGCATAATGGACCTTAAGTTTTCTTTTCATAAAAATCACCTCCTACTTATATATAGGCGTGAAATCGGCAAAATTCCTAAAATAAATTAAAAAAACCTCCAGGAGTATTATTCCTAGAGGCGTAAGTTGATTAATTATTAAGTTTTGAAATCTTATATCTATAGGCATTATTTTTCTTTAAACTTATATTAGTTGTTTTTTCATCATCAATCGAATAAACATCCTCTGTGTACCTTTTATTAGAAAAAAACGCAAGAAATATTGATAAATATCCAGTAGCAACAATTAATATTACAGGCAATACAGAACGTGTAAAAATCAGACTTAATATCAATAATAATGATGAAAATACAATTTCTGGAACTTGAAATCTTAAAGCCTTAAGTATTGTAACTTTTTCACTTGATTTAGGAGTAACAATAAATTTTGCTTTTTTTCCACACATACCTAATAAAGCACTTATTAAAGAAGTTGTAAGCATTGATCCATATAAAATTATTACTGTTATAAAATAGCATACAAATCTAAAAGGATTCAATTTAAATATCCAAGTAATAAAATCATTTAGCATAGGGCTAAAAAAGAATATTATCGTTGGTATTATCATCCAAACTTGATAAATAGAAGCTAAATTTACTCCTAATAGCGGCAATATAATTAAATTCATAAAAATATAAAAAGCAAAAATAGCAGTAAGTGGTAAGTTATAGGTAAATAAAACTATATCCCATTTTTCATACCAATGCATCTTCGATTTAATAATCTTACCAGTGAATTTTTTAATGAATTCAAGATTGCCTTGTGTCCATTTTGAATGACGTTTTTTAAAAGCAAAATAATCGATAGGATATTGTTCCATACAAATAATTTCTGGTGCAAAAGCCACAATATAGCCATGGTTTCTTGATTCTATAGACAAACATAAATCTTCTGCTACAAGTGGTGGAAAACCTCCTGCGTTCTCGTAGCATTCTCTTTTAATCATAGCTCCATGTCCTAGCATAGTAGAAAAACCATAACGATGTTTCATTTCTTGATATGTAGGCCAATGTGAATTGACACCAATATGAAATAGTTTCATAAATAAATTTTCATTTCTATTAGAAACATGATTAGCTTGAACAATACCAACATTATCGTAATAATAAAAATATTTTAAAGCTGACCTAATAAAATCATTAGGTATAATCTCATCAGAATCTAAAATTACACAATAATCATAGGTTCCTTTAACGTCTTCACGCATCAAATAGTGATTAATATTACCCGCTTTGAATCCTATTCTATCTTCTCTTCTAACCACTTCAACGTTATATTTTTTAGCAAAAGAATCGATTTCATCTAAATATTCCTTTTTAGAACTATCATCTAGAATTACAACTTTATAATTTTTGTAATTTTGATTCATACACTTTAGTAAAGAATTACCATCAAAATCATTGCATGTACAGTATAGGAATAGAACTTTGTCATTTGCATTTGAAACATCAGTATCTATTACTGGTTGATACCTTTTATATAATTTTTTCTTTACACAATAATACCAAATAACGTAAATAAAATCTTTTACTCCATTAAGCCAAAAATATGTAATAAAAATAGCATTTAGAATAATTAAAATTTGAGAGAAAATCACTCTTGTGTTGGATGGAGTTATGCCATCCTTAAATGTTAAATTTCCAATATTTGTAATAAAGCAGTACCATAGGAAAACTGCTAAAATGCCCCATATCAAAAACATACATATGTATAAAATTGGGCTTTTATTCAACTGTTTTTTCATTTGCTCCTCTTTCTGCAACGATTGTTAATAAGGTGTACCACAAGAAAAAAGACCTTGATTAACGAATCAACCAAGATCTAAATAGATGTAAATGAAATAAATTTACCCCCCCCGAAGTAGGTAATAAAACCATTTCAAGAAGGCAAGGCTTGCTTAAAATTTTATACCACTAAATAAATTGTTTTTCAAGATATATTCGATAAATTCTATGTTTTTAGTTTATTTATCGTCGCTTCAATATTAGTGCTAAGCCAATTATCTAAATCGCCGTATGTCGCAGAAATATAAGTTTTCACTTCATCGGTCATTTGGTTGATAACTATAGTCTTAGCTTGGTTCAAAGCAGATACCTGACTATCTTTATCAAAAGTTCCATTCTTCTTTAAAGCTTCAACATAGGTTTGAAAGACTGATCTAACGGCACTAGTGACAATCTCAGTAGCCTTCTCTAATAACTTTGATGCTTTCTCGTTATTAATCTTGGCATTGATGAAACTTACAAGCTTTGCTCCGATCAAACTAATAAGTGGCAGTACCACTGCTGATACCACCACACTCAAGATATTTAATAATATTTCGTTCATTTGTGTGCCTTCTCATTTATATGCTCTTCTAATTCTTCTATCGCATGTGTAACTGGTCCATTGCATCCTTTCTCGTGAAGCCCTTTAAGACATGCAAGGATACCTTTGGTGAGTATTGACTGCTCTTTCTTGATTTCCTTGATGGCCTTGTCCTGCTCTTCGTTCTTGAGATACCACCTATAAGCGTTGAAAAGAGCACCGAAGATTACTCCAAGAGCAGTTATTACAGATGCGATTGTAATTATCTTTTCTGCCATTAGCTTTCCTCCTCAATGTATTTTCTAAAAATCTCTAAATAGGCTGGTATCTCATTAGCATAGATTTGCTTTCCTCGCTCTTTGTCATAGTTGTTCTTGAACTCCATCATCAGGTTTCTATACTCATCATCCATCGTGAGATTAAATGTTCCGGTCTTAAGATAGTTTTGGAATTGGCCATAAACACGGATTACATGATAAAACCTCTTGATTGGTTTCTCAGAATCAACATAAAGGTACATGAAATAGTCATAGATGGTCTTTAGATACTTCTTCATGATGGTCTCGACCTTGAAACTCTTAAACGACTCATACTCCTTCTCGTACTTTTTATTTAGGTAAATCAAAGTCTTATCAAGAGCGTAGATATCATCAATGAAGAGTCTCTCATACTCATGTACTTCATTAGTTTGTTCTTCCCTTGCCTTGATGCAGTTATCACCAAAAATGAAAAGGTCGAAATCATCTAAATCGGTGTGGATGCAACCATTGAAGCCTTTGATAAAGACAATGACATCGATATCAGAGTTATGTGGGTTGAATGTTCCATAGCTTATAGATCCACCAAAATAGATGAACATAACTTCATACTTATTGAGCATACCTTTTACCTTATTGGTTAAAGCTACTTTATCAATGCTCTTTATCTTTGCTCCTTCGTTATAAATTAAATCCTTAATCATCTTCTGCCTCCTCAAAACCTTCTACATTTTCTTTAAGCCATTTATAGGCGCACTTGTAAATATTGTCTTCTAGGAATGAATCATAATCTTCTGCTGGTGTTTCAATATCCAAAGTATCAATTGCATCGCATCCTTTATCACGAGCATCTTTTGAAATGTAGGATGAAATGCATATAGTTACTTTCTTTGTTAGAGCATTAATAGAAATGCAAACAACACGATGATAGGAAGGCGAAACACCATAGCTTGACTCAAGTTCTTTAATAATTGCCATAACTTATCCTCCTTAAGATGTAGTCGTTCCACCACTAGATGAAGAACTAGAAGAATTGATGCAAATGACAGATGATGCGAGTCTTATATAAACTTTGCCATTAACATAATCGACTGCCATTTCACCAATGTTTGTAAGCGTTGATGTTGTTGGTGTTGAAGTACCTCTTTTGATTCTTATCGTGTTGGCCATTAGTAAGTTCCTCCGTCAATCGTTGAACTAGGACTTAGAACCTTGCTTGAGTCGATACCAAGTGTGTAAGTCTTGATTGGGATACCATAGTTCTTTGAAATTTCAGAATAAACTCTTATGGCTCCACTGATGCTACTTCCGGTTACTGCAGAAGCTGAAGAACATGAAGTGACTGAACTTGTACTAGTAGCAAGATTAGTGTTATAAGCCGAAGCAATGATGCTCTTTTGAGTTGAAGTAAGGTGGACATCACTAGCCGTGTGGTTACTGAAAGTCGTGCTAGAAACACCACCAAGTTCACTTAAGGTGATAGAGACTGCACCAGTCTTGCCATTGACACTTGTGACTGCATCAGTTGGCGTTAAGAGTTCTTGCCAATTGGATAAAGTGGAATATCCTTCTGCCTTTAAGATAAAAGATTTGTTCAAGTCAGTACGGACTGCGATATCACCTATTTGAGCAGAGCTTAAAGCAAGCATCGCTGCCTGAGATGCAACCACGAAAGTATCAGTAATAGCTATTTGTGGAATAATAGATGAAGCTAATTTACCATCACTTTGAATAACTGGAATCTTTCCACCTGTAGTACCGACATTATAGTTAGATGCATCACCTAAACTTAGATCAGCCACCTTTTGGTTGATAGCACTCTTGATTGCAGCATCAGCATTTGGCTTGTTGTAGAACTCGATGTAATCAGCACTAGTAAGATTGTTTGTCTTATCAGCCTTGGCGATATAAAGATTACCACCATTAAGGTCGATTAAAGGTTCACCAGATTTGATGGTTCCATTGCCAGTCAAAGGACCGGTGCCAGAGCTTGTTTTTCTTTTAATTTGAATAGTTGCCATAAAATATCCTCCTAATAATTAATGAATATATTTTTAATGTTGTGGCTATCTGCACCTGTATAAAGAGTCAAATTTCCACCAGAATAAATGACCTCAAGGTTGTACCAAGTGCCAAGATAGTAATAAGGAATAAATAGACCATAAGTGGTGCTCGTGATTTGTTTTAAGCAAGTCGAGATAACATTCCCACAAACTGAAAAACGAATGAGAAGATCACTCTTACCCACATAATTTGAAATGTTGAATACTTGCTTCTCATTTGTCTTACTAGTTCTAGGAATAGTCACTCCAATTAGTCCATTTTGGATTTTACTTATCTTTGTGTTTAAAGTCGTTTGAAGATCTTCTAAAAGTTCTCCTACTGTCTTTACGTAAGTGACGTCATTCGTATGAATGGTAAGAGATGAAGAAGTCTTGTAATAGCTACAAAGTGGCTGCTCATAGATTCCATCATCATCTAATAAATTTGCTTGTGCCAAACTTGGATAAATCAGTGATGTCCCCTCTTTAGTCTCAATCGTAGCCTCATTCTTGGCTGTATTGACCTTAAGAACCACATAACCGTATTTCGTTGAATCAAGTGAAATCTTTATAGAAGTACCATTCTCAACATAGACTCTTCTTCCATAGATAGAAACAAAGCCATCCTTGAATGTGATGGTTCCATTTGATGCAGTTGCTGCTACTTCATTTCCTAAACCTTTAACAATTCCGTTTTGCTTGTTGGTTAGATAATAGTTAAAATATGCATCCTGCTTAGCTGTATTTAATGAGCCATCGAAAGTTAATTTAATTATTGCCATTAATATTCTCCTCCATCCGTTGATGCCACCACCGATATGCTCGATGATGCGTTATTTGAATTTGCTCCTTTGGTTAGAAGCTTTATCTTGTCAGTTAGGGATGATCTATGCTCTCCCAAGGTGATATGACAAGTGTTGAAATTGCCCTTATATTTAATTTGAGTAAGCAATGTGAAGTAAGTCTTCTTTGGAGCATAAAACTCCACCACAGAGCCTAAGAATAGGTTTCCAAGTGGCTTATAGACATTGTTATCAAGAAATAAATCAAATGTTATCTCGTGGTCGCTTGATGAACCAACCATTGCACTCAACGCTTTAGTCTCAAGTGAATCGTAATCATTATCTGAATAATAATCACAATCGAATGATACATAATTAAATCGATTTGAATTATCCTTATCTTTAGTTATCGTTCCATCCTTTAGAAGGTAGAATGTCAAAGTTTCTGCATGAGTCGTATTTTCTACCTTTGGATAATAGATCATCTTATTAGTCGAGTATTGGTTCGAGTCCTTTATCTCAAGATTGGTGATTGCCTTGAGGTCATGTCTTAGTCTTGTGGTCTTTGCTATTTCTTCAATTATGATATCAATGTAAGCAAACCTTCCTCTAACGAACTCAACCTTGTATTTGATAATTATTCCATAGGTTTTCGTAACAAGTTCGATGAGTTCAAGGATGTTGACGAATGAGTCATCCCCATAAGCAAACGAGCCCTGAACGCTCGAGTTAACAGTAATGTTGAGATAAGTGAGATTTTGCCTTGAGTCGCTTGATTCAGTGAATGCTTCTCTTATCTTGTCTCTAAGGAATAAGCAGATATCACCATTAAAAGACTTAGCAGGAACCTTTACATTGAAGATTTCCTTGAAGTCATTAAGCTGAACTGTAGTTGTCTTATTCTTATTTTGAGTAATAGATTCAATGATGCCGATATAGTTCAAGGTGGTATCTTTAAGAATTGCTAAATCACCAATCTCCGCATTGATGCTTTCTTTGTTGAGTGTGAAGTTGGATTTTTGATTAACCACGATATCTACGACAAGTTCAAAATCGCTAGAGATATATGCGTAATCTTTGTACTTTAAAGTACTTCTATTTAAAAATATCAATTGCATACTAATTACCTAGATATCCTTCCATCATCGTTATCACGCATTTTGGTGGCGTAGCTACGTTTGGCTTGAACTCAAGCGTGTAACTGCCTTTGCCTAGCATCAAGAAATTATCGGCACTGAAATCTTGATACTCATATGCGTTTATAGTCTCGCCATTCTCAGTTATCTCTATCTTCTGATCTAATGAAAATGAGTTCACTTCAAGAATGGCGTTTTGTGATTCATAGTAAATTTTTA
>CAVBGZ010000133.1:0-7152 GCA_963595075.1 Waltera intestinalis
AAATTCATTGATTTACATCAGATATAAAAAACCGCATTTAGCGGTTGTTAACAGTATTGATAAATTGATTAAAGATTTCTTGCATCAAAGGATATTTATGAGACATAGCTTCAGGATGAAATTGCACGGCATAAATCGGTTTTGAACTATGTTGAATAGCTTCGATGATGCCATCACTGGATTGTGCAACGACCTTAAAATTTGGGGCTACATCCTTTATCGCTTGATGGTGAAAACTATTGACATTTGTTTTTTCTTGAAAAATATCATATAGGAAAGAATCTTTTTCAATTTGAATAGAATGAGAATAGTTTTCTCTTTTTTCTTCTTGAGAATGTTTTAAAATATCTTTATTTGTATAACTAAGATCTTGATACAAAGTCCCTTTAAAGAATACATTGATTACTTGAATCCCTCTACAAATTCCAAAGATTGGGATTTGTTTTTTTGTTGCGAATTCTAATAGTTTTAACTCGTAGTGATCTCTTTCTAAACTCGAAGTTTTTTGAAGAGGCTTAGGATCTTCGCCATAGAATAATGGATTCACATCAATGCCACCTGTCACGATGAGTCCATCTAACATATCTACTTGAGATTCAATCGCTTCTTCATCTTGTACAATAGGTAATACAACAGGGCATCCACTTGCTCGAATGACACTCTTAATATAGGCTTCATTAATAAATTGTTTCGCTTGTGTATCAAACATTTCATTACAAGTTAATCCAATGATAGGTTTCATTATTCTTCCTCCAAAATATGAATATCTATTTTTTCGGTTTTCTTTATGATCCATTCACTAGGAATGGCTTCATCTTCGTATTCTGCTTCACCATTTTGATTATCAAAAGGATCACAAGGTAAAAAGTTTTTCTTTGGAACAAATTCACCCATAAATTTGGATGAGCAAGGCGTTCTAAATGGATCTAAATGTCCAAAATAAAAATCTCTTCTTTCTGGATTGTTTGCTCTAAAGGCACTTCCTCCAAAAGAACAATCGGCATATAACCATCCATATGGAGCAATATAGAATCTTGCCCAATCATGATTACCAATATTTTCAGGAGTTGTATAGAGGCCAGCTTGCCAAGTGGCAGGAATATTCGCAATTCGACAGAGTGTGATAAATAATAAAGCTTGTACGCCACAATCTCCTTTTAAACCGGTTGCCACATATTCACTGATGCATGGAAGTGTGGCATATTGACGCATATATGAATACATCACATGACTTGTGATATAGTTATAGATTTTTTTTGCCTTTAATAATGGATTTGTCTCATTTCCAATAATTTCATTTGTGAGATTTTTTAAATAATCACTAAAAACAATATGAGGCACTTGTTGTTCTAAACAACAATCTGGATGTTCTAAAGTAACAATGCTAGGATCTAGTTCTTCATAGTGCATATGATTGATGAATTCATATTCAACACTAAATGTATCATTGGCTTCATATTCTTTTTCGATATATACACATCTTTGATCGACTGTATTATCATTGACAATATGATCATGGGATATATGAAGAATTTTTAAATCTTCTACTTGTGCATATTCTTTCGGGATGGGTAGCCAAACACGAATTTTCTTTCCAGGCTTTTGTGCTTCATTATCAATTTGAATACTTGTTTTGACATGAATCTTACAAGAAATATCTTTATCCTTTTTCATTTTATGCATCGTATCTTCTAGTAGAGTACTCTTTGTTTCTTGTGGCTCTATAAGACGATCTGCATAAGCTTTTCTTACCTTGACTAGATTATCAAAGAAGTTGTTTTTAAAATACATTTTACCTTCAATATAAATCCATTCAAACGCGGAATCTTTGAACAAGTCTTCAAATTCTTCATCGGTAAAATCTTTAATTCTGTTATGAAGAATTTCTAATGCTTGTTCTTTTGAGTATGTAAAGTCTTTTGGAAGACGAGAAATAATTTCTTTTTCTAATTCTAAACGTTCTTTTAATTTGCTTGGAATGTCCTTTTGAAGTCGTAAATCAATCATTTCTAACATGAGTTTAAATTGGCCATTCCATTTAAGTTTTAATAAGTCCTCTGGTAAGGGAATGTTTAATGTTGTCATATTCATGAAAATCACCTCGAAATGATTGTACTACAAAAAAAGAACTTTTCTAGAATAAGTTTCGAATAAGTTCTTCATTTGTATATTTCAAACGTGTTTCTTGATCGGCATTTAAAAGGATAAGTGGTAATTGTTTATATTGTTTATAATATTCAAAGATTTGTGCCATCACAATAAAAGGTGCCCAATCATGAATACTCATCTCTTCTTTTGTTTCGATAAGAGATCCATTAAGTAAAAGCTTTTTTTCTTTTGAAAGTTGAATCGCATAATCAATATGGTCTTCAGGAATATCATTTAGTATTTCAAGTTTAAACTCTAGAATATCACTTGTATATGTGAGAGACTTATTTAATGCATATTGAAAACGCACATAGGTCTCTGTTTTTTCGATTTGTTTTGCGGCTAATGTTTTGAATTTCATGCCTCTATTATAGATGCATTTTTATATTTGTAGTGTAAAAATTCCTTAACAAACCTATGGTATAATTGTTGTGGTGATAAAAATATGACTTTTGAACAAATGAATTTAGATTCTGATATACTGCAAGCGTTACATACAATTGGATATAAGAATCCTTTAGAAATACAAGAAAAAGTGATTCCTAATTTATTGAATCATGAAGACTGTTTAGTAAAATCAAGAACAGGATCTGGTAAAACGGCTTCTTTTGTGATTCCAATTCTTCAAAATCTTGAGGTGAATGAAAGAAGTCCACAAGCCTTGGTTTTAGCTCCAACGCGTGAGCTTGCACTACAAATTAAAGATGAATTTGATCATATTGGTGTTTATAAAAAAATAAAAACTTTGGCTATTTTTGGTAAACAACCTTTTAAATTTCAAAAGGAAGATTTGAAACAAAGATGTCATGTAGTCGTGGGAACACCTGGAAGAGTTCTTGATCATTTAGAACAGGGGACGATGGATATTTCTAAAATTAAAGTTGTCGTTTTAGATGAAGCAGATGAAATGTTAAATATGAATTTTTTAGAACAGGTACAAGCTGTCTTAGAATATATTTCACATCCACATACAACATGTTTATTTAGTGCAACGTATCCTGAAAGTATTCAGAGAATGACAAAAAAATATTTGAAACATCCTCAAACGATTGAGTTAAAACAACAGACTTCTCAGATTAAACAATATGCCTATAGAGTGGATGAAATGAATAAACCTTTGTTTTTGTTGCATCTTCTTTCAAAAATTAAGCCAGAATCTTGTATGATTTTTTGTAAGACACAGGCAAGAGTGGATGAGGTTTATGAAAATCTTGTAGAGAATCATGTGAGTGTCGATAAGCTTCATGGAGGAATGATGCAAGAGGAAAGACTAGGTCATATGAATCGATTTAAAAGGGGAAGAGTGCGTATTTTAGTTTGTACAGATGTGGCAAGTCGAGGTATTGATGTGTTTCATATCAATCTTGTCATAAATTATGATATGCCTAGCCCTGCCCATGTTTATACGCATCGTATTGGTCGTAGTGGTCGCGTGAATAAAAAGGGATTGGCCATTAGTTTTATTAATGAATTTGATGGGATTAGACTTGAAAAGCTAGAAGAATATCTTGGTGAAAATCTAGAAATAAAAGAGGACAAGGATGTAATTTCGAGTTCTTTAGATGAATTAGTAGAGTTAGAAAAGTCAAATCGTATCATAAAGGATGTATCTAAAGAATTGCGTAAGGATATCACAAAGATTTATTTAAATGGAGGAAAGAATAAAAAGATTCGTCCTGGAGATATTGTGGGTGCCCTTTGTGAAATTGATGGAGTCAGTGTAGATGATATTGGTGTGATTCAAGTGCAAGATCATCAATCGTATGTGGATATTTTAAATGGAAAAGGGTTGCTTGTATTAAGTAAATTATCGGTTGTCAAAGGTAAAAAGCTTAGGGTACAAAAAGCTAAAAATTGAATGATTTTTAATTAAAAAAATGCGGTTGTTTCATAACAATCCTTTTGTTATAATGAAATTAGAAAAGAGCTCTTTTAGATAAATTAAAAGGAGAAAACGATAATGAAAAAGTTTAATATGATTGCGTGTGTTATCGCATTGACTGCTTTGTTTTGTGTTCCTGTACTAGCGGATTCTTATACATTGGGATGTAATTCTTCGCAAGGACTTGCGTATGGTACAGCATCCACGAGTTGTAAGGATAATCTTTATACACATTCGTACACTACAAAAGGAACGGCTTCAAGTTTAAGCCATAGAATTAGTGTATATGTAGCTACAAGTAGTGGATATACAATGAAATCGGCATCATCTACATCATCATCTAGAAATGCTAGTGCAACATGGACTCCAAATACAGCAACAAGTCATAAACATGCAGCTGCATCAGCACTATTCACTCGTTCAATTGAATAATTAGAAAGAAAAACGGAAAGGGCTGGATGAAAATCTAGCTCTTCTGTTTAATAGGTGACTATATGAAAAAGATAATAACAATTTTAGTTGTGTTTATTTCATCTATCATTTTTTATGATGGATATGTTAATATTTCTCAAACACAATATAATGATGTCATCAATATTGCCTACAAGGTTGCCGAGCAACAAGATATGGATGTAATTCCGGTTGACTTACAACTTAGCGAAAATAAAGAAGAGAGAGTAGAACAATTTAATAAGGTATATCAATTTTTGGAAGAATACCATTATACATGCTTTGTTGGAATGACTTCGAAGAATGTAAATACAGAATATATTTATGCTCCAAAAAAAGATAGGATTCAAATTTATACAGTAGAAAATAAATCGATTGACTTTTCTAAATCGAGTACAAATTATCTTTCTTCCTCTTACAACGATAATGATCGATACGCAACCATCGACTTCATTGATTCTAGCTATCATGAAAACTATAACCAGGTTTACAGAATTAAACAGTTTTCAAATTACATAAAGAATTGGAATGGGAATACCTTGTTTCCACTTTATTTTGTATCGAATAATAAAGCACAATTATTGAATGATTTACAGGTAGCTAATATTACAAATGAAATGCAAGTGAATGGAGATATTAGTACATCTAATTTTTCGCTATCAACAATCGATTATTCTTTTTTAAAACGAATTTTAATGTATTTGATGATCGCAATTCTATTATGCTTATTATCAGATTTATTGGCTTCTAGAAAAGAGATTTTCATTCGTAAAATGCAAGGAGCAAGCTCGATCTTTATTTATAAAAAACAATATGGAAGTTTCTATATTTTTAATATTCTATTTTATACGATTGTGCAGTTCGTTTTATATTTAAGTGTTGTTCAAAATATACGACCAGTAAATTCTACTTTAATTATTTATCTATTCAAATCGATTCTATTATTCATTCTTTGTATGGGTGTTGTCCTATCTGTTTCGTTCTTTATTTTATGTCAAATTCAATCCGTTTCCATTCTAAAGAAAACACAATTTAAATGGCTTTCATACATGGTTGCAGTTCTTAAAGCTGTATTCATGGTTTCGATTTTTGTTCCATTATCTATTTCGTTTACATATACATATCAAGTCGTTCAAGATGGTTATTATTTAAATAAATATGAAACAAATTATCATAATTATCTTCATTTAGAAGGATTAAATATGAATATGTTTTCTAATAAATTTAGTGATGCGATTATTGAACTTAAACAAATGGTCAAAAAATATCCGTATATCTATGAAGATTTTTCAACAAAAATTGGAATGGATGGAGAAGAAATAGATTCTTCATATATATTTGTGAATAAAGAATATCTTAAAGAGTATCCGTTATATAAAGATGGTAAGAAAATAAAAAATGTTCAATCGGGAACTATTTATGTACCTAAATCTGTATCAGTGAATGAAAATTATTGCCTAGCAAGCCAATGCGAATATGAATCGATAGATGATGGAAATGTGATGGCTAGCCATAGTGTATCTGATGCGAGCTTTTATGTTAAAAATCCAATTATCTATGTGATAGATGATGATTATGAAATGGATTTGTTTCATGTTTTTATTAAAGATGAAGATGGAAATGTTAAAGAGAATATTGATAAATATCTAAAATCTAATGGATTATATGAAAATGTTAATTTTACATACGAAAATGATAACTATAATAAAAAGTTATCTTTAATTCAAAAGCTAGTTATTGATTCAAGTATATTGTTGTTTGTGTATGTACTCGTCTTATTCTTATTTCAATATCAAGCAATCCATTTGTATTTTTTACAAAATCAGAAAGTAATATCTTTAAATTGTTTACTTGGAAAAGGCATATGGGGAAAATATAAATCATTTATTTTGTTAGATTTAATCATTTATCTTATTTTACTTATTGCTTCAAAAAATGTGTTGTTTATTTTATTGGCAATGATTGTTGATGTTTTAACTGGATTATTTTTTAAGAGTCAATTCGAAAAGAAAAAAGTATTATTTGCACTGAAAGGGGAGATTTAAGATGAAGGCTATTATTATAGATAAAATCCATAAACAATATCATAATCATGTCATCTTTGATAATTTTTCTATGGAAGTTGAACAAGGAAGTTTTGTGGCAATACAAGGAGCTTCCGGCTCTGGAAAATCTACACTATTAAATATGATTGGCTTGTTAGACAAACCTGATTATGGTGATATTGTTGTGTTTGGGAATATGAATGTAGTTCCTTTTTCAAGACAGGCAAATAAGATTTTAAAAAACCAAATTGGATACCTCTTTCAAAATTTTGCGCTTATTGAAAATAAGACGGTTTTATATAACTTGAATATGTCGATTGATCATTTTAAATTTTCTGATAAACAAAAGAGAATTTCGCAAGCTTTAGAGGAAGTAGGCTTAAAAGGATTTGAAAACAAAAAAATTTATGAATGCTCGGGTGGAGAACAACAACGAATTGCTTTGGCTCGATTACTAATTAAACCTTGTGAATTGATATTAGCGGATGAACCTACGGGAAGTTTAGATGAAAAAAATAAAGAAATTGTTTTTCAAATATTAAAAAAGATGCAGCAACAAGGAAAGACAATCGTAATTGTTAGTCATGATTTGCAGCTGGTAAATAGGGCAGATCAGATTATAAATAT
>CAVBGZ010000134.1:0-6994 GCA_963595075.1 Waltera intestinalis
ATGTAAACAATTTTCTGTAAGATAATTCAATGATAGACTCGTAAACTATTGACATGAACTTTCTTCTTGTGATAGATTTTTAAATATAAACGAACAAAGGTGTTCTGCAAAATGCAGGGCACCTTTTTGTCATTGGGAAGGATGAGAGTATGAAAGAATTGATTGAACACACAAAAAATATAAATGAGTTGCTTGCTCGTTTTGGGGTGAAATTTGGTATTTATAAAAATAATACTTTCAAAGAACAATTATTTCCATTTGATTCTGTTCCTCGAATTATAGAAAAAGACGAATTTGATTATTTAGAAAAAGGACTTGCACAAAGAGTATTGGCGTTGAATCTTTTTCTAAAAGATATTTATGGTGACAAAAACATTATTAAAGACGGAGTCGTACCGGAAGAGTTTGTATATGCATCCAGTGGTTATATGCCAGAATGTGAAGGAATCCTTCCTGTCCATGGTATTTATTCTCATATTTCAGGTATTGATTTAGTAAAAGGAAAAAATGGGCAATGGTATGTGTTAGAAGATAATTTACGTGTTCCTTCAGGAGCAAGTTATCCAATGATCGCAAGAGAACTTTGCAGACGTTGTTCACCAAAAACATTCGAAAATAATCATCTTGAAGATAATCGAAATTATGCCAAATTATTAAAAGACACAATGGACTATGTAAATACGGGTGGTATTAATGTGATTTTGACACCAGGAAGATATAATGCAGCCTATTTTGAACATTCCTATCTAGCTGAAAAGACAGGTTCTTACCTGGTAAATGGATCTGAACTAATTGTCGAAGATGATTATCTTTACTATGTTACGGCTAGTAAAAAGAAAGAAAAGGTAGGCGCTGTTTATCGAAGGATTTCAGATGAATATTTAGATCCAATGAATTTTAATCCAGAATCATTAATTGGTATTCCACATATTTATGATGTATTTAAAAAAGGAAATGTGGCCTTATTGAATGCTCCAGGAAACGGGGTTGCCGATGATAAGGGTATTTATTATTTCGTTCCAAAAATGATTGAATATTATCTTCATGAAAAATCTATTCTACAAAATGCACCGACATATCTACCATTCTATAAAGAAGATATGGACTATGTTTTAGAACATTTTGATTCTTTAGTATTAAAAGATGTAGCCGAAGCCGGAGGGTATGGAGTTGTGTTTGGCAATACAATGACACCTCAACAAAAGGAAGATTTTATCGAATTATTAAAAAAAGAACCAAGACGCTTTATTGCGCAGGAAGTCATTGATTTTCAAGACTTACAAATAGTAGAAAAAGATGAATTGGTATATAGAAAAGCAGATTTAAGAGCTTTTGTCCTTATGCAAGAAAAGCCTGTTGTTTGGCATAGTGGACTTACAAGATTTTCAAGAAATCCAGATTCATTTATTGTGAATTCATCTCAGGGAGGAGGCTTTAAAGACACATGGGTATTATCTCGATAGAACAGGCCAATCATTTATATTGGTTAGGACGTTATACAGAAAGAGTCTATACGACGATTCGACTTTATTTTAAAAGTTTTGATCATCTCATCGATCAAAGTGAAGATAGCTATATTACATTTTGTCAAAGAATAGACATCCCCAATATTTATCGATCCAAAGAAGATTTTCTATTTTCTTATGCCTTTAACGAAGAAAATCCAGACTCTATTATTAGTAATTTAAAAAGAGCCTATGACAATGCGATTGTGCTCAGAGAAAGTATCACAACAGAAGCACTCTCTTATATTCAATTGGCTATATATGAAATGAATCAGGCTAAGGAAAGTGAAGCTCCTTTATTTGAACTACAATATGTATTAGATAAAATATTAGCTTTTTGGGGAACGATTGATGATCGTATTGATAGTGAACAAACGAGAAATATAGTAAAGGCAGGAAAACGAATTGAAAGAATCGACCTCTATGCACGTTTAGGGATTGACACGAAAGAATTGCGTAAAGAAGTTCATCGTATGGTTCCTCGCGTCGAAAAAAGTGGGCTCATTTATAATATGGAAGCTTTAGACATGGTAAAATCTCTTGTAGAACAAGAACCGATTGAGTATTATAAGATTGTTTATTATGTAGAAAACATATTGTAGAGGAGGGAAAGAATATGATTTTAGATTTTGATTATCAAATGAAATTTTCATATTCTCAACCCGTCAGTCAATGTTACTTTACAATAAAATGTATTCCAATGGATACATCAAGACAAAGATTGATTGACTATCAAATTCAAATGTATCCAAACACAAAATATGCGTATGGTATTGATTCTTTTAAAAACAAGAAGATTTATGGGCATGTTTATCAACCACATAATATTTTCCAATTTCAAATACAAGGAAAAGTAGAAGTGAAGGATGTAGGCTATGAAGAGGTGGCTGATCTAAATAAAATTGGAATGTATCTTTATCCTTATGGTTTATGTGTTCCTGATTTGGCATTAAAACAATATTATGAAAGTTTGAATTTGGATCAAGAAAAAGATACATATTCAAAATGTATGAGAATCATGAATCGTTTACACGTTGATTTTTCATATACTCCAATGAAAACAGATGTAGACACAAGTGCAAGTGCGGCTTGGAAGTTAAAGATGGGCGTATGTCAAGATTATGCTCATATTTATATTTGTTTGACTCGACTTGCGCATATTCCATGTCGATATGTTTGTGGACTTATGGCAGGTGTTGGAAAGAGTCATGCTTGGGTTGAAGTTTTATGTGGTGATAAATGGATTGGGCTTGATCCAACGAATAATTGTAAAGTGAATGAATTTTATATTAAATTAGGCCACGGATTAGATGCTTCTAGTTGTTCTATTAATCGAGGCATTATGTATGGCGGAGGAGAACAACTTCAACAAATACAAGCGACGGTCATACAACAGTAGATAGGTGGAAATAGAATGATAGAAACAATTTCAAGTGTACGGCTTCCAGTGGATGAAACGCTGAAGATTCAAAAAAATAGAATTCAACCCGATTCTTTGTCGGATAAAACAAAACGCATCAGCATTGTGACAGGGATACATGGTGATGAATTGGAAGGCCAATATGTCTGTTTTATGCTTCAAAAGAAGATAAATGAACATAAAGAATTTTTACATGGAATCGTCGATATTTATCCAGCTATGAATCCACTTGGAATTGATTCGATTACGCGAGGTATTCCAGCCTTTGATTTAGATATGAATCGATTGTTTCCAGGCAATATTGATGGGAATATGACTGAGTATTTGGCTGCAGGCATTATTGAGGATGTTAAGGGTTCGGATTGTGTTTTAGATATTCACGCAAGCAATATTTTTTTAACGGAAATCCCCCAAATTCGAATTAATGAACTTCATGAAAAAGAATTAGTGCCGCTCGCAAAACTTTCAAATATTGATTTTATTTGGGTACATGGTGCAAATACGGTGTTAGAATCTACGTTTGCGTATAGTTTAAATTCTGTTGGAACACCTACATTAGTTGTGGAAATGGGTGTTGGTATGCGTATCACAAAGGCTTATGGGGATCAATTGGTGGATGGAATCTTCAGCTTAATGAAACATTTTGGAATTTGGACAGGGGATGTAAATCCAGTTAAAACGCCTATTCTATCTGAAAATCCAGAGGATGTATATTATTTAAATGCGAGTGTTGGAGGTATTTTTATTCCGAGTGCAAGTCATGGCCAAAAACTGAATAAAGATGATTTGATTGGTCAAATTGTAGATCCATTAAGTGGAAAAACTCTTGATGACATTTATGCTCCAACGGATGGTTTTTTATTTACCATCCGAGAATATCCAGTGGTGAATGAGGGATCATTGATTGGACGATTGTTGAGAAAAGAGGCTTATGATGAATAAGAAGATCATTTATGAAATGGATAGCTTGTATCGTGAAAGCTTCCGTATTACGGGATATGAATTTGGTCAAGGAAATAAGAGTATTTGTATTGTTGGAAATTCTAGGGGGAATGAGGTTCAACAGATTTATTGTTGTTCAAAATTAATTAAAAAACTAAAACAGTTAGAAGTGGAAAATCGAATTTGTGAAGGGCATAAAATTCTTGTGATTCCCTCTATTAATCCTTATTCAATGAATGTTCAAAAGAGATTTTGGCCTACTGATAATACAGATATTAACCGAATGTTTCCTGGCTACAATTTAGGGGAGACAACACAAAGAATTGCGGATGCGGTATTTAAAGAAATATCTACCTATGATTTTGGTATCCAATTCACATCTTTCTATAATCCTGGAGAATTTATTCCTCATATACGAATGATGGATGAAGGATATAGTACGGTGGATTTGGCAAAGCAGTTTGGTCTACCTTATGTCATTGTTCGTAAAGTTCGTCCATATGATACAACGACATTAAACTATAATTGGCAAGTGTGGGATACACAAGCTTTCTCTTTATATACAACCGTTACCGATCAAATTGATCCAAATAGTGCAGGGCAAGCTCTTCTTGCGATTATGAACTTTATGGCAAGTCAAAAAATCATTTCATATCATGGACCAAAGATTATGGATTCAAAAGTGGTTATGGATACAGAACTTATATCTGTACAAACGAATGAATCAGGTATTTTTGAACCTTGTGTAAAGGCAGGAGAAAAGGTATCGATTGGTCAGCCTTTGGCAAACATTCTTTGTCCTTATGAATCAATCGTAAAGGAAACATTGTATGCTCCAATAGATGGTAAGATTTTCTTTATTCATAATCATCCTTTAACATATGCGAATACGAGTGTTATTAAAATAGTGGATATTTAAAAGATATCCACTTTTTGTATGAAGATATAAAAAACAGAGCAATTCATCAATTCATTCCAATTCCAAGTGTTGGATGATTTGAGAACTGCTCTATTTATTCCCTATTATAAGAAGACATTCAATAAAAAGTCAAGTTGACAAAAGAAAATAGAGCAATTGATTAAGTACACACGGCTCCAATTGCCGAACTACCTAATCTATGCTCTATCTAATTCATATTTTAAAAAATCACACAATAAAAATCAATTAATTTTGAAAAAAGTATCTATTTTTGTCTAATTTATCAAAAAAATTCGTATAAGAGAATAGTGAGAGGTGTTCTTATGGACAAAATAGATTTGATTAAAAAGATAAATAAAACAATAGTACATGAAGATGGTACGGTTGATAGTTTTGAAAGACAATTGATTAATTTAAATTATGGTTTATTTGATATGAATTATCCGATGATTATATCTGGCAATAGTAAATGTTTAAAATACATTTCAAATTTAAATACGGATAAACCTTTGATTATCAATCCTCTAAAGGTGTTAAAAATAAAAACAAACCATAATTTGGATTTGCCATTTATTATGGATTGTTATGATTTATTGAAGAATAGTTTGTTTTCAATGGATTCTTTAACAAAGGAAACAAGTAAAGTTGTTGTACTGGATAAATATGAAGAAGAAACTGGACAGCCTATAATTGCGATTTGTAGGTATGATGCAAAAAATGCAGAAATAGATGTAAATCAAATAACATCTTATTATGGTAAGGAAAATTTCGGTAGATTATTAATAAATTCCTGGGAAAGAGGCAAACGTTTTGACAAAAATATTTATCTTGGAAGCGATGAATATAATAAAAAAATAGAGCAATTGATTAAGTACACACGGCTCCAATTGCCGAACCACCTAATCTATGCTCTATCTAATTCATATTTTAAAAAATCCTTCACCAAAAGTCAAGTTGAGAAAGATGGATATTTTTGGCAGGAAACTCTTTAATGAAAATGTTGATATAGACGATAAATACGCGTGATTCAGTTAGTTTTTTATTGTCAAAATATTAAAAATATTTTACAATTGTTTGGCAAGGGAAACGATATGAAGAAACTAATCGCAAGTGTACTATGTATTCTGCTTTTTTTGACGGGATGCACATATAATAATGAAACAAATAATGAGTCAAACTTAAAGAAAATCACGATTGGAAGTGATACTTATCCGCCATTTATTTATTTGGATGAAAGTGGAAATCCGACAGGAATTGATGTGGACATTGCTACAGAAGCCTTTAAAAGAATGGGATATGAAGCCAATTTTGTAACAATTGACTGGGTAAAAAAGACAGAACTTGTAGACAATGGAGAAATCGATTGTATATGGGGATGTTTTTCTATTGTAGGAAGAGAAAATGATTATAATTGGACAGATCCTTATATGGTTTCAACACAGGTTGTTGCCGTAAACGCATCTAGTGATATCTATACACTACAAGATTTAGAAGGAAAAACAATAGCCGTACAAACGACAAGTAAGCCAGAAGAAATATTTTTAAATAAGACCAACCCAAATGTTCCTGAAGTAAAAAATGTGATTAGCACAGGAAATAAAAGTATCCAATATGCATCTTTAGATTGTGGATATGTCGATGCGATTGCGGGACATGAAACCGCTATTTATCAATATATGAAAGATTATGATGCAGATTTTAGAATTTTAGATGAATACTTATTTAAAACAGGAATTGGAGTGGCATTTAGTAAAAAAGACACGCGTGGATTAAATAAAAAACTATCAAAAGTTTTTAAACAAATGCGAAAAGATGGAACACTAAAAAAGATTGTGGGCAACTATTTAGAAAATCCAGAAAAATATTTGGAGGTAGAAGACCTTGAAAACGAATAAGAATAACATTTTTGGGAATTATTTTTGGATTGTCACAATCGCTGTAGGTGTACTTCTTATTTCCATTACCTTTTTTGGATCTGTTTATTTTGATAAAAAAACAGCCCAAACGCAATTATCAAATACAGTAGAATTTATTAAAGAAAGAGATGCAAGCTACAGAAAATATAATGATGTAGCTGCCGCAAGAAGTCTGATTCGATCTACTGTATCCGTACAAGAATTAGATGATTTAGAGGGGGAAGATGAGGAAAGTCTAAAATCTTTCGCAGAAAAGATTTGGGTCACAGGCATTTCTATCCTTGATTCTAAT
>CAVBGZ010000135.1:0-6959 GCA_963595075.1 Waltera intestinalis
GCTTCAAAAAAAAGATTAGCAACCAATGCTTTTTGCATTGGCAATTGCCAATCTTTACGAGAACTATTAAAAAGTTTAGCATCATTTAAAATACTAAAAATATCATCAACTGACAGATCTTTCATGGATAATAACGAATTTTTGTTCATATACATCCTCCTTCTGACCTTAAAAAAATGGATTCAAAAAGTCCCTTTTTAAACCCAATTTTCTCTTTCATATATACTACCATAAATCGAGATTTTTTCAATACGATTTACGATATTTCTTTACTTGGTTGGCAATCACTTTGATTGCGACATTTTCATCAAATGGCTTAGTAATATAATCATTCATTCCTACTTCTTTTGCCTTTATTTTATCTTCCACAAACGCATTGGCACTCATCGCAACAATTGGAATGGACGTGTTGAGTGAACGAATTTTTTCTGTTGCTTCATATCCACTCATAATTGGCATCATAATATCCATTAAAATCACGTCAAACTGTTCTTGATTTTTTTCATAGATATCGAAGGCTTCTTGTCCATTCCAGGCTTGTGTAATAATAGCTCCATGTTTTTCTAACAAAAACTGTGCAATTTCCATATTTAAATCATTATCTTCCACAAGTAAAATGTGTACACCCTGTATTGTATTTACTTCTTTTTGTTCCTGGGCTTCACTTTTTTCTCGTTTAAAATCAACCGTAAAAGGAAGTAGAATTGTAAAACATGAGCCTTCTCCTTTTTTACTTTCTACCTTTATCGTACCTTGCATTTTATCAATAATACTTTTCACGATAGACATACCTAGTCCTGTTCCTGCAAAGTTCGATCTTGCGGATTGATTTTCTTGAGTAAATGGTTCAAATAGATGTTCTTGGAATTCTTCGCTCATACCAATACCTGTATCAAGGCATGTGAACTCTAACCATACACAATTTCCTTTTACTTCTTTTTCTTTACATGAAACATAGATTTTTCCATTTTCCTTGTTGTACTTGATCGCATTACTTAAAATATTCATAATAATTCTTTTCAAGTGAACGGGGCTTCCTATTAATCTTAAATGTTCGACGTGACAATCTTTTTCAATGATTTCTATGCCTCGATCTTCTGCTTGTTTCATAACGGCATTATAGACATCTCTTATAATTGTAGATAAGTCAAAAGGAACTTGTTCTAATACAATTTCTCCCGATTCTAATTTACTTCGATCTAGTACTTCATTGACGAGTTCTAACAAGATTTGGGATGCATCACGTATCTTATCTCTACATTCGATTTGTTTATCTAAATCATCTGGAAAATGTTCTGCGATATCAAGCATACCAATAATTCCATTTAAAGGTGTACGAATATCGTGGGACATATTGAGTAAAAATGTTGTTTTCGCTTCATTGGCCATTTCCGCTTCTTTTTTTGTCTTTTCTAGTTCACTTAAAGCATTTTTTAAAGCTTGATTTTCTTGTAATACAAGAATCGTTTGTTTCAACTTGTTGACATTAATTGCGAAAAGGCAGAAAACCATTCCATAAACGATTGAAAGTCTTCCTAGCCATTCAATATCGTAAATTGTTGATAGAAGAGTACTTGAAATAATAAAGAATGCGATCAACAACAAGATTGTCGTATTCATTTTCTCGTTCACATTGTGTTTACGTATTATGTAATAGCCAAACAACAATACATATCCAATCACAATCACCATAAAAATCCATCCAAGTGGTCCTCTCACAAAGATATTATCGCTTGTAAAGCTATAAACGATGTCTGTGAAGAATGGAGAAACACCACAGATGGCACAAACAACAATGGGTATTGTGAGTAATAGTATCGATTTTTTATCATTTTCATGTGGCCAAATTATACGGATAAAGAGGTAAACCAAAAGAGCTCTTAAAGTATAAGCTATCGCAGAAAGAAGAATACGGCTTACACTTGGTTCACTCCAATATCGAGTGATTTTCTCAACATTAAACGCAAGCATTTCTGCAACTTCACAATAAAAAATAATCATAAAGTTATGGATATCTTCTTTATCTAACAGCTTTTCCTTATTAATAATCAGCCAAATAAAAATCAGTCCAATTATTTCGGCAAAGTTATTACTTAAAAAAACTTCAAATGACATAGGATACCTCCTTATGCTCATTATATCAGAAACAGCAAAAAAAATGATGTATACCCACTACTGAAGCGAGTTTACATCATTTACACTAATCATCTTATAGGACTTGTATTCCTCTCGATTCATGTGATCTGTAAAAACAATCGTTTTCTTAGATTGTTTTAAGTATTCGAAAATAATCTTTCTTATATTTTCATCCACATTCATGAAATTATTGTCAATTAAAATTGTATCTGAATTTGTTAATAGCGTTCTCATTAGAGCCATTCTAAATTGCTGGCCGCCAGATAGATTTTCATTTCCAACATGATCATTTGGAATATCAGATAAAAATTCATTTGTATAATTTTGAGGTTGATCTAAATAGATATTTTCATCTTTCGAAACATTCATCAAATGGAAATTTTCTGGTAAAAGAACAGCATCTGGAATTGTTTTATAGAGATAAGATAGGCACATACTTTTTCCAGAGCCATTCTTTCCAATTAATATGTTGATTTTATTTTTCTCAATTTCAGATTCAATTTGTTCAAATGTTCTTTCTGGATGCATTATATTTTTAATCTTTTCATTAAAATCTTTCACATATGTTTTTGTGCTTTGTAAAGAAACGACTAGCGTACTGATATAGGTTGTTAGACTGGATAAGTCAAATGAGTATGTGATAAATAATACATAGCTTCCTGCTGAAAGAGTTTTATAGTGAATGAGCCAGAATAGAATCACAATCAGATTACAGTCGGTTACCATGCTTGAAAAGGTTGAAAACATCCCTTTAAATATCGTATATTTGCGACCCACTTGTTTTTGATGGTCTACAATCTCATTTAAACGATTGGTATACATTTCTTCATATTGATTTACCCTTATTTCACGAGAATGATTTAATAATTTCAATAATTCATTTGAAAATTCATTACTCGTATCTTTGGTTTCTTTTGAGTAGGCATCTACTTTTTTACGGATGAGTGAATTCAAAAAAATCGCAATACATGGAAACAACACAACAAAGGCTGTTAGACCAATGTCAATTCGAGCTAAAATAATGATGACGATAATTCCATAAATTAAATTACAGGCCGTATCAATCATATAGGAAATGGTAGATACAATTTCATCAACGTCTTCATTGATCGCATTAACAAAGTCAGCTTGTGAAGCTTCTATATCTCCATTCGTTAAAGCTGAATAGGCTTTATGATAGAGATGGTTTGCCCAATGATGTTGGGCAGTAATATCAATGTTTGCGCCTATTAGAATACAGGCAATACGTCCAAGTACTAAAACGAGAACAAGGATACAGATTTGAATGGTGTTATTGCCATCAAAATAGCTTTGTATCAACAAACCTAAAAGGATAGGTAAATTGTGGGCAACAAACCATATAATAGTATCAAGAATAAAATATATTTTACTGGATTTAATGACTTCTAACATGTTATAAATCCTCCATAGAAATCATTGAATCGCAAAGATTCATAATTTCTTTTTCGTGTGTAATCACAAGGATAATCTTGTCCATTTGTTTAAAGCGTGAAAAAGCATCTTCAATTTTATCCATGTCAATAGAGCTAAATACTTCATCTAAAATCATGACAGATTTTTCGCTCATTAACGCTCTACATAAATAAAGATATTGAACTTGTCCTTTGGATAATTCTTGGTTTAATGAATAGCCTAATTGTTCTTCGATTGTAGATAGTGAAAATTCGTTTTTAGGATTTACTATTTCTTCATAGTTTTTTGTATCCTTTTCATTTTGACCCACATATTCCATTTCTCTCATAACTTGATTTTGTCGATAATTATTTAAGGCCACATCATTAATGTAAATCGTTCCTGATTGTGGTTCATATAAGTGAGATATTAAATTGATCATTGTTGATTTTCCACTACCACTAGGTCCAACTAGTGCATAGATGTTTCCTTTTTCTAGTTTTAAAGAACAATGATTTAAAACTAAGTTTTCATCATATCCAAAACATACATCGGATAATTCAATTTCTTGTATTTTTTCATGTAAGACTTCATTTCCGTAATGCAATTTACTTTGTATATCTAAAAGATGCATCACTCTTTCTTTTGATTTTTTCAAAGAAGGAAGGTTTTCCATTTGGGTACGTAATTCATAGATTGGATCATCTAATAAGTCTAGATAATAGACGAATAGATAGATAAAGCTTAGATTCAATCCTTTTAAACATCCTATTAATAAGATAAAGAATTTGAGGATTCCAAAGCTAAAAATGGTAGAAATCCACAGTTGATAGGAGATAAGGCCAGAAAGAAGGTCAGCATGAAAGGCAGAACTTATATATTGATTCAGTTTCTTTTCTAGATACGATTCTTTATGAATTCCTTTTAATTCATTCATCATTAGATAAGTAGTTGAAAAGGTATCAAACAATTCTTGATAGGCTTGTTTCGTTTTGTCCCATTTTGTTTCGGCAATCTTATTGATAAATTGAAACGCAACAAATAATGCCACAATCATAATGGTTAATACCAAGCCTATTGCCCATGATTTCAAATAGGCGATAACGATAACCCCTACAAGAAAGAGAGAATCTTTGATGAGTGTCATTAATAAGACTAAATAAAAATCAATTAATTGTGTACTATCGTTTTCAACCGTTTGTGTACATTCTCCTACACTTCGTTTCAATATGTCCTCATAGTCCATATGAACAAGACTGGAAACGAGTTTCATTCTTAATTCTTTAAAAATATTCCAATATAAAGTTCCACTTAGAATGGTGTCACATAAATTGATGATTAATTTTCCAATAATCAAACTGCATACAATCATAAATACTGCGTATACATCCGATTGTATGCTGATCATATCGGACACATAGATTGGATAAATAATTTGAATGAGTGCTAAAAGAATAATCATTAATAAATGGAGTGCTAAGTATGTATAATTCTTCTTGTCTATCATAAAAAACCTCTTTCTTAGTTAAGAGTATAGACCTCTACAAAAAAAATGTAAATTTTTTCATGTTTACAAACTGTAATTTTTTTCAATGTGTTTTAATAGAATTTCGTCTAGATTTCTATAAAACAAACGCAAAATCGGTTTAATAAGATAGATTTAAGTCTTATGTTTACTAACGCCTTAAAAGCCTTGAATCATAGAGTATGACATGTGATAATTATCGCAATAGGAGATTTTTATTTTATGCCTTTTCAACCCAAACAAAACCCACTTGATCTATCGATTCCATCAGAAAGAATTGCGGGGGCTTACTACAGGATACAGCGAAATAAGCACAATATTTCTTTGTCTAATTTGGCAAATCAAATTCAGATGAATAAAGGATTTTTAAGTGAGTTAGAAAATGGAAAAAGGCATTTTCCAGAAGGGTTAAGTGCACAATTGGATAAAGTATTAGGTACAAATTTCAATACAGATTATGAATTATATAATCAATCAAGAACTTATTTATTTGATATTTATGAAAACTATTTTTATGAAAGAAGTACATCTATTGATGAAATGTACGAAATTATTAAAAATTCAAAAGAAAAATTACTAAATTCATATGGTTATTTTGTATTTCAAATCATTGAATGCTTTTATTTTTTAAGAGTAGATGAAAGTAATAAAGTTGAAGAAATCAAAGGTATATTAGATCAAAATTTAAATTGTCTTCAATCTGATGAGATTGCGATTTATTATTCTTTATTAGGTATGTACTATAAGAGGAATACTGCAACAAATCCGATTGCGCTTGATTATTTTATGAAATCCAACAACATCTGTATTCCTTCTTCCATCGTTTATGCGATGAATATTTTTCAACTCATAAGCATTTATGCAGAATCCAACCAATCAATCTTGGCCTATAAAACATGTATCAATAGTAAATCTCTATTGAAATACCATAACAATTATGGTCGAAGCATTACGGTTGATATGTTTGAATGTATTGTCTTGACTGATTTAGGATTGTATGAAGATGCAAAAGAAAAACTATTAAAAATTCTTCAATCTTCCATGAACGATCATTTCGCATACAAAACCGATATCATTTATCATTGTTTGGCATGGAACACTTTATTAAATAAAGAGTATGAGGAATGCATAAAATATACAAAACTCGCAAGAGATAATGAGGATACGTCCTATGATTTATCCTACTTTATCCCACTTTCTCTGTACTTTCTTAAAAAAAATCAATATGCGTTAGATGCAATAAAAAAAGAGGAATGCCACTCCTCTGAAATTTATAAATATTTTTTATATGCGATTCGTGCACGCATACAAGAAAAGAATGATGAATTTGAAACAAACATTCTAGCTTATTATCAATCTCTTCTACAAAACAATATTTTTGAAGACATTCCTTTAGTACAAGACTTCATTTTGGATTATTATAAAGAAATAAACAACAAAGAAATGATGATAAAGATTCTTTTAGATATGAAATCATTGAGCGACAACAACCTAACGATTCAATCTTCAGTTTTACTCAATTGAGCCTCTATTCAATGTTCTTTTTAGCCTATCATAAACATACATCAATCCACAAAGCAGGAATATTCTAAATTTCTATGTACTTATAAATATTAAGTAGAAAAGTACTAAAACAACCATTTGTGATATTTTATGCCGCTATTTATGCTGAATTTTCCAATATCCCGTTCTATTAGACCCAACCCTAACAATAGTTCCTTTTTCTCGTAACTCTTTAATAATTCTACTTATTTTTCTAGGGCTTACTTGAAGCACTTTAGCCATCTTATTCGCAGTGATAGATGGTTCTTTTTCTAGCAATAACAAAGCTCTATTTATATCGCCATTTATATCGCCATTTATATCGCCATTTATATCGCCATTT
>CAVBGZ010000136.1:0-6921 GCA_963595075.1 Waltera intestinalis
GTCAGCAATTCAATATATTGCCGATAATTGTAGAAAAAGATTACTATGTTACGATTATTTTACGAGAATTGTCACAAAGATTAAACTATATTGTGTTCAAGGGTGGAACATCGCTTTCGAAATGTCATAATGTTATTAATCGCTTTTCAGAAGATATTGATATTACTATAGATTCTAAATTATCACGAGGACAGATGAAAAAATTGAAAGAAGCTATTAAGGATATTGCTGCTAAACTCGGGCTTTCTATCCCAAATATTGATGAGACTCGTAGTAGAAGAAGCTATAATCGTTATATTTTGGAATATCAATCTGTTATTTCTAGCTTTGATGATACTGTTTTAAGTGCTGTTCTGTTGGAAACATCTTTTGCTGAAGTCTCATTTCCAACGGTGATCCTTCCTGTTCATAGCTATATTGGAGATATGATGGTAACTGAAGCACCTGATGAACTTGAAAATTTTTGCCTTGAACCATTTAATATGAAGGTGCAAGGTCTTGATCGTACTTTAGTTGATAAGGTATTCGCAATTTGTGATTATTATATGCAAAATAAAGTAAAAAGGCACTCTAGGCATATTTATGATATTTATAAATTGTTAACAATTGTTCCATTAACATCTGAGTTCAAGACTCTTGTTGGTGAAGTGCGAAATGTGCGTGCAATGACTGACATTTGCCCATCAGCACAACCAGAAGTTAATGTGCCGGAATTGTTGAACGTGCTTATCGAAAACGAGGTTTATAAAGAAGATTACCAAAATCTAACATTAAGAATTCTTGAAGAAAATGTGAGTTATGAATCAGCAATCACAGCTGTGCAAAAAATTGTTGATTCAGGAATGTTTGAATAAAATACAATATCAATCCATGTTTCTTTGCCTAAATTCTTTAGGTGTACAATTGTAATAACGCTTAAAGAGTTGGGTGTAATGGCTAGGACTGTCAAAACCAACGAGTAATGATATTTCGGAAATACTAGAACATGGAGAATAAATGAGTAATTCTGTACTTTTTGTGACTCTATATTTCAGTAAATATTGAATGGGTGAGATTTGAATGGTGTTTTTGAAACATCGTAAACACTCCCTTTCGCTAATGCCAACGTGGTTTGAAATATCGTTTAAAGTGATGGGATGATTGTAATTTTCGTGAATAAACGTCAACATTTTTTGAACTCTTGTTTCATCAGATTTGTTTTTGAGTTGTCCATTTTGAATAATATCTGGAAAATTTTTATATAAGTAGAGCAGGAGTTTTGAAAGATTATCTCTCACTTCAAATTCATACGCAAATGTCTCATCTCTTAACGCATAGAAAGCATTATAAAAGATATCTTGTAATTTCTTGTCACTATTAGAAATGATGAGAGTAGAAGATGATGAATTTTGATCAAATAAAAAATTCATATATTTTTTGGCAAAAACTGTATCGTTTGATCCGGTAATAAGGTTAGGGTGAAACACAAAAGATTGTAAAATACACTCATCTAATAGTTCTCCAGAATGCATGGTATTTGCGTTTATAAAGGCAAAATCACCTGCATTTAAAACGGTTTTAACAGTTGAGGTTTTGAATTTGAATTTTCCTTTTGCGATAAATATAATTTCAATTTCTTCATGCCAATGCCATGCCACGTTGCCACTAATCATCTCATGACCAGAACAAGGAAAATCAGGCGTTCCGTGGGCATTGAGTTCTCTTGAATTTTTATCTGTTTTTGCACATTGTTGTTGTAAAATCATAATTTACCTCCTTATAGGCGATAATGTTATAGAATATGGCGGTAATCATGTTGTTTCACAAAATGATATGCGATATCCTTATAGTGAAGATTGAATACTAGCACAAACAAGATTAGAACGATATCTTCAAATAACGCCAAAGTCCATCAAATGATGGACTTTTTTAATAAATGATTATAAAATCAGATTCCTTAGAATCTAAAGGAATCTCTTTTTCACCAATAAAATCAAAATGGACTCTATCAATTTGATTAAGAGAATGAATTACATGATCAATTTTATATTCTTCTCCCTGAAGCTGACAAGTAACACTACCATCATCATTATTTTCTGCCCAACCTGTAAGACCTAGTGGTTTGGCTCTTCTTTGGATTTCAAAGCGAAAACCGATATTTTGTACTGTTCCCTCAAAATGATATTCTTTACGAATATAGTTTTCCGGTAAAGCTTGAGGGATTTTTTTCTTTTTAAATAATTTGCTTAACATAATAATCCTTTATATTTTGAATAGAAATATCGATAATTCGATTTAATGTTTCATCCAAATGATACCCACCACAAATATGAGGTGTAATGATTAAATTTTCTATATCCCATAATGGACTATCACTAGATAATGGTTCAGGATTGGTTACGTCAATATAGGCTCCAGAAAAAATACCTTCATCTAAAGCTTTTTTTAATATTTCAGAATCAATCAATGTACCCCGGCCAACATTCGCAAATATTGCACCAGGCTTTACATGTTTTAAGGTTTCTTCATTGAATAAGTTTTCGGTTTCTATTGTTCCTGGAAGACTACAAACAATGACATCTGCTTTTTCTAATTCAGAATATAAGTCATTCATTGTTGTAAGTTTTTCAATGTATTCTGGTTTATTTTGGATGTTTCTTTTAATTCCTATAATATGGGCTCCCATAGCATGAGCTCGAATAGAGAATTCTTTTCCAATATCTCCAAGTCCTAACACTAAAATATTGGAATTATAAATTGACTTTACTTTACCTTCATCTTTCCACTCGTGTTGGGATTGATTCTTGATATATTGTGGAATCTTTTTCAATAAGCACAAGATTCCAGCTAGCAAACATTCGGAAATCGCTACACCATAAGCACCTGATGCATTCATTAATTTTACTTTTTTAGGAAAATCTGGATTATCTGTATATCCATTTGTACCTGCGCTGTTTAGTTGTACAAATTCTAAGTCTGGAATTTGTGCAAGGATACTTGTCGGTATATTTCCAATAATCGCATTGGCATCCTTTACTTGTTCTAGTGTTGGATGGATTTTTCCCAAATGTACAAATTCTAACTCTTTAGAAATGGAATTAAATTTTTCTTTTTGTACTTCATTTAAAGGAAGTACAGTATATACTTTTTTCATAAATATCTCCTATATTAGTTTTAAATGTTCAAAAGCATTATATATACCATCTTGATCAATGTCTGTAGTTACATAATTGGCCTTTTCTTTAATATCGTTATTACTATTTCCCATAGCTACTGAAATATTTGATTCTTCAAACATGGGCAAATCGTTATAATTATCCCCAATCGAAATAATGTCTTTCTTTTGAATATGATAATAGTCAGAAATAATTCTGATTCCATTTGCTTTTGTGATCCCTTTTTTTGTGAGTTCTCCACTATTGGGACCATATGGTTCATATGTCGATGAAATAATATCATATTTGTCTTTAAAATGGTTTTCTATTTCACAAATAGGTATTGGTGAGTTTAAAAAAGAAAGCTTGTTGAAAGGACAACCATCAAATT
The DNA here is from genome assembly GCA_963595075.1 of Waltera intestinalis. Classification (GTDB taxonomy): domain Bacteria; phylum Bacillota_I; class Bacilli_A; order Erysipelotrichales; family Erysipelotrichaceae; genus Holdemanella. The sequence continues at coordinate 3,526 of CAVBGZ010000136.1, forward strand.
GTTTATCATTAAGAATTTGGATTTGTTTAATCACCAAAGACAAACTGTGCTTTCCCTTTTCTTCTTCTGAGTAGTCTTTACATATTAGATTTAGATTTTTATTTAAATAGTCTACAACATTTTTCTTTGCGAATAATCCATTGCTCGCATCTAGAATAAGTGGAATATGATTTGTTGAAAAATATTTCTTTAGTTTTCGCCCTTCTTCTAAATCAATCTTATTGTCATATACAATTTTATCTTTTATTATAACGGTAGCTCCACTTCCACAAATACAGGCATCATAGCTGATTTTTGTTAGATCCCCAATAATTTCTATTGGTTGTCTTCCCGTGGCCAAACAGACGAGATGGCCTTTTTGTTGAGCTTTTTTACAAGCTATTATAGCACTTTCTGGAACTATTCCATTGCTTTGAAGGAGCGATCCGTCCGCATCTAAAAAAATAAGTTTCATCTGATTATCTCTTTCCTTTTTTATTAAACATAGTGTAAAATCTATGTTAAAAGTTAGTCAATCCTATATTGATTATCTGGAAAATAATCCGGAATTTGGAATAAATCTCTAATTTCAAGCAATCGTTACATAAGAACTTCAAACTATTGTAAGCGGTTTCTAATGGTGATATTATTCGATTGTCTTAAAAAGGTGCACATAGGAGACATTAAAAAAAACGAGAGGAGATATGTTTATGATGCAGAAAATCCAACGTTTCGGTGGCGCAATGTTTACTCCGGTATTACTATTTGCGTTCTCTGGAATCGTGGTAGGAATTTGTACCGTAATGACTAGTGAAGTAATTGTTGGATCAATTGCTGAAGCTACAACTACTTGGTACAAATGTTGGTGGACTGTAAAAGAAGGTGCTTGGACATTATTTAGACAGATTCCACTATTATTCGTAGTTTCTTTACCAATCGGTTTGGCTAAGAAACAGCAAGCTCGTGCTTGTATGGAGTCGTTAGTACTTTATTTAACTTTTAACTATTTTATCGCAGCTTTGTTGACAAACTGGAGTGGAGTCTTTGGCGTTGATTACACTTTAGAGGCAACAAGTGGTACTGGTTTAGCTTCAATCGCTAGTATTAAAACTTTAGATACAAATATGATTGGTGCTTTGGTTTGTGCCGGAATTGTTGTTTACTTACATAATAAATTCTTCGATACAAAATTGCCTGAATGGTTAGGTGTATTTAAAGGTTCTTGTTTTGTTTGTGCTATTGGTTTCTTTGCTATGTTAGGTTTGGCAATTGTATTCTGCTTCGTTTGGCCACATATCCAAACAGCAATGAAGAGCTTACAAGGATTCTTTATGGCATCTGGAGCTGTTGGAGTTTGGTTGTTTACATTCTGCGAACGTATTTTAATCCCAACAGGATTACATCACTTTGTATACATGCCATTTGCATATGAATCAGTTGCTGTTGATGGTGGATTCAAAGCTGCTTGGGCATTGAACTTATCTGAATATGCTGCTTCAAGTAAATCATTAGCAACATTGTTCCCAGCAGGACGTTTCGCATTGTATGGTCACTCAAAATTGTTTGCCGCTCCTGGTATTTCATTAGCATTCTATGCAACTGCAAAGAAGAACAAGAAAAAAGAAGTTATGGGATTGATGATTCCAGTTGCTTTAACAGCTATTCTTTGTGGTATTACTGAGCCAATTGAATTTACATTCTTATTTGCTGCACCATTCTTATGGCCAATTCATGCTGCGTTAGCTGCAACATTAGCAACTGTTGAATATTTCGTTGTTGGTATGTCTGGAGATTTCTCTTCTGGATTAATCAACTGGTTGGCATTAGACTGGATTCCAATGGCTAAAAACCATATGATGCAAATTCTTGGACAGATTGCTGTTGGTTTAATCTTTACTGCAATTTGGTTCTTCGTATTCACATTCTTAATCAAAAAATTTGACCTAAAAACTCCTGGACGTGAAGATGATGACGAAGAAGCTAAGTTAATGACTAAGAAAGAATATAAAGAAGCAAAAGCTGCTCAAGCTGATGCAGAAGACACAAGTAACGATCCTACTGGAAGCATTGAAGTTGAAGGTGGAGATGCTGCAAAAGCTAGAAAATTCTTAGAGTTAGTTGGCGGAAAAGATAATGTTGAAGATGTTACAAACTGTGCGACTCGTCTAAGATTGACATTAAAGGATGACAGTTTACTTGCGGATGTTAGTGCATTTAAGAAAGCCGGTGCACATGGTTTAGTACACAAAGGAAAAGCAGTACAAATCATTGTCGGATTAAGTGTTCCTAGTGTTCGTGAAGAATTTGAAAATTTGTTATAGGATAATATAAATATAAAGAAAGGTGATACTATGAAACGTAATAAAAAAATAACGCAGGCAAAGCAAAATAAGATTCATAAAGTTAATAATATTATGCTCTTTGGAGTTATTGTATGTTGTGCATCACCTTTCTTATATTTTGCTTATCTTTACTTTAAAATACCTGGAAGCGATATATATGAATATATTCAAACAGATGCATATACACTTATTAATATGATTGCTGCCTTTATTAATCCGTTTGCTGGATTAATGCTAGATAATATGCGTAAGAAAGTTGTTGAATACCAAGATCCATCTTTGATTTATCGTAATTTGATGATTTTATTGGTGGGAGAAATGTTGATGTTGAATGCATTCTATATTTTCTTGATTATATATATTCTATATAAGCTATATGGAATTTATGAAGAGCCATTTAGTTGTGCATGGAAATCACTTGGATTCAAAAAATTTATGGAAGGCACATCGGGTAGCTTTGTAATCCTAGCCGGATATGTATTTGTCGATTTGTTATTAGTACGAATTATGTTTTTTGCATAAGAGCTTATAGATTTCTATAAGCTTATTTTTTTAAAAGGAAGATTGTTTATGGATTTAAGAATAATAATAGAACAATTGAGTATATTATTTTTTATGATGGTCATTGGTTACATTATTAATAAATTAGGCATATTGAATAGTGATTATAATCAATGCATTTCTAAATTGTTATTAACAATTGGTATACCTGGTTTATTAATTAGTTCTGTTGCGGATGGAAATCCATTTGAGAATAGTTATGAAATATTTGATGTTCTATATGTGTGTATTATTATTCATGTTTTTATGATTGGTCTTGCTCTCATTATTACGAAGATATTTAAATTTGGTGATCAAGGAAGTTTATATCGTTTTATGTACGTATTTCCAAATGCTGGATTTATTGGATTTCCAGTTATTAATGCTATTTTTGGATCGAGTGCTTTAATTTATGCGACAGCTTTTCAGTTGCCAGCCAATCTATTGATTTACACATATGGAATTTATTTAATGAAAAATAATTTTAACAAAAAAGAAGCTATAAAAAGTATTTTAAATCCTTGTATTGTTGCAG
>CAVBGZ010000137.1:0-6891 GCA_963595075.1 Waltera intestinalis
GTATTTTGTGAATTTTCTTGTAGTAAATCTAAAAAATCTCTTTCAATTTCAATCGCATCTTCAAGAGTAGATGCCAAACCATTGGCAATCATCGGATGTTGTCTTCGAGTAAATCGATATCGTAAAAGTAGCGTTTCATCGCTACAATCTAAAAATAAAATTTGCAAAGGACAATTAATATTATCAAAATAATCGACAAAAGATTGATAGTCAATTGCACTTACACTGAAGGCAATATATCGATATTTTTTCTCCTCTTTTTTCAATAGATTTTCCAAATCATCCAATAATTCTTTAGGGAAATTATCAATACAATAATACCCCATATCTTCTAATGCATTCATAGCACTTGACTTACCAGCACCAGACATTCCTGTTACCAATACAATTTTTTCTACCATGACGATCACTCCTTAACGCTTTGCTTCATTATAACAACATTTGCACTTGAGTACAATTTTGAGCTAAACTATCCATATGGAGGGATTCTATGAAACCGTGTATTTTTTTAGACATTGATGGAGTCATCAATCCAAGTTGCCAACAAGCTCAATATAGAATCGATTATTCTTTACCAGAGAAAGTTGCGAAAGAAAAAAACAATCCTAAAATTGCTCAACTCAATATGTATCTTGTAAATCAAATATATTATAATTTTCATCCAGAAAGTATTGCTTATATTCATAAACTTATTGAAGAATTTGATGTGAACATCATCATTACAAGTTCTTGGCGAATCATATATTCACTAGAAGAATTAAAGACTATGTTTTCTATTTTTGATTTAGGCCAATATATTCAGGGGGTCACGCAAAAAATTTCTCCTCGTATGGATGCGATTCAATCTTATATTGATAAGAATAAAATTAAAGCTTACTTAATTTTAGATGATTTTGATATGTCGAGTGTTTTCCATTACCGCTTTATTTATGTTCATAACTATTTTAAAGAGGAAGACTATCAAAAAGCGAGATATGCATTATCCATTCAATTAGGAGAGTAAACGTGAAAAAGAAGATTATTTATACGTTCCTTACGCTTTTTAATATGGGTTTGATTTTCTATTTTTCAAGTCAAAATGGAGATCAGTCAAATTTAACGAGTGGATGGTTTCAAAACTTTTTACCTTTTTCCATGTTTGTGATTCGAAAAATGGCTCACTTTACCATTTATGCCCTATTAGGTTTTAATTCCTATCAAATGTTAAAAAGTTATGGATGCAAACATTGTTTTATATATAGCCTTTGTATATGTATACTCTATGCGATTAGCGATGAATTCCATCAATCCTTCGTAGATGATCGTAGTCCACAGATACGAGATGTTTGTATAGATTCTTGTGGAGCTTTCTTTATGGATTCTATTCTAAAATTAAAGGACAGATTTCGATAACCTGTCCTATTTTTTATATGTTTTTGCCAAGAATTTTTCTGCATCCACTACAAAGCGACTATGTGTTCCTTTACCAATGGATTTACCATCTTGCCAAGCTTCAACTTCAAAATCAATTTTACGACCTTCTACATTGATCATTTTTGCCTCAATTTCAATCGTTGCCCCTAATGGACTTGCCATATCATGAGACACACTCATTTTGATACCTACACTTGTTTTCCCTTCTTCTAACTCTAAACAAGCACAAGCTGCCTCTTCCATCCACGCAATCATTTGCGGCGTAGCCAATACTTCTAGCGATCCACTTTTCATTGTACAAGCTAAATTTTCTTGTTTTACAACGCGCTCAATTTTTACTGTTCTTAGTTCCACATTGATATCCTCCCATCTCTTTTAAGTATACAAGGCAATTTTAAGATATGCTATAATATTTTCAGAAAGTGAGCTTTTTATGTATACAAAACAAGAACAAAATCTTATTTTATTTCAAAAATCAAAGCGAAAAGTGTTCATTCACTTAATTATAGATTACATTTTACTGTGTGTTTATTTTGGCGTTATTTATTATCTATTTCATTCCATTGATCTTTTAAAAATCACAAGCAATAGCTTTAATACCTTACTTGTTGAAATAGGTGGTTTTCAGCTTTTATTATTTGGCATGACCTTTGCGCTCTTACTACAAGGAAACAAATGGTTTCGTTTCCTTTATTGGTTTGATGTACTCATTTGCGTTGGAATCATCTACTTTCCCATTTCTTATTTAATGAAGGATTTAAGTTCCATTCTTCCTTTCTTTGCTCTGATTGCTTGTATGCTCATAAAAATCGTTTTTCTACTTCAAATTGGTGGATATCTAAAGAATGATCGTTGGGCCATCGTATTTTTTGATCATACCATTGAATTAGAAAGCGAAGATGATGATTGGGTCGAAAAAGAGACAAGTGGCGAAGATTATAATAAAGCTACAAAATATGCCGATAAGTTTGAAGAAAGTGATGAAGAAGATGAAGTAATCTATAAAGCACCTTTGACCTATCCACAATTTGCAGTTCGTCTAGGAATCGTCGTATACGCAAGCTTAATGATATTTCCAATCTTTTGTCAGATATTCGCAAATCTCTTTGAAAGTATGGATATGCAAAAGGTGTTTGCTACAAAACAAATATTCATATTTTGTATCTTTTCTACCTTTATTTGGACAATCGCAATCTTCTTCTTATACTATTCGCATCGTTTCTTAAAGAAAATTGTTGTCGGATGTATGGCTGGAGAAATTCTTAGAATGATTCTTTATGTACCTACAATGATTGATACATATAAAGGTGGCGAATATGCTCTTCGTGTCTTTATTTTATTTGTGATTATCGATTTAATCCGTGTAACAATCTTATTTGTGTGTGCCACTCAAATTTTAAAATCTGACCAAGGATATTTAGAAAGCCCCAGAGATTAATTTTCTGGGGCTTCTTCTACGGCAATCGGTAATTCAATTGTTATTTTAGTTCCGATATTTTCTTTTGAAGTCATATGTAAACTTCCTTTATAATATTGCACCGCATGTTTTACAATAGACAATCCTAGTCCTGTTCCTGGTATTGTTTTACTTCTTTGTTTATCCACTCGATAAAATCTTTGGAACACTCTTTCCTGATCCTTTTGTGCAATACCTATTCCGGTATCGGCAACGCTAAAATAGAGGTTTTTTTGATCTTTCTTTAATACGATTTCAATATATCCATTTTCTTTATTGTATTTAACGGCATTCGATATCAAATTATAGAAAATAGCTCGTATATGATCTAGACTTGCATAAACATAGAAATCGGCTGCATCCACAAATACTTTTAATCCTAAATCATCACATTGTGGTTTCACACTGGATACGACCGTTTCTAAAAGTTGTTTTACCGCAATATGTGTATAGGTTACTTGCATTTTTTCGGTTTCTAATTTGGAAATCATTAAAATATCATTAATGAGCTGTGTCATATGATCACTTTCTTTTAAAACACAATCAAGGCAAGTATCTATTTGTTCTTTATCTTGGATAGCTCCTGAACGCAATAATTCAGTATAGCCTCGAATCGATGTCAATGGTGTTTTTAATTCATGAGAGGCATTAGAAAAGAATTCTTGTCGCACTCTCTTTTCTTTTTTAAGACGAGCCATATTTTTCTGGTTTTGTTTAGACATCTGTGTTAATGAAGTTGTGATCTGTGCCAGTTCTGGATAGTCATAATCTTCGAAAGTAAGAGTATCTTTACTAATATCCGTATTGTTGATTGTATCTGTTATTTTTTGAAATGGCATCATAATTTGACGGGCCATTCTTTTTGACAATAAAAATACGACTAAAAATGAAATACATGTACTAAAGAAAAAAGGAGCTAACAATAGGGAAAAAGATTGAGATATTCCATCAAAAGGCATAGCCAATCGAATAATTGTTTGATTGTTTTCTTCATAATCAGCTACATAAAGATAAGAACGTTTCATTGTATCCGAATATCTTATGGAACTACCCGTACCAGATTCTAATGCCTGTTTAACTTCTTCTCTTTGAAGATGTTTTTCTGTAATGTCTTTTTTATAGTTATCGTATAATACTTTTCCATTCTTCTTGATAATCGTGATACGAGTATCTTCACTTTTTAATATTTTTCCTAATTTAATTTCATCTAATTCATCAATACTGAGTTGTTTTACTAAATTGGTTGTTCGAAATAAATAAGAACGATCTTGATTAATAGCCTTGTTGTAGAGACTTGCATACAAGAGTCCAAACCCCAACAAAAACGAGAATAAAAATGTAATCAAAAAAGAGCGGATGATTTTCTTACGCATTGTGATCACCCGCTATATATCGATATCCAACTTGTCGAACGGATTGGATACAAGAAGAATATTCACTTCCTAATTTTTTTCGTAAAGAATTGATGTGTACATCCAATGTTCGACTTTCGCCAATAAAGTCATAGCCCCAAATCTGATTGATTAATTCTTCCCTAGGAATAGCTCTTCCTTCATTTTTTGTCAAATATTTCAACAATTCAAACTCTTTATATGTAAGCTCAATGATTTCATCATGAATTTTTACAGTACGTTTATCTAGATCAATGCACAAATCATTCATTTGAATAATTTTTTCATCTTTTTTAGAACGTCTCAATAAAGATCGTATACGTGCAGCCAGTTCTAAAACGCTAAATGGTTTTGTCAAATAATCATCGGCCCCTAAATCAAGGCCCATAATTTTATCTAATTCTTTATCTTTAGCGCTTAAAATAATAACTGGTAAATCTTTATCTTTTGATTCTTGACGAATATATTTTAAAATGTCATACCCATTCATACCTGGTAACATCAAATCTAGAATTGCTAAATTGACTTTATGTTCCTTTAAATAATTATAGGCATCCATTCCATTTTCAAAATCTACTAGCTCATAATTAAAGCTTGCTAATGTAAGCTTTAAAAGCTGACGGATATTTTCATCATCTTCAACGATTAATACTCGATCCATACCCAACACCTCGCTATTAAAATGATATCATGAATAAGAAAAAGGATTAAGTAAAATTTTCTTAACCCTTTTTTAAATTCTTTATTTTTCAATTAAAGTTGGATTCCAATGTTCATTTGGTTCAACGCCTAATAAATCAGCTACAGTTGCTGCAACATTTGACAATCCTAAATCGCCTTCTTGTTTAACTTTCACATCTGCTCCATAAATAATAAATGGTACTGGTGCTAAAGTATGGCTTGTTTTGCTTTCATCATCGGCATTTCCGTGGTCAGCCATAATCATTAATACAGCACCAACCTTGTCACATGATTCAATGACACGTGCAAGTTCTAAGTCTACAGATTCAACACCAATAATTGTTGCTGGTAAACTTCCTGTATGTCCAACCATATCTCCATTTGGATAGTTAGTACGTAAGAAATCATAGTTTCCACTTTCAATCGCTTCACATAATTGATCTGTGATTTCAGCAGCCTTCATCCAAGGTCTTTGTTCAAATGGAACAACATCACTAGGAATTTCTACATATGTTTCTAAGCTTTCATCAAATTTTTCAGAACGGTTACCATTCCAGAAATATGTTACGTGACCATATTTTTGTGTTTCACTAATCGCATATTCACGAATACCATGTTTACACAATTCTTCAGTCAATGTATATTTAATTTTTGGTGGTTCTGTTAAATAGTTCTTTGGAATTTGTAAGTCTGCATCATATTGTAACATACCCGCAAATTTAACATTTGGAACTTTAACACGATCAAATTTATCAAATGTTTCATCTCCATCAAATGCTAAAGAGATTTCTTGAGCACGGTCACCACGGAAGTTAAATAAGATAACGCTATCGCCATCATCAATTGTTCCAACAGGTTGACCATCTTTAGCTACAACAAATCCAGGTAAATCTTGGTCTACAACACCAGATTCTTCTCGATATGTTTCAATGGCTTGTGTTGCACTTTCAAATTGTCTTCCTTCACCCATAACATGGATTTTCCATCCACGTTCAACCATAGACCAGTCTGCTTCATAACGGTCCATAGTAATTTGCATACGTCCACCACCACTGGCAATGCATGCATGGAAGTTATCATCGTTTAAATCGGCCATACATTTTTCAATTTGATCTACATATGTCAATGCACTTGTTGCAGGAACATCACGACCATCTAATAAAGCATGTACACGAACTTCTTTAATACCTTCAGCCTTTGCTTCTTTAATTAATGCTTCTAAATGAGAAATATTTGAGTGAACATTTCCATCACTTAAAAGTCCAATAAAGTGCATTTTTGAATCTTTGGCATTATCTACTAAATCTTTCCAAGTTTTTGAATTAAAGATTTCACCAGATTCAATATTTTCATTAACTAATTTAGCTCCTTGAGAATAGATTTGTCCACACCCTAAAGCGTTATGTCCAACTTCAGAGTTTCCCATATCTGAATCTGTAGGAAGTCCTACTGCCAATCCATGTGCTTTTAATTGTGTGTGTGGACATTCTGCCCATAATTTATCGAGTGTTGGCTTGTTTGCGAGTGCAACCGCATTATTTGTCTTGTCTTCGCGGATTCCAATACCATCCATAACAACCAATACTACTGGTCTTTTTGTCATATTTGTTTTCCTCCATCAATCGTATTTAATATACCATTATCACGTTTCAAATTCAATGAATCTAATTATTATTTTCACAAACAAAAATGACACTAATCACTAGTGCCATCAATATATGTAATCATCTGTTCAATCGTACAAATATGATCTGTGTTTGGATGTATATAATGGAAAGTATCCATCACATCATTCACTTTAAACTCAGAATAATCCATATTCTTGAAAAAGTCTCTTGCTTCATCCAAATAGCGTCCATATCTCAAATCAGAAATATTTACACATCCAACCAACCGTCTTAATTCTTCTAACATTTCCCTTATCTCTCTATGGTTAGATTAACCCCCCCC
>CAVBGZ010000138.1:0-3718 GCA_963595075.1 Waltera intestinalis
AAAAAACAGGAGCCCCTCCGCCAGATAAAGGGCAGAGGTTCTCCTGCTTGTAAATAAAGCCTTTTTTCATTCAGCTTTATCACAAACAATTATACACTTTTTTGATTAGTGAAAGTCGTTATTTTTTGATCAGACTCTTATCAAAATCAATGAACTTGTCTAATAAGAACTTCTTATCACTGTTCTTTAAAATAATCCATTCTTTTCTGTAATTCTCCTTAAGTCCGTTCCAAACATCATCTTGTATTTCGTCCAGTATTGCTTCCTGGCTATATTCGGTAAAATTGTTGTTGATCTTGTCAATCTTTTCGTCAAGCTTCTTTAATGGCAGGGAAGTCTTTCTCTTCTTGAAATTGATCTTATTAACTTCAACGAATCCATTTTGATGGCTTTGAAGATAGTAGTATAAATGGAATGTCTCGTTATGTTCTAATAAGTGATTTAATGCTTTCATTTGTTCGTCTGTAAGAGCAGATGAACGACTACAGAAGAGGACTTCCTGTTCTTCAATTGAAGGCTCGAAAATTTGTTTGTCTTCTCTCATTTGAGCCTTATAAGCCTGGAAACAGTGAAGAGAAATTAAACTTCTTATGCTCCTGTAATCATACGACACATATTCTTCGCCTAAAAGTTCGATTAATTCATCTGAATATTTAAAGGTTGCAGGAATAACAGCTGAAACATGCTCACCCGATAAACATCCATCTTTCAGTCTTTTCATGACCTTAATAACATCTTTCGCATCATATACATAATCAAACAGACCTTTTGTTCTCATATCAATCAAGAGAAAGATGGTCTTTTTTTCTCGTCTGGATTTCAAAACGAATACACCACGAACATCTATCAATAAGGATTCTTTTGTTTCCTGATAGGTTGACTGAATGTAATAGAGTCTTCGTGGCTTTAAGTCTAAAAGCTCTGAAACATAATTTACACCGTATTTAGCACAGAGGAATTCGATCCAGTCTATATATCGGTTTGTGAAACGATGATTATTTGAAGTATCTCTTGAGATGGAATCCGGTTTAAATTCGAAGGTTGAACCACAGACGGGGCAGTAATAACGATTCAAATACGCATCAATAAAGACTCTTTTACCATCCATTGAAATATCTTCATAAGTAGATTTAACAACGCCATGCGTCGTTAAAACACCATTACAGTTTTCTGTAGGACAAGCGTTCCTTAGATGGCTTTCTGTCTGTACGGCTTCAATTCGTATTTGATCCGACTCTATCTTATAGGATTTGAATTCCAGTCCATCTAACTTTTCAATTTCAATACGATTATTGTTTCTTGCTGGCATAATTGTTTCCTCCACGCCTTCTGAGAGCTTTTTTCAAGTATAAGTATAGCATTATACATACATTTTTTTGCGGCAGAACGATTTTTATGCATTTTGGGTATATCATTGGCTTGTCAAAAAAGACAACGAAGGAGGTTTCAAGTATGACATTTAAAACAAAATACAGGTTTATCAATAAAGGAGGTAGGGGTTATGTTACCGATTCAATTTCCGCCTGAAACAGATGAAACACCAGTAAGCTGGATGCATAGGCTTGCAGTTGCGAATGGGTATGAAGATGTTTATAACATGTTCTTATCGTTGAACATTCTTAAAAGCATCAATAATCATAACGTGGATCTAGAAAGTCATTTATATGAATTTATCCAAAGGTGTTTCTTTGATTCAGATATAAAGGCTGAAATAGACGATTATGTTAAGCGATATGAAAGAATTCGATTTTTAGCCGGTAAAAGATTCCCCAAACAAAACAGGGTATGTCCGTTATGTATGAAAGAAGAATTGGAAAGCAAAGGCTTCTTCTATCATCATATGCAACATCAGTATATTGGAACGTTTACCTGCTGGAAGCATTATTCCAATCTTTCCACTATTAAATCCAACAAGTTCATGGACCAGTTCGATCCAAATACAACACTCGTTCCAATTATCGGTGATTATGACACCGACGAAGAACGTAGATTAAGTTGTTTATGCCAGTATCCAAATCTTTACTTTAACAGGGTGGTTCGGTATCAAATCAATGCACAGTTAAACGCAAAAGGCTTATCTTATGACGATATCAATAAACTTTTTGTATTACCTGAACGATTCAATGATATTCCTGATAAATTAAAGGCTTTCATGTTAAAAGATGGCAATCGATATACAAGATTCGAAAGTATTGAAAAGCATTATATTTTAGCCAATCTTTTTAAGGATTATGATCGTTATCTTTATCTACTCAAGAGAAAGAATTTAGAACTAGCGATGCGTTTAATGAAAGAAGAAAGACTTGCATCAGGTGATTTTGATCGTATGCGTCGTGCTGCACAAAGCAGACGTCACAGAGAATTAGATATGTATTAGAAAGAGGTATATATTATGTCAAATCAATTATCAAATAAAGCAAAATTAAAAGAAGGTCGTGGACAAGGTTTCGGTGCTACTTATAAGCCATGGATTGAAGCTAGGGAAGTCAGCAGTTGTGGTACTTGCTCAAATCCAATCGATTGGAAGACCGGAAGAACGGTTGAACTATTGTCACAGGCTGAATCTTATTTCTGGCACATCCTAAGATGGGATGATTTCGTCGAAGATATTCGTGAACAATATCCATTGGATTTAGAAACAACTCTCAGCATATGTGATGATTTCAGGATTAAACATCCTCACGATAGACACACATATATGACATCGGATTTTTACATAACATATAAGGATGGTTCTGAGAAAGTTTTCAGTGTTAAGACTTCTAAAAAGGTACTTGAAAAGAAGCGAACCAAACAAAAGCTGGCAGTTGAAAAGATTTACTGGCAACAGTTTAGAAATGTTCCATATGAAATCGTTTATAAGAATGAAATGAACGTAACACTAGCTGAAAACATACGTATTGTTTCCGTTTATTATGATGCAAATAAAGTACACGATAAAGCTTCTTTGTTAAAGCATTTGATCGCCACAAAGAAAATCAAAGTTGATATGGAATCTGAACTACTGAATATACCGTATTTATTAGAACAGTATAGAAACGTGTTGCAATAAAGAATAGGAGAGTAGATATATGAACGAAAACGAAATGATTATTAAAGTAGGAACGATTATCCGAATTATAAAAGAAGATGCTGAGTATAGAGTGATTTATAAAGAAAATGATTATATTGTAGCCGTATTGATTACAGATCGTTGTAATAAATTTGTTGTGAATGAATTTAATGCTATAGATGTTATTAATCGGTGTAAAAGTAAAGAGTATGTTTTGATTGAGCCGGAATTTAAACAGTTTGATCCAGAGTCATTAAGTGAAGATAACAAATCTCTTTATTTAAGAAACAGTGAAATTGTAAAAGAAATCGATAAGGAATATGGACCATGTTATTTCGACTTTGCTTCAAAGAAAAGCAAACCAACGATAGCCAATTTAGCAGATAAATACAATTTAAAACCTAGAGCTGTTCTTCAAGTAGTAAGAATATATTTACAGAATGGCTTAGATCCTTATTATCTACAATCCATGCGTGGTATATATACTCGAGGTACTAGAAACTATATAAAGAAGGGTGGAAGACCTAATAAACTAGGCGCTATTGGTACTGCTTTAGATGATTCTTTGCGAGAGATTTTTGATGCTGCAGTCAAACATTATTTATCCGGTCGTAAAACGTCCTATCAAAATACCTATGATTGGATGTGTGCTACTTATTTTACCGA
>CAVBGZ010000138.1:3728-6849 GCA_963595075.1 Waltera intestinalis
ATTAACGACATTTCAAAAGCATATGGTCCTTGTTATTTTGAATTGACTTCCAGAAAGCATAAGCCTTTGATTGTTGAACTTGCGAATCGGTATCAAATAAAGCCAAGAACAATACTTTATATCGTTAAAAAGTATTTATATCACGGTATGGATACATATTACTTAAGACCTATGACAGGGACTTTTAAAAAGGATGATATTATATATACTAAAAAAACTGGTAAGCCAAATAGATTAGGCAAAGTTGGTCTTTCAATGGACGATAGTCTCAAAGAAATATTTGATGCAGCTATAAAGCACTATTTATCCGGTCGCCAAACGTCCTATCAAAATACTTATGATTGGATGTGTGCTACTTATTTTACTGAGATTATACAAAATGATGAAGATGGAACTGTCGTTACAATGTATCAGTTATTGCCTTTGGATAAAAGACCCACATTGGCACAAATGAGATATTACATTCAAAAGAATACCACTATCAAACAACGTGAAATAAGTAGAACATCCTCAAGGGAATTTCGCAACAATAAGAGGGCTCTTACTTCAGACAATTTATATAATGTACAAGGTCCTGGAGACGTCGTTGAAATTGATGAGGTTGAAATGGATGTAACATTAGTTAGTGAATTAGACCATAATCAAGTGATTGGTCGTCCTATTGTTCATTGTATGATTGATGTTTATTCGCGCTATATCCTTGCCGTATCTGTATCATTTGAAAACAACTCAGTACTAGGTTTAACAAACTGTCTTATTAACTTGGCAGAAGATAAAAGGGAATTCTGTAAGCGATTTGGAATTCATTTAAAAGATGGTATTTGGGACATCAATATCATTCCAAATAGAGTTCGTTCTGATCGTGGTTCAGAGTATCGTTCAAAAGAAGCAAAGCGTATCTTCAATGAATTAGGATTAACTCTAGAACTAGAACCACCTGCTATGGGTTCTATGAAAGGGCAGGTTGAACAATTATTCCACCAGTTTCACAGTGTTCAGAACGAGTTGGTTGAAAATAAGGGATTGATTACGAAAAGACATGATTCAAACCATAATAAGAAAGCCATTCTAACAATCAATGACATTTGGATGTTCGTAATTAATCAGGTTCTTGCACATAATATGCTTACACTAAAAGAATATCCAATGACAAAAGATATGATTAAAGAAGGCATTACACCGAATCCGATAGAGATTTGGAATTATGGATGTAAAAAATATGGTTCTCCTAGACCTATTGTGAATCCAAAACAATTTGAATTCATTATTCGTAAGAAAGTGAAGGCTAAGCTTTCAAGAAAAGGTCTTTTCTGGAATGGACTCTATTATACGTCAAATGATCCATGGCTATTTGAAATGATGAATTCATTAGGTAACAAGACCAAATCTATTGAGTGTAGGCTTGATGAAAGAAATGTTGGTTCATTATGGTTTATTAAAGACGATAAAATTATCGAAACATATCTTAATAAGATGCGTAATGGTAACGATGAATATGATGGAATGACTTTGCGTATGTACGAAGAGTACAAAAACAAGAAACAAGAGTTGATTTCAAGCAACGTTCAACGTGATCAGGAAATACGTGTCGCAAGACGTATCAGTTTAGAAGCTACTATTGATAATGCTGAGCGACTAACCAACAATTCAAATAACGAAGTTAGTATTAAAACGACTGATATTCGTAAGAATCGACGAGAAGAATCGAACAATAATTTATCTTCAAATACCATTCAGGATCGTTTGATAGGACAAAATACCGAACCAGTAAACGATGATAATGAAGAAACTGTTGTTGTTTCTGAACATCATTTTAAAGAAATTGAAGAATCTTCTTTTGAAGACTTGTTATATAGCATGATTGATTAAAAAGAAAGGATATATTAAGTATGAAAGAATATAAATGGAACTATGATTATGTAGACAATATAAATGACAATAAGAATCAATATTCTCCTGAAGAATGCATGCAGTGTGGTCCTGTTGATGCCAAATACATAAAAAATCCAAATATTGAGTTTAATGGCAATCCTTTTATAGAAGCACTTCCTTTGCCTAGAGATGGGCAATTAATTACGAATGCTTATTTTAAGCCTATTCCTCAAGTAGATAGAGATAAGCTTAAAGGTATGTCCACACTAGAAAAGAAGGCAATGATTATCGGTCTTAAAAGCTTAAGATTTCCATTATCCTTCCATAAACAGCTGGAATTCGTGAATTATGATGCCATTGTAAGCTCATATGCGTTACGTAAACCGTATTGTTGGTACGATTCACAGAATGAAAAGACAACGGTTAAAACAAAGGGCAATATAGGAGACAGTGCTCCATCCGGCTTCTCGTTATTAGGATATTCAGGATGTGGAAAGTCATCATCTATTAAACAATTGACCGATAATATTCCTCAATTGATTATTCATCATCCAGAGCCACATATTCGTATACCACAGATTACTTATTTAATCATTTCTTGTGTGCCCAACAGTAATTTCCAATCCCTTTATCAACAAATAGGAGAGGCGATTGACTTCCTGTTTGATTACCCTGAGCCCGTTTATGAAAAGATGATTCTAAAATGTAGAAGTCTAGGTGCTAAACAATTAAAAGTATGTGAACTTATCGAGAAGTTTTCTATAGGAACAATCATTCTGGATGAAATTCAATTAATCGATTTCGATAAAAACAAAGAAAACAGCTTTGAAGGACTATTATCAATCGTAAATCGAACAAAAGTGGCATTAAGTGTTATTGGCACGGATGATGCGTATCATATGTTGTTTGCGGGACTAAGAAATGCCAGACGTTCAGGCGATCTTATTGCAGCAGATAAATACATTGAACAAAGAGATTATTTCGATAAGCTTACCAAGATGTTGTTTCGATGGCAATGGTTTGATGATATCGTAGAATGGACTCCTGAACTTAGTGAAGCCTTATATAATGTGACTCAAGGAATCATAAATCAATTGATTTGGCTCTATAAATGGATGAACCTGGACTATCTAGATGAAAAGCACAGGGGACATAAGGTCATTATTGATAGTGAGTTTGTACAGAAGACTGCGAAAACGCATTTCAAACAGCTTGATCCACATATTGCCTATATCCAACGTGTTCAAAT
>CAVBGZ010000139.1:0-6764 GCA_963595075.1 Waltera intestinalis
GAATATGTAAAAAGGCATTTAGAAAAGAATTTAAAGAATTAACTATACTTAAAACAAAAGCGGCCCAGCTCTTAATAGAGTTGAGTCGCTATTTTTTTAATCTTTTACTACTTCAACAATATCAGCAATATCACAATTGAGTGCTATGCAAATTTTGAGTAGAATATCGGTGTTAACATTAGCACCTTTTTTTAATTTTGCTATTGAAGTTAAACTGACGCCGCTTATTTCGGATAATTCCTTTTTGTTGAGCTTTTTGTCTATCAGGAGCTTCCATAGCTTATTATATGAAAGATGCATTTTAATCCTCCGTCTCTATTTCGTTCCAAGATTTGCCAAACAGCTCATGCCCACCAGATGAAAGTTTTATGACTGCTGTATCATTTAATATCTGCTTCATTTTATCTCCATAGGTTTCATCTCTATCAAAGGCAATGAATACCTGCTTAGGAGAAGAAGCGTATAATTCCATCAATTTGTTAAGTGCATAATCCTCAATGTTCTTTAAGATGATTGAGTCATGAACTATTGCTGGTAGAGGTGTATTATTCAAAACAGCTAAATCAAAAATAATCAATCCTCTGCATTGAGAGCCAGTGCCACTGTCGTTTGGTGTGTAGAAGCTGTAATGGCTTGAATCAGAAATTTCAAGTGTTGGAGAGGTCTTTCTCCCTTGATAAACTCTATCATTAAGTTCCTTCATTAATGCATTGATTGTTGATTGAACCTGTGCAGTAGCATCGGCCACGATTTCCTCATATTTTGCTTTTTCTTGTCTGAATACAGTTTTCAGCCTTTCGCCTTCCAAATAATTTTTATTGGCCTCCTTTAAAACTTCTACCTGCTTGGTTAAGTCGGCAAATTTAATAAGTATGGCTTTTGATACATTAGGAGCAGTTTTAATCTCCTTTGCTTTTGATTCATATTCATTTATCTTTTTATTTACAATATCAAGTAGCAACTGCAAATTTTCAATGTTTTCTTTATACTCTTTTTTAAGAATCTCAGTTAGCTTGATATGGAAGTTTTCTACATCCTTTAACTCTTTATAATTTGCGTTAGGAAAGAATTCTTTTAAACAATCATAATCGTGCTTGAAGTTCTTTTTTGATGAATTTCTATCTTCTTGCATTCCCTCGATTTGAGAAAGAAGCTGAGTTCTTTGCCTTCTTAAGGGGCTTAATTCATTTTTGATTTCAGCAAGTTCCTGTGCTTGAACGGCATCGAGTTCTGTTAAACCACTTTCTGTTTCATTTGATAATTTTTCTATTTGATCTTCAAGTTGCTTAAGCAGTTTCTCATTTGATTCATATTCTAATTTTGAATTTGCAGATTTTATTTGATTGTATCTTTTAGCTTTATTGAATGTGCTTTCTTCGTCTTTGGCAGCATCTTTAATCTTTGACTGAGCTTCGATTTGTCCATATTGATTAAATAGCTTTAAGAGTGCCACAATACCAGCGTTAACACTTTCTTGCACAGCAGCCCTTAAAGGTGTTTCTTCATTTGTCGTGTCTTTATGGTAAATCCTGAAGAATCGACCAACAGCCTCTCGCAGGGAGATATCGTAGGCAGAAAGACCATATTTGTTAGCAATTCCTGCGCAGTATGCCTCTAGAGTAATCGTTTTTTGCACGTTGTAATTTTCATCGCACATGTTCACAAATGTCGGATTATCGGTGGATCTAGAGAAGTAGTAACTTTCGTTATCGAATAGGAATTCAAAGTTAATTGTATGATTGCCTACGTTCTCGATGACGTCTTTCGTTTTCTTTGTGTAGTAATCTTTGCCGCCAAAAACGAAATCGATAATCATTAACAAAGTGGACTTACCAATTGAGTTGGTTCCATTAGAAGTTCCTAAGATGGTGTTTAATCCATCATGAAATTCAATAGGTCCTCTTGACTGACCTAGCTCAATAAATTTATCGCAACTAATACTTTTTAACATAGTGAAGAACCTCCCTATCAATAATTTCTATTTCTCCTAGAGCGTATAAAGCATCTAGAATCTCCACATATTCTTTTAAGCTTCTCAAATTTCTTTTTAGCCTTCTGAATAAATCTTCTGGCTTCAGATCTTCCTTCTTAAGTTCATTTAACACAATAGGAAACTTAGGAAGAATGCTCTCATTAAATGTAGTTACTTTACTTGGAAATCGCATGGAACACCTCACAGTTCTGGACGAAAAAAGCCACAATAATATTTACAACAGATATTTTGTTTAATGGGTAATTGATCTGCTCAGCAACCCATTTTGATAGAGTATTGAAGATTTCTTTTTGTGTCATGTCGCCTCTTTCGTTGAGCTTTTCAAAAGCCTGCCCAACTTGATAAGCAATGACCTTAAACCTACTAGTTCCAGAAGAATCAATATCCGAGAACTTATTTTCTATGTACTTATAATATTTTAGAACATACCTAGTGACATCATCTTTCAATGTTAAGTCATCAGGTATTTTTTCTTTGATCTCTTTCGGATCAAGTGGAACGAGACCGGCATCATCATCTTTTGTTAATTCGCCCAATGCACATATAATATCGTAAAGTTCATCCTCAACATTAATTTCATTTAAGTCATTCTCAACTTCACGCTCCCTTTTGATATCTCTTTTCTTCTCATAAAGCAGCTTATATTTTTCGGGAGTTGGATCAGCGTGGTAATCGCTATAGCAATTAAGGCATAATGCAATCGTATTGTCTGAACTATCTATCATTGAATCTTCTGGAATTGGATAAATGGCATTTAATTCTTGCTTAGTTTCATCATCCATTTCTCTTGATATGATTTTCGTTATTTCATAGTATGGCACAGTCTTTCCTCTAGAATTTTTATAAAGATTAGATGAACATAAAGGGCAATGGCCGTTCACTTCAGATAAATAAGGAAAGTCATTCGTAGCAGGTTGTTTGTTTTCGTTTGTATTTGACATTGAGATAGTGTGAATTAAAGTTACCCCAAGAAAAACACTCCAGTCTTTAGAGTCGTAAGCTGTTTTGATTTCTTGTTTATATTTATCAGCTAGATTAGGATCGCTTTGAGCCAAATTCATGAGTATTAAGCACACATTATCAATAGTGTTTTTATTAAAATCTTTTTCAATGGTTCTCTTAATTTCATTGATGACCATTTTAACAAAATCATTGCTTGAGCATGCTTTTACCATTTCATTAGGAGCATCGCAGGTATGTTTTACCAATCTTGAAATTTTAGTATCATCATAAAGTATCTGTGGAGTTAGCAGTGCTCCTATAGCATCCATAAACGCAATACCACAAGGGCCTTGTCCAGACATAGAGACAAGACCTTTTTTTGTAATTGTTATGAATTCAGCTATGTTCAATTTATCCATAATTTCAGCTCCTATTCTTTGATGAAAAATTACTGCAAAAATGCTGCAACTTTGCTGCCAAGACTTATATACCCCTTTAAAAGTAAAATGATTGTGTCAAAAGCAAAGATTACAAAGTTTGCTGATATGTTAAATAAAAGTATATCACATAGTAGTAAAAATTACAATTAATCAGCATGGCGAAGGCGAAAGTAATTAAGCGAACGCTAAATAATCTTTGCAAAGACTTAAGGAACTAGCTATTCCTTTAAACCTTTAGCACCTAAATCTAGATATTGCGTAGGTGCATATATAACAGCAGACCAACTGTCGCAATCGGAAGGCTGCAAAACCAAGATGGACTTATAAACCACCTTTCTTTTGCATAGCCTGAAACAGACAGCTAGGAAGCAGGAATACCTCCATTTTGGAATTAACAATTTGGAGGTTTTTTATTATGTTGATTAAGCTGAAAGACAGCAGTAGCAATGTCACTCAAGAAGTAGAAGTTGATGACAAGTTCGGTGAATGGTACGTCGAGCAGGAACGCATCGAAGAAAATGATGATAGAAAATATCGTTACTGGGTAAAGGTTCGTACTGGTTCTTTAGAATATGAAGGCGAGTGGTTTGCTGATCCAAGCCCATCACCTGCTGAACTATGTGAACGTGAAGAAGAGCAAAGAACAGTTGATGCTTTCATGGCGACTCTTACTGATACCCAAAGAAGAAGGCTTCAGATAAGGATGGATAATCCTGGAATCTCTGATAGAGAAATCGCTCGCATGGAAGGTGTTGATTACAAGCAAATTCAAAAATCATTCAAGCAAATACAGAAAAAATATGAGAAGTTTCAAAAATAGGGACCTCAAAAAGCACGATTTTTCTCCATATAGCGTAGGAGGAAAGTTCAATGAATGATTTTGAAAAGAAAAGAATAATCGAATTGAAAGATGCTGGATATGGCTATGGGAGTATAGCTAAAGAACTCGAGCTTTCTAAGAGCACCATCAGCTCATTCATAAAATCGTTAAATGGTTATTCTGTTTGCAAATGCTGTGGCAAGAAATTTGTGCAACCTGCTGGCGTTAGATTAAAAACCTTTTGCTGTAATAAGTGCAGGTACAAGTACAGAAGAATCCAAAATAAAGTCAAGCCGATAGTAACGACCTATGAGGTAGAGTGTTTATGCTGCCATAAGAAGTTCTACTCATACAAAAGCCTAAAGAGAAAGTTCTGCTCTAGGAGCTGCTTTGATAGGTTTAGAAAAGGTGGTGGAGACAATGAATCAAAATGAAATTAATTATTTGAATGTCATCACTCAAGCCAAGAGCATGCTTTCTAAAGGAATAATAACACAGGACGATTATCTTAAAATAGAAGCAAAAATAGCTGAAAAATATGATCTTGATAAGACCAGTTTATATCGTGCAAATGACTTGATAAATTCCTCTTTTAGAGTGACTAATATGATACAAAAGGAGGAACAATAAAATGGCAGAAATTAAAATTATAGCTAAAGCAAAACAGATGCCAAAGGTGGTGAGAGTTGCTGCTTATGCAAGAGTCTCAAGCGATAAAGATGCGATGCTACATTCCTTATCAAGCCAGGTCAGCTATTTCAGCAAGATGATCCAATCGCATGATTCCTGGAAGTATGTAGGAGTTTATTCTGATGAGGGAATGACTGGTACCAAGATAGATAGAAGCGGGTTCATCAGAATGATAGAAGATGCTAAGGCAGGGAAGATTGACGTCATCGTCACAAAGTCGCTATCAAGGTTTGCTAGAAACACCCTAGACTGCTTAAAGACAATAAGAGAAATGAAGGCTATTAATGTCGACATCTATTTCGAGGAGCAGAACATTCACACGCTTTCATCAAATGGTGAGTTCTTGATTACATTACTTGCAGGATACGCCCAAGAAGAATCAAGGCAATGCAGCGAGAATACATTATGGAGAGTGAGAAAGAACTTCAGTGAAGGCAAGCCTTATGGTGGTTATAGCTTTCTTGGCTACAAGGTAGAGAAAGGCGAATATACTGTGGTTCCGGAAGAAGCCAAACTCGTAAGAAGGATATTTGATTTGTATCTTGCTGGAAATGGCTTTGTAAAAATTGCAAGAATTCTGACGGATGAAGGCATCAAATCTTATGGAGGTAATAATTGGAACAAATCCGTTGTTGCCAAAATAATCTCAAACGTGACTTATACAGGTTCTCTTCATCTGCAGAAGACTTACACTGAGAACCATATCACAAAGAAGACTAAGATAAACAAAGGTGAGAAGCCGCTCTACATTGTTGATGAACACCATGAGCCAATCATTAGTCAGGAGATATTTGACAAAGCCCAAGAGCTGAGAAAGAAAAAAGCCAAAGGTTTAGCTACTTCAAAAAAAACACGGGTATACCCTTTTACAGGACTTATCTACTGTGGTGAGTGCGGGCATCCATACAAACACAAGACCACCCAGTATTATGATACATGGTCATGCACAACTTATGATGAACTTGGAAAAGCCTACTGCGCTTCAAAGAATATAAGAGATGACGTTTTGAGAAAAGCGTGTGCAGAAGCACTGAACATTGATATCTTTGATGAAAATTTATTTAAGGAAAATGTGGCAAGAATAGATGCTTATAACGGCAATAGGCTGGTATTTCATTTCATTGATGGATCAACTAAAGAGGTTATCTGGACCATGCCATCTAGAAGGGATAGCTGGACTGATGAAATGAAAGCCAAAGCTAGAGAAAGGACGTTACAAAATGGCAAACGTTAGAATTATACCAAGCAAGATAAACCCATTAACTAAGCTTCCCAACAATTCGCTTAATAAGAGAAGGGTTGCAGCATACGCCCGTGTGTCAACTGAGCAGGAAGAGCAAGCGAACTCCTATGAGGCTCAAGTTGATTATTACAAGAATATGATCACTAAGAGACCTGAGTGGACGCTTGTTGATATTTACACTGATAAAGGTATATCCGGTACCAACCTGAAGCATAGAGATGGTTTCAATAAGATGATTGCAGATGCTAGAGCAGGACTTATCGATTTGATTGTTACAAAGTCAGTATCCCGTTTTGCTAGAAACACGCTAGACACTATCAGCCTTACCAGAGAACTTAAATCTAAAGGTGTGGAGATTTTCTTTGAGGAGCAGAATGTTTACACCTTTGATTCAAATGGAGAACTGATGCTTACTATCCTTGCTTCAATGGCCCAAGAGGAATCAAGGAACATATCCGAGAATGTCAAATGGGGCAAGAAAAAGAAAGCTGTTGATGGATATTCGCAGGTCGGTTACAGCAACTTCCTAGGATACGATAAACATGAAGATGCAAAGATAGGTCTTAAGGTAAACGAGGAAGAAGCTAAGATAGTAAGATTCATTTATAGAGAGTTCCTTAAAGGAAAATCAGTAGT
>CAVBGZ010000140.1:0-6667 GCA_963595075.1 Waltera intestinalis
ATGATGGTTAGATTACTATAGATTTACACGATTTGATTAAGGGTGCTAACTTTTTTACACGATTAGCTAAAGGGGTGCTAAACATTTACACGATTTAACACGATTAGGGATTTTTGATACGTTTCATAAAGAAATGGATATACAACTATGTGACTAATTTTGCTAATAGAGATACCCCTTTCAATAATTATTAGATTCATATTATCAATACAAGTAAACTCTGATTTCAAAATAACGTTATTCACTAAAGTCTAAATAATAGACAATTTGGTCATAAAATGTTATAATAAGTCATAATCTTTATGCTTAAGAGGTGCTGTCATGGATTATTCGAAATTAATAATAGCTATTAGGGCTAAATTAAATTTAACACAACAACAATTAGCAAATAAGTTGGATGTAAATTTTGCTACTATAAACCGTTGGGAAAATGGGAAAAGAATTCCATCGAAAAGATATATTTATCTATTGGAAGAATTATGCGCTGATAACAATATTGAATTAAAAAAGGATGATGAAAATGAAAAAATATAGAGTAATAGATTTGTTTAGTGGCGCTGGTGGACTCTCTGAAGGATTTCTTCAAACCGGAAAATTTGAATTTGTAGCCCATGTAGAATGGGAAAAACCAATGGTTGAGACCCTAAGAAAAAATTTGGTTTTGAGGTGGAATTACACTGAAGAGGAGGCTAAAAAATCAGTAATTAGATTTGATATTCAAAAGGTCGATGAACTCGTTAATGGTAATTGGTCAGAGGAGACAAAAGCTGAATATGCTGATGATAATTCCAAAGAAATTATACAAAAAGGCATTGATGGCCAATTAAATGAAAAAAAAGTGGATGTCATTATCGGGGGACCACCTTGCCAAGCATACTCTATTGCTGGTAGATACCGTGATTCAATGAAGACTGATTATAGAAATTTCTTATTTGAAAGTTTTGTAAAAGTAGTTGATCATTATAGGCCAAAATTTTTTGTGTTCGAAAATGTTCCGGGAATGCTAAGTGCTAAACCCGGTGATAAACTTGTGGTTGATAGAATTTACGAAGCTTTTTCAAACATAGGATATGAAATAAGAAAACCAAAAGATATGAAAAAATCAATATATTCGGCCGTTGATTTTGAAGTACCACAAGATAGACATAGAGTAATTATATTTGGAGTAGACAAATCTTTAAATATTGATGTTGAAAAATTATATGACAAACTTGATTCGGAAAAAAGTAATAAGCCAAAATTAACAGTAAATGATGCTATAGGTGATTTGCCTAAATTAATGCCTCTAAACGAGCCATATAAAAAAGGTAATAGGAATTACTCACATGAATTAAATACTTCTAGTGTGATTACACAACATGAAGCTCGTTATCATAATAAAAGAGATATTCAAGTATTTAAAGAATGGATTTCTAATAATATGAATACTCTTTCCAATGATAAAAAAGTTGCGTTTTATAATGAGATAAGTGGAAAACAATCTAAAAACAATAAGTATAGAAATTTGGAGTGGGATAAACCTTCTCCAACCATAGTTGCTCATTTATATAAAGATGGACTGATGTTTATTCATCCTGATTTAGAACAAGCTAGATCAATAACTGTAAGAGAGGCTGCTATATTGCAAAGTTTCCCTTATGATTATGAATTTGTTGGCTCAATGGCTTATTGCTATAAAATGATTGGAAATGCTGTTCCTGTGAGATTTGCAAAACATATAGCTTTAGCCTTGATTAAATTTATGGAGGAAAGCAAATGAAAAGAATATATAATATTTTAATAGCTTGTGAAGAAAGTCAACGCGTATGTTCCGAGTTTAGAAAACTTGGTTTTAATGCATATAGTTGTGACTTGCTTCCTTGTAGTGGTGGTCACCCCGAATGGCATTTTAAACAAGATGTTTTACAAGTAATCAAAAATGGTGGAGGTATTCTTCAAAATGGAGAAGAATATTATATACAAGGAAAGTGGGATTTAATGGTTGCTCATCCACCATGCACATTTCTCGCTGTTAGCGGGGCAAAATGGTATTATCATCCAGATGACAAAAATTTACCGATTGAACAAAGAAGGCCCCATCCAAAATTCCCAACTAGGGCTAAAGATAGAGAAGATGGTGCTAATTTTTTTATGGCATTAGCTAATGCAAATATAAAAAGAATTGCTATAGAAAATCCAGTTGGAATTATGAACACAAGATGGCGAAAACCTGATCAGATTGTACAGCCTTGGATGTTTGGTGATTCGGCTTCAAAAAAAACATGTTTATGGCTTAAAAATTTACCACCTTTAATGCCAACAAAAATCGTTGATAAAGGTGAATACATAGAATTTGGTAGTGGAAAAAAATTAGCAAAATGGTATTCAGACGGACTAACAAAAACAAAATCAGCTGAAGAAAGAAGAACTTGGCGAAGCAAGACTTTTCCAGGATTCGCAAAAGCAATTGCAGAACAATGGAGTGAGGTGTTGAAAGATGAAGATATATCTAAGAAAAATTGATGATCAATGCGTGGATAAACAAATAAGTTATCCAAAGGATATACTAAAAGAATTTCTTGATGGAAAAGGTAATAATGACACAATATATTGTGAAGGGAAAAATAGTCATCATGTAGAAAATGTAAAACTACTTTTGGCAACTGACCCAAGATTCGATAACGGAATTAAAAGAATTTTGTCAACAGAAGGAAAATATGCTAGTGGAGATATTATGGTTATGTACAAATTGAAGACCAAATATCTAGTTGAATTAGTGAAAGAATCAGACCCTAGATATTCATCTTTTATGGATCTTTTTGCAGAAAATGATAGACATCTTTTAGCAAATATTGACGATTCGGTTCTCTATAATTTAGATTATCGAAAATTTAAACATCTTCTTTCTTGGTTTGTCAAACAATTGAATATTAATAACGGACTTGAGGATGGCGATAAAACTAGTGGTAAGGGTTGTAAAGGTGATGCTATTCAATCAAAATATGCTGAGTGGCGTGATTATGGCTCTTTCACTCTTGATTGTACTATTAGATGTGACTATGCTTCAGCTTACTCCAAATCAAATTATATACACAAAAGCGATTCTATCATTAATATTCGCCCTAATTTTGATAAGGCAACTAAAAAAGTTAAGAGCGTAAAAATTTCTTTGTATAATTATGATTTGGATAATTTAGATGAGCAAATTTTAGAATTGTTGGAAAAAGAATATTCAATAGATGATTTATCACTTTTTGATAATAAAGAACCAAATGATAAATTAAAAGAATTATTCGATGACTATACATTTGTTATTGATAAGCTTTCCAAGAACGATGAAACAAATGAAACACCTGTATTTGATTTCAATCAATGCACTGAATTAACTGAAAAAGGCACCAACTTAGTTGTCTATGGTACTCCTGGATGTGGTAAATCATATTATGTTGAACATACACTTTTACCTGAAACCGATTATCCTTTAAAAGATGATGGAACGAAAGAGCGAGTGATTAGAACAACATTCTATCAAGATTATTCTAACACTGATTTTGTTGGCCAAATCTTACCAATAGTTGATGGAGACAAAGTAATGTACAAGTTCAACCCAGGTCCATTCACTTTATCTCTTATCGAGGCTATAAAAAATCCTAATAAGAAGGTTGCTCTAGTTATTGAGGAACTTAATAGAGGTAATGCACCTAGTATTTTTGGTGATATCTTCCAATTGTTGGATAGGAAAAACGGAACTAGTGAATATAGCATTATAAATGTTAATTTGATTCAATACTTAAACGAAATTTTCTCTAATCAATATAGTTTTAAATTTATTAAAATTCCTGCTAATCTTTCTATTTATGCTACAATGAACACATCTGATCAAAATGTTTTCACCTTAGATACAGCGTTCAAAAGAAGATGGGAATTTTTAAAAATTCAAAATACATTCACTACCAATCATGCCTTCAAAGACAAATTTATTCCTGGAGGTGACATCACTTGGCAAAATCTAGTTAATAGTATAAATGACTGGATTCTAGATAATTCTGATGGATACAATAGCGAAGATAAACAAATTGGAGTTTATTTTGTTGATGAATCAGGCATGACTTCTACAGTAATTAAACATGAAGATATGAATAGGACTGAAGTTAGAAAGTTCGCATATAAGATCATGGAATATCTATGGGATGATGTTGCAAAATTTCAAAGAGATAAATGGTTTAATGATGATATTAATTCATTAGATAAGCTAATAGATGATTATATGAATGAGGGTGTGAAGGTATTTAAAGATGGTGTCATCAAGAAGCACGAATGATGCTCAAAAACTAAAAATAGAATTTCATCCTGTCACAAATAAAATAGATGACTCCTTTGTTGGAATTAAAATCCATAATAACAAAATAGATTTCTATTATCCTGAAACTTATGATATGGATTTTAGTTCAGCCGAAAATTCGAAAAGGGATGTCATTAGTATTTTGCAAACAATCTCTATTGCTAAGACTCATACACCTTCTGAGGTAAAAATCGAATCATCTTTTTCTAACAATAATGCTTTACCAATTGTTTCTTATTTGTGGCTTTTGCGTGATTATTTAATGAATGGCTTTTATGTTAATAGGGAAAAGAATATAAAGCAAAATCAAAAAGGTAAAATCGATTGGAAAAAGACCATTAATTCAAATCCAATTGTATCCAAAGGAAATGTTATCTACAAAGATATAACAGTTTCCACCATGAATAATTTCGATAATATTATCGTTAAGATTCATAAATATTGTTTAACATTAAGTATTAATCTTTTAGGATGGCTTTTTGGAATTAAAAATTCTAGTTTTATTGATAACTTAGAATTTGGTAAAGAAACAAGAGCACTTTATATTTATGCTTTGAAAAAAGAATTGGACAACACATATGAGGATTTAAAAAAACTTAGATTAATCCATATGCTTACAATCATTGAAGGTCTTGGAGATAAACCAAATCAAAATGAGATTGTATATGGTGTTGATTCTTATGCATATATATTTGAGAGGATGATTAATTCTATTTTTGGAAATAAAGATGCAACAAAATTCAATCCTAGTGCCGATTGGTATTTAGTACAAAACGGATATACTCCATTTAAGAGCAGCGATTTAAGACCAGATACAATATTGATTCATAATAATATTGCCTATGTCTTAGATTCGAAATTTTACCGTTTTGGTTTTACAGGTGATAATAAAGATTTGCCAGAAACTACTTCAATTCAAAAGCAAATTACTTATGGTGATTTCATCAAGAATAATAAAATGGGTGATGAAATTCAAAAAGTAAGAAACGCATTCATTCTCCCATATAATAAAAATAAAAACAAACTGAGCCTTAAGAAAGATCTTGAATATATTGGATACTCAAAGACTGATTATCGCAAAGGCACTGAAGACCATGAAATAATACATTCTTTTTTAATTGACTTAAAGCATGTAGTTATGACCTGGAATAAGAGAAATCACGGTGATGATGTATCAATTCTCATTGAGCAAATAGAGCATATTCAAAATACTAAACTTAAACAAGAACGTGATTTGGAATTTGCAAATCATGCTATACATATAAAAGATAATCAAACATTTATTGGGGGAATTCTTAGTTCTTTCTACGCATCAATCAATAATCACAAATTAAAACAAACCTTATTAAACAAAGAAATCTTATATGTAGATGGTTATTTTGTGATCAATGATGCTAAGTATATTGAGTTAGATGACAGAAAAAAACATTTAACTGATTATGCAATGGCTCATAGAGATGAGTGTTGTCTTGTATTTAATTCAATCGAAGAAGATGACGAGAGTTTGCCATATGAATCATGTAAGAATTGTGAAAAAAGACAAAAAGCTAGTCCAAAGAAAATAAAAACGGATGATGAACACAATCAAAAGATTTTTTTAAGAGCGCAAGAGGCAGATATCCAAAGAGTACTTGAGGATAACCGCGATGCCATTGAATTGAAAAATAAACTTTCAGGCTCATTTGGATATAATCTTAAAATCTTAATGGATGATGGTGGATTTAGTATAAATTCTTTAGCAAAATCATCTAAAGTAGATAATAAGAAAATAAATGCTATGCTAGAAGGTACAGTAATGCCATCTCTAATAGATTGTATGAGATTTTGTGCAGCTTTAGAATCACATCCTATTGTATCTCATCATCTTTTATCAAGTGGCGGTTTCCAACTTAGCAATTCTAATGAACAACATCAGTTTTACGATTTTCTAATCAATTATTGCTATGGAGAAGATTTACGATCTTGGCAATTAAAAATAACTGAAACAAATCATCAAGAATGGCAAATTTAAGAATTTTAAAATAATTGTTTGGAAAATTTCCCAAATTTATAAACTTAATATAAACAAATCTAGACCTTGAACTTGTTCAAAAAGCAAGTTTGAGGTCTTTTTTTGTGCTTTAAACCCAAAATGGGGCTAATTAAGGTGCTTTTTAGACCTTGGAAAATCTCCTAAAGTCGAAAAATGAACTTTTGTTATATTTAGATTAGTCTTAGGAGAATTCCTTAGACAATAGAAATTTCATGATTTTCTATCGATGCCAATTCTAGATATTACGTGGCATCAAATTAATACAACTTCATCCTTTCGTAATGAGGGCGAAGCAAATAACCGAGACGAGACTT
>CAVBGZ010000141.1:0-6530 GCA_963595075.1 Waltera intestinalis
TCAATCGCAGTAAAAGTATTCCCTTTTCTTGCACTACCATTAATAATCACAACCCTCATATTATCCTCCTAACTTTTTTATATAGAATTAAACATTTTAAGTATATCATCATAATTAAGGTTTGCCGCTATCAAATGTAATTTATAGATAGCTTCAAAATGTTTTTTGACATTTTCAATTTGTGATTTAAATGATTTTTGAAAATCCAAAACACAATCCTTACCTAAATTTATTCTTAAAACAGCAGATTTTCCAGCAGAATGAATACCAAAACCACCTGCTTCATAATTACCAATCTGCTGATGTAAAAAATCGTTTAATTCCTTTTGTCTGTTCGCCATACCATTAAATGTTAAATCAATGATTCCTCGATCCATTTTATGTTGAATATATACACTCTTATTTAAATTTAATTGCGTATAATAAGTAGGCCAATCCCCTTTTTTACTCTTTTCCATACTCGTGTTTACCAACTGCAAATCTGGATAATTTAATCTTGCATACTCAACATAGTTACGCCAAAATTCTGTTGCCGTAGTATCCACAATCTTTTTATATGGCGTTTTAGAAAAAGCTAACGCTTGTAATATTTCTTCATATCTTATTTTACTAAACAAATCTTGTTTAGTTTTAAAATAATCAATAAGTTTTTCAAAACTCATAGAATATGGATAGTTTTTTGCTTCCTCATTATTTTTTATATATTCACTTGCCGCGCAAATGAAGACAAAATAAGCTTCATAATCTTTATTTTTAACCCCAATATCACCACGTTTAAAATATCTCTTACATTGGTCAGGTTGAGCCTGGGCCCCCACTTTATCTTCAATTAAAATCGCATATCTTTTATCATTACTTTCAAAAATAACAGTAACATCCGATTCTCCCCATGTAGGATGTGTCTTTGATAGTTCAACATCAATAATCTTTGAATTTAAAAAGTTATAACCTCTTATTTTTTTCGTGAATAAATCAATAAATGTATTATCAAGAACAAAAGAATTAAGCAGTAAAGTATCTATATCTCTTTCGCAAATATTGCCAAATTTATATGTATAAGAATGCTCCATGAAAAATCAATTCCTTTATTATACTTTTTTTGAATGATACTTACTCTTATTCAAATACATATCTTTATCTATACAAGCTAAGAAATCTTCTACACTCATATCTTCAACAAATTTTGCACATCCAATCGAAGCACTTAATGTAAATAATTCCTTCTTTGATTCATTTAAAAGGTTGATATTCTTATTGATTTCTTGGATTACTTTATTCAATCCATTTTCATCCACATCCAACAACAATACAACAAACTCATCACCTGCATAACGAATCGCAACACTTTGTTCAGGAATCGATTTAAACAATATATCACCCATTGCACAAATCGCTTGATCACCAATATTATGTCCAAAATCATCATTAATACTTTTAAAATCATTAATATCAAGCATAATTCCGTATAAAGATTTTTTATTTGAAACATCTTTTTTGCTCAACATAAAATTTAAATATCTTCGATTATATAAACCAGAAAGCTCATCCGTATATACATTTTCTGCATACATCTGCATCTGAACAAACGCAAGCGCTAACGCAACTGAAATCCATGACGTTGTTACGCCATAAAAGAACAATTGAATCAAAACACCCGCAATACAAGGACCTACAAAATAGTGAACAGGGAAAAAGTTCAAATTGATTCCTTCTTTTTTTGACGCAAACATTAAATAAATACTATACGCAAAATAAATCATAATAGTGATATAACCAAGAATGGCTCCACTACTTCTTTGATAAATATTATCTGAAGAGATTCTAAATAAAACACCTGTACCAAAAAGATTAAGTACAATCGCAACCATCTCAACTATCCAAGGAATAATAATGATCTTCAAATTTCCAAATGTCTTTTTATAATTTCGATAAATACGAAGATCTACATAAATACACCATAAAAAGGCAATGGTTACCGTACAAAAGAAACTTATACTACTCGACATATAATTCAAAAAATAAGCCCATGAAGTATCTTTACCATCCACATAAAATGAAACAGTCTCAAAAAAAGCGCCTAACAAGTTAATATAGGCCATGCCATCATAAAATTTATCTTCCGTATGAACATTCTCTCGATTCTTTTTACGACACATCAAAAGATAGCCCATCATGATCATTGTTACACCATTAGCTACTAATATTTCTTCCCAAGCAATCATATATATCCTTCTTCTATCTCTACTATGATACCAAAATCCGTAAGCGATTACCATTTTTTAAAAGCTATATTTTCTTAACAATCCTCTATAATCTCAATCCATATAATCTTTTTTAAATCAAACCTCTCCTTTACAATCTGAAGCTCACATAAAGGAATATTGATTCTTGCGACCATCCCTTTTAATTTTACAATATCGGCACCATGCCAATACTCAACCTCAACCATCATCCCTTTTTCTAATATATAAATTCGACGATTTAATTCTTCAATATCATCCTCAGACAATACACGCTTTGAAACCTCTTCTCTTTCCTGCTTTCTTAATAGATCTTTAAAACCCCTTAAAGAATCAAAACTTGAAAATATATTTGCCCTCTGCACTAAATCCATCATGCCTTATGCCCTCCAATCGTTGTATTTCTATACCTTGCCGTAGCCTTATCTTGATAACTCGTCCCTTTTAAACAAGCATTTTTCCCATATAATTTTCTGATTTTTAACATCGCTTGCTGAAGATGCTTTTCCTTCTCTAACGCATCATAATCCGTAAATAAATCATATTGTTCATACATTTCATTCTTCACATTTCCAAAAGAAATACTAATCTGGCGAATCGGATACGTTTTATCAACCACACGATTATATAAAAGCTCAAATTCCTCCATTAAAATATGAAAGGAATTTGTACAACAAGAAATCTTTGTCGAACCCCTAGAAGCCGGACGACAATCCTTTGAATACGATATAAATAACGCAATATGATTTGAAACCAAATGCTTTTCAACAAGCTCTAAAACATTCGTATCCACCATTTCTCTTAAAATAATTTTCGCATCTTTATAATTATAATCTTCAAATAAAATCTGTGAATTTGACACCGAATTTGCACTAGGCCGATACGCCTTAATATGCCTCATTTCAACTGGCTCTTTTCCATACGCATGATCAATTAATATTTCGGCATTAATCCCAAACTCTCTATATAATATTTCTTCTGGAAATTGCGTTAAATCCTTCAATGTATAAATACCCAATCTATGAAGATGATTTTCTGTTCCTTTTCCGATCATCCAAAAATCCGTTAATGGAACATGTGTCCATAAAGTTTGACGAAATAGTTTTTGATTCAAAAACCCCATATGATCCGGTGTATGTTTTGCGGTAATATCCAAAGCTATTTTAGCCAAAAATAAATTGGTTCCCATACCCACTGTAGCCGTTAATCCCGTCTCATTTAAAATGGTATTTAAAATCTTTCTTGAAAGATGTTTTGGTGAACACTGATACAATTCAAGATATGGCGTAAGATCCAAAAAAGCCTCATCAATCGAATACACATGAATATCTTCTTTGGCAACATAACGTAAGAAAATTGAATAAATTTTTGCCGAATACTCCATATACAATTTCATTCTTGGAGGCGCAATGATATACTCAATATTTTTTGGAATTTCAAAAATTCGACCCCGACTCTTCACACCCAATTTTTTTATGGCAGGAGTCGCCGCAAGCGTTATCGCTCCACCACCACGAGTCGGATCTGCCACAACTAAATTGATTTTAAAAGGATCCAAACCCCTTTCAACACACTCTACGGACGCATAAAAAGATTTTAAATCAATACAACAATAAATTTTATCCATAAAACCTCCCTACACTCTTATTTTATATAAACTATTTTCTCATAATCAATAGAGTTATCGGAATTTTTTATGAAATTTATTTTGAATCTTGCATAAAGATTGAAATAATGATAATAATAGAATGGTGATATTTTTATGTTATTTAAAGAAATACTCGTTCAATTTGAGATTGATAATAATCTTTCTCATGAACAAATGGCCGCTAAAATCGGCATTTCCCTTTCCACCTATTATCGATGGATCAACGGAGAAACAACACAACTTAGAAAAAGTACGAAACAAAAAGTTTCCGAAATACTTGGTGTCAATGTAGAAGATATATTAGAAGAAAGTGCTCGCTTTAAACCCATTCTTGGAAATGTGAAAGCTGGATATGATGCATGGGCCATTGAAGATATTGAAGGATATATTGAAGTTGGTAAAAAAGAAGCCTTAAAAGGCGACTATTTCTTACGTGTTCGTGGTGACTCTATGGAAGGAGCGAATATCTATTCTGGAGACCTTGTCTTGGTCAAACAATGTAACACTCTAGAACAAGGAAAAATAGGAATTATATGTATTGGAGATGAAGCAACCATCAAAAAAGTATATTTTAAAAATGATTTAATGATTTTAGAAGCTGCCAATCCCAAAGTAGAAACAAAATATTATACAAAAGAAGAAATCGAAAACATACCCGTAAGAATTATTGGTAAAGCCCTATTTTTACGTCGAGACTTAGATTAAAAAAATAGGCAGGAGCTCCTACCTATTCATCAACACTATTAAAGAAATCAAGACACCTTTGTTTATAGTCACTCGCCTCATCATAAACACCATGACCATAATTAGAATCATAAAGATAAATTTCACAATTTAATGCCTTAGCAATTTGTTTAGAACCCTGAGCCGTAACAATTTGATCCCCTTTACTACCAAGTACTAAAACAGGACACTCTATCTTTTTAAGTTTTGAAGAACAATCAAAATCTTTGCATGCACTTGCCAAAATAATGAATCGTTCATACTCTTCATCTGTAATTCCCTTATTGGAAGAAATCAAAGTATCATGATACGCATCAACCGTCGCTTTAGAATAGACAAGATTCACAAAACTTTCAAGAAGAGCATCTTCATCTTTCTTTTCAGCCAAATCAATCCATGTATCCACAACTTTATTAAACGTATCATTTGCCTTAGCCAAAGTAGAGCCCAAGATCATCGCATGAACCAATTCTGGATATTGAATCGCAAGGCATTCTGCAATCATTCCACCTTGACTTGCCCCAAATACATAGGCATCCTTAATTCCTAAAGATTCCATCTTAGCAGCTGTATCTCTGGCCATATCCTCAATACTATAGCCAGACTTAATATTTTTAGCACGATCAAAAACATAAACTGTATATTCATCCGTAAAATCTTTATAGGCCTCTTCAATCGCATCTTTTAAATTCATCACACTATGAATCGAAAGACCAGGAAGAATCACAAAACTCTTTTCTCCGTTACCAAACGATATATAGTCCATATCTAATGTTTCCTCTTGTTTACTACAACCAACCATACTCAAACATAATAAACTACACAATACAAATACAATTCCCTTTTTCATATTCTCTACACCTTCTTGATAAATTTGTGCTTTCCATTCACAGATTCATAAACACGAATCTCACAATTATTTGGTTTTGGACGCCACTTCATTCCATTTTTCTTATCCTCTAAATACCCACATAAAGTTCGAATAATACCACCATGACAAACAATAAGAACATTCTCATATTCTTTTGATTCAAGCTCTTTTAAAAAAGATTGACTTCTTGTAATCATGGATTTAACAGGCTCTACGGTTTTAGGTGCTTTAAAAACTTCAGGCAACAACCAATACTTTGTCATATGAAAACCAAGTTTCGAATATTTTTTTAATTCATAATCTCCAAAATTAACTTCAATGATTCTTTCATCTGTAATTACATCTTTTTGAGAAACATTACCGATAATAGAGGCCGTTTGAACTGCTCGCTTTAAAGGACTTGCGTACACCGCATCAAAAGTAATATTTCCTATCTGTTTTCTCTTTTCAATAGCTTGTTCAATCCCAATTGAATTTAAGGGCTCATCTGTTAGTCCCTGCATTAACTTTTCTTTATTTAAATCTGTTTGTCCATGACGTGTAATCCAAATCTTCACAATAAAAACTCCTTTTAAAAAAATAGCGAATATTCGCTATTTATGAAAAACTTTCTAAAATAAATTTTTGCGTATTTAAACACTGTTTTAAACGTGTCTCTGTGTCTGTTGAATCATTAAATTGAATATTATTTGATTTAGCTAGATTTGAAGCATATTCATCCAAGTAAAAATGTAAGTCTGTATACGTATCACTATCTAAATCTAAAACAATACTTTCATTATTCTCACAAACTGTATCCATTTTTTCTAAAGACTCAAGCAAGTTATTCACGGTTTGAAGATTTAATTTATCATTCTTCGCAGCCTTTAAATATTTATTCATACGATATTTAAAGACCATAAAATCATACGATCCATCCTCTTTCATAGTGTTTACTTTTTTCTTTACAAGTAAAGAGCCTAAAGCTACTGTTGCTCCTGTAGCACAAAGAGCAATCCCTTTTCTTTTTTGTTTTTTTGTTAATTGAAAACGTTTAAAAAATGACATA
>CAVBGZ010000142.1:0-6479 GCA_963595075.1 Waltera intestinalis
GGTATCGCTACCGGTGGATTTTGAGTCCACTGCGTCTACCAATTTCACCACCCGGGCATTGCTTGAATATTCTACCAAATTATAGCTCATTATGCAAGAAAAAAATGAAGAGCGTATTACTCTTCATTTAATTTATTTTTGACCAAGTTTTTAACGATTGGATAGGCAACTAACGCAATCACGATTCCTACAACGCCTTGTACAACGTTAGGAAGTACTTCAGCTAGAGCCATAGCCCAACTTTGTTTCAAGATATATTTGGCGATGAAATAGCCAAATACCATAATAATAGATCCTAAAGTATAAGCTCCAATTTGTACTGGCTTTGTCTTATTCTTTGATAAGATATAAGATACGACAACTCCTTCAAGTCCTTTTATGATGAGTGTAAAGATAAAGTAGTAAGCATAACCCCCTGCAACATCGGCTAAACCAGATCCAAGTCCTCCAATTAAAAAGCTTTCAAATGGATTTAAAAAGCTTGCGAATAAAAGAATAAATCCATCTCCTAAATTAAAATAGCCATCTAAAGCATTTGGAATTTTTATAAACATGGTCGCAATAAAGACTAAAGCCATTCCTAGAGCAGTTAATACGATTCTATAGATTTGATTGTTTTTCATAATATTTCCTTCTTTCTTATGGGCATTATTATACTTGTTTCTGTGCATATTAAAATGTACAATAATAAAAAATAAAAGGGGTACAGATAATGAAGAAGTATGAATCATTATATCAGGATATAAAAAATAATATTTTGAATGGATATTTAAAAAAAGGGGATCGATTAGATAGTATTCGTTTGGCTTGTAAGAAATTGAATGTGTCTAAGACGACGGTTTTAACGGCCTATGAAAAATTAATGAGTGAAGGTTTTGTAGAGAGTATTGAAAAAGTGGGCTTTGTGGTTTGTATGGAAGAAAATCAAATTCAACTACATCAATCGATTCAAAATTATCATTCCAATTATGAAAATATTACGTATGATTATGATTTTCGTTTATCGAGTGTTTCCATCGATTCTTTTGAGATGGATGCGTGGAAACGATATATGAAAATGGTTTTAAATGATAAGAATGTGATGTCTACTTATGGCTTAAGTCAGGGAGAATATGAATTAAGGGAGGCTTTATGTAAATATGTCTACCAAAACCGTAATATATTGGCGATTCCTGAACAGATGGTGATTGGCTCGAATTATCAATCTTTACTTTATATTTTTTGTGGCATGTTAGATAAAAATTTAGAGATTGGTGTAAGTGAATTTGTAGATGAAGAGGCTCTATTGGTTTTTAAGTCTTATGGTTTTAAAGTACATACATTATGTGTCGATCATTTTATTGAGGATATAAGAAGATATAAGATTGATGTTCTCTATATTAATACGACTTGTTTTACGAAAGATAAAAAGAGTATGCCTACGTTCATAAGGAATGAATTAATCGCAATGTCGAATGTATTGATTTTAGAAGATGATTATAATGGAGAACTGGTGTATACGGGCAAGGTGAAGTTTTCTTTATTTTCAAAGTGTTCGCATTGTATCTATATCAATTCTTTTTCTCGTCTTTTACTTCCTTCTTTGCGTATTGGATACATGATTTTAAATGAGGAATATCTTGATAAGTATCTAAAATTAAATTTAGGACCGACAACTTCTAAGATTGAACAGCTTGCGTTTTCTCATTATATTGTGGATGGACATCTTCAAAAGCGTGTTCGTAAATTGATTCGGGAGTATTCAAATCGTAATAATAAAATGAAGAAAATATTAGATGTGCAATTTGATGTTCCTTTTTATTTAAATGAAGCGTATATGGCATATTGTCTTGATTTAAAAATAGATGAAGAAGTGTTTAGAAAGCGTTGTGAATCTAGTGGGATTGGTTTAAATGTAGAGGATGGTATCGTGAGTGTTTCTTTTGCGTCCATTCCTTTAGAAAAGATGGAAATGGGTTTGGTTTGTCTTGCGCAAATTTTGAAAGAGTGCTAAACTTTACTAAGTTGATGTTGAAGAAGATAAGTACGTAAATAAGGGTTTTTGTAGAGAGAAGATGGTTGGTGAAAATCTTCATCGAATTATTTAGGGAAGCTACTTTGGAGTCATACCGTTGTCGGCGTTAACGAATAATTGAGGGCACTTACAATTGTAAGTGAACTAGGATGGTACCGCGTTTATTACGTTCCTAGAGATAGGAACGTTTTTTTATTGGAGGAAAGAAAATGAAACAACTTACTGGTAATCAAATTCGTCAGATGTTTTTGGATTATTTTAAATCAAAAGGTCATATGATTGAGCCCGGCGCAAGTTTAATTCCACATAATGATCCTACTTTGCTTTGGATCAATGCGGGTGTTGCGGCTTTAAAGAAGTATTTTGATGGTTCAGAAAAGCCTGCAAGTAATCGTATTGCGAATGCACAAAAGAGTATTCGTACCAATGATATTGAAAATGTAGGAAAGACAGCTCGTCACCATACGTTCTTTGAGATGTTAGGAAACTTTTCAATTGGTGATTATTTTAAAGATGAAGCGATTCAATATGCTTGGGAATTCTTAACAAGTGAAGAATGGATGGGTATTGATAAGGATCGTTTGTATGTATCTGTATATACGGATGATACGCGTGCTTATGAGGTTTGGACTACGATTTGTGGTGTAGATCCAAGTCATATTTTAAAGACAGATGATAACTTCTGGGAAATTGGAAAAGGTCCAGGTGGACCGGATTCAGAAATTTTCTTTGATCGTGGAGAAAAATATGATCCTGAAGGTTTAGGTGAAAAATTATTCTTTGAAGAGATGGAAAATGATCGTTATGTAGAGGTTTGGAATGTCGTATTCTCTCAATATGATTGTGATCCAAGTATTGATCGTAAAGATTATAAAGAACTTCCTCAGAAGAATATTGATACAGGTATGGGTCTAGAACGTTTGGTTGCCCTTGTTCAAGATGGGGAAACAAACTTTGATACAGATTTATTCTTGCCTATTATTCGTGCAACTGAGAAATTGGCGAAACATCCTTATGAGGGTGAATATAAGATGGCTTATCGTGTTATTGCGGACCACGTTCGTACGGTTACGTTTGCGTTAAGTGATGGTGCCAACTTCTCAAATAGTGGTCGTGGTTATGTACTTCGTCGTGTTCTTCGTCGTGCGGTTCGTTATGGTTTAAAACTTGGTATTGAGGATGCGTTCTTGTATAAATTGGTACAGGTTGTTGCGGATACAATGCAAGATTTCTATCCTTACTTGCAGGAGCATGTAGAATTTAATGCCAAATTAATTAAATTAGAAGAAGAGACGTTTAAAAAGACTTTAACAGTGGGTGAATCTTTACTTTCAGATGAGATCAAAAAGGCAAAAGATGGCAAGCTTAGTGGAGAAGTTGTCTTTAAATTGTATGATACGTATGGTTTCCCATTTGAATTAACGCAAGAGATTGCGCAAGAGAGTGGTATTGAAGTGAGTCATGATGAGTTTGAAGCTTGCATGAATGAACAAAAAGAAAGAGCTCGTAATGCGCGTAATGTGAAGGATAGCTTTGCTTCTCAAAATGAGGAATTGATGAATTTCAATGAGCCAAGTGAATTTATTGGTTATGATCATATGGAATGTGATGGTAAGGTCATTGCCTTATTTAAAGAGGGTAAGATGGTGGATTCTTTAGAAGGAGAAGGCCAGATTATTTTAGATAAGACTTGTTTCTATGCTGAGAGTGGTGGACAAGTTGCGGATAAGGGTACATTAACTAATGATCAGGTGACTGTTGATGTTTTAGATGTACAAAAGGCTAGAAACAAACAACATATCCATACTGTCAATGTGACTAGTGGTGTTGTGAATATGGGAGATACTTTACATGGTCAGGTGAATGTAAAAGATCGTCTTGCCACTACTGCTAACCATAGTGCAACACACTTACTACAGGCTGCATTAGTGAAGGTCTTGGGTGATCATATTCATCAGGCTGGATCATTTAACTGCCCTGAGTATTTACGTTTTGACTTTAATCATTTTGAAAAGGTGACAAATGAACAACTTACTGAGATCGAGCGTTTAGTGAATGAATATATTAGTGCTTGTTTGCCTGTTACTAAGGTCGTAATGCCGATTGAAGAGGCGAAGAAGAGTGGAGCTACAGCTTTATTTGATGAGAAATATGGCGATATGGTTCGTGTTGTTACGATGGGTGATGTTTCAAAAGAATTCTGTGCTGGATGTCATGTGAATAATACAAGTGAGATTGGTCTTTGTAAGATTATAAGTGAAGAGTCTATTGGTAGTGATGCGCGTCGTATTACGGCTAAGACTAAATTTGCAGCTTATGAAGAGTTCAGCCAAGAGCATAGTATGTTAGAAAATATTGCGGTCAGTGCTAAACAAAAGGGTATTAAAAATATTGATCAAAAGGTAGAGAATGCGTATAGTCAGATGCATGATTTGCAGAAGGAATTAGATAACTTAAAGAATCAAATTTTTGCGCTTAAATCTAAAGAGTGGGCAAGTGATGCGAAGGATTTTGGCAAAGTCAATGTGTTAATTAAACAAGTAAGTGGTATGGATTCAAATGCTTTAAAGGATATTGTTTCTAATTTAAAGGCACAAGATGAAAAGATGGTATGTTTCTTTGTGAATGTGAATGGAGATAAGGTTGTCTTTGTTTCTGGTGCTGGTAAAGAGGCAGTTAAGGCTGGTGTTCATGCGGGTCAACTTGTAAAACAGGCAGCTCAAATTTGTAGTGGTAATGGTGGCGGAAAGCCAGATATGGCTCAAGCTGGTGGTAAGGATGCATCTAAAGTAGATGAGGCAATCCAAACAATTACAAACACTTTAAAAACTTTATAGTAACGACAAAGTCAGCGGTTGTATAAATCGTTGACTTTTTTATATGGTTATATTTTTTGATTTGTGTGGTAAAATTGGAATAGATTTATAGGAGCTAGGTTTATGAAAATATATGTAACAAATTTAAATGGGCATAGTGGTGATAGTGTGGCGATGATTGCACAGAATAATGTTTTAAAATTTGCCCAATGTTTTAATGCGAATGAGATGGGTATATATTCTTATGATAGTAGTAATGAGCCTTGGAATGAGAAGAGTGCTCGATTTGATGGTATTATTGCGGGTATTAAAAGAGGAGATGTTGTGATATTTCAATCACCTACTTGGAATTCGATTGAGTGGGATCTTTCTTTTGTGGAAAGATTAAAATTGTATGGGGCTCGTCTTATTGTGTTTGTTCATGATGTTTTGCCTTTACAGTTTGATGTGAATTATTATTTGATGGAAAAATATTTGAGACTTTATAATATGGCAGATGTACTTATTGTGCCTTCTGAAAAGATGTTTGAAAAGTTAAAGGATGAAGGATTAGAAAATGATAATTATGTCGTACAAGAGATGTGGGATATTCCTTTTGAATTTGAATTGAATCAACCTGTATTTAAAAATGAATTATCTTTTGCAGGAAATCCGAGTCGTTTTCCATTCATAAATGATTGGGTTTATAATACAAAACTTCATATTTATACAGGTGAAGAAGGTGAGTATCCTTCTAATGTTATTTATGAAGGTTGGAAGAATAAGGATGAAATCATTTTAGAATTATCAAAGGGAGGTTTTGGTCTTGTTTGGGGTAATTCTAAGAATATTGAGGATGAAAGGGATTATTATAAGTTAAATTGTTCTTATAAATTGAGTACATATTTAGCGGCAGGTATTCCCGTAGTTATACCAAGCTATTTGTCAAATGCGAAATTTATTGCGGATCATAAATTGGGATTTGTGGTCAATTCTTTAGATGAGGCAAGTGTTGCGGTTCAAAATTGTACAGAGGAACAATATGTGGAACTAGTAAATCATGTAAAAGATGTAGCTGATATCATTCGTAATGGATTTTTTACAAAAAGAGCTATCGCAGAGTCTATTGTTAAAATTGTATAAATATAACCGTGGTTATATGATTTTTTGGAAATTATAACTAAATCACGATTAAAACGCGTTTATTCAATGTTTCTAGTTATATAAAAATCAGATTAAAATATAAATAAATATAACCAAACTGCTTGAAATCGCGTTTATTCAATGTTTCTGGTTATATAAAAATCAGATTAAAATATAAATAAATATAACCAAACTGCTTGAAATGGCAGTTTTTTCGTATTATTCTATATATAGAAGTAAAAATAAATGTAACCGAATGGTTGTTTATGTATATGGAGGCTGATGGATTATGGCTAAAAAGAAGACTCGTGTTAAAAAATCAAATAATTTATTGAAGGGTGTTGTTTCTGCTGGTGCTGTTGTTGGTGGAGGTGCCTTTTTACAGAATAATAATGTTGTGTATGCTGCTGGATTTGAAGATGAACAACAAGTAACTTCTGAACAAGATTCTTTTTTACATACGGAATCGATGACAGAATCTGAAACAACTTCTATTAGTCAATCAAATAGTACTTCTGGTTCTGAGA
>CAVBGZ010000143.1:0-3702 GCA_963595075.1 Waltera intestinalis
GGATTAGAACTCATTCAAAAAGAAATTAAAGATTTCACTTTAGAAGAATTCAATGAATGGATTGATACAGATAAAGTAGATTGGATCTATGTAGATGGTAAAGTCCATTTATCAAATCGTTTCTTTGAAACAATGAAAAAGGTATATCCTGAAATTGCTTTAAGAGCTGGAATAGAAAGAAAAGATCAATTTAAACTTCGTGAAGAAAACATGAAGGAAATGAAGGAAAATGGTTCTAGTGCATATCACTTCAAAGTTAGAGCTTCTATCAAAATTAATGACGATGCCTTTGTTCCTAATAAGAAAGTTCATGTTCATTTACCTGTACCTACAGAATGTATGAACATTAAAAATATTCAAATATTAGATTATACGAATAGTCCTGTAACATT
Organism: Waltera intestinalis; assembly: GCA_963595075.1. Taxonomy (GTDB): domain Bacteria; phylum Bacillota_I; class Bacilli_A; order Erysipelotrichales; family Erysipelotrichaceae; genus Holdemanella. The sequence goes on from CAVBGZ010000143.1 coordinate 393, forward strand.
TATTTCAAGTGCTAATAGCCGTACGATTTATTTTGAAGAAGTCATACAAGAAAATCATCCGTTCTTTGTTGAATATGAATATGATTGTGTTGCGAAATATACCCCACTTACTGCTGGTATAGCATCTAATTACAACGAATATACAGATGAAAAATATCCAGCAATTGTATTTAGTCCTTTAATGCAAGCAATCGCAAAAGAGTTAAAAGGAAATGAAACTGATCCTTTAAAAATAGCTAGAAAATTCTATGACTATTGTACCGAAAAAGTAACCTATTCCTTTATGCGTAAATATATCACCTTACCTTTTATTGATGATTATGTAGGAGCTTCCTTAAAAGGAGATTGTGGTGTACAAGCATTATTATTTATTACTTTATGTAGAGTAGCAGGAATACCTGCACATTTCCAAAGTGGTCTATATGTCACACCTGATGAAATAGGATGTCATGATTGGGCGATGTTCTATATTGAACCTTATGGTTGGTTATTTGCAGATCCTAGCTTTGGTGGTTCTGCATTTAGAGCGAATAAAAAAGAACTACAAGATTTCTATTTTGGTAACTTAGATCCATTTAGAATGGTTGCGAACAACGATGTATGTAACGAATATGATCCACCTAAGAAATATGTTAGAGATGATCCATATGATAATCAATCAGGTGAAATCGAATATGACGATTATGGATTAAATAGTAGATCTACAACAAACACAAAAGAAATCTTAGAATGTTATAAACTATCTAAGTAGAAAAAATCCCATAGAGTACATGCTTTATGGGATTTTCATTGTAGCAATATTCGCCTCAAATTAACCCTTCATTTCTACTAATTATTCTACTCCTAATGCTTTAAATACAGCATCTTCTACACTATTAAAGAAGATCAAACTGAAGCAACCTACTAGCTCTGCAGGTACACTTCCTAAGTCTACTGCAGAAGTAATTGGTAATAATACTTTCTTCGCACCAGAATCCAAACATACTTGTAAAGTGTCGGCTAAGTTATCGACTTTATTTTGCTAGAACTAAGTTGTCTACAAATTTTTCAGTATCAACTATAATTTCTGCTGAAGCATCCGTTAAAAGACCATCATCAGTTAAAAGCTGTATATCTAATACTGACTTAATTGATACAGCAATGCTTACACAAGAAGCAATTGTTTTTTTAGCCTCAGCCGTGTAGCAACTGTAATCATAGCCTTCTTCCATTACTATATCTTCCATTTTATAAATATATGGAAGAAAATACGAATCCAATCTCGCCAACAAATTATAAAACATATAGGTTCTACGTCGAATAGTCTCACATTGTTTTGATGCCGTATCTAATTGTTCTACAAGTTGGACAGCTTCTGAATGGTTTATTTTTGCTTGATCAAGATTCTTATCTGCTGCTTTTCCGGCAACCAAACCCATAACAAGTAATGCTGGGCCAGCAACTAACCCTCCTAATACCATTGCTCCACCTGCAACTCCTAAACCACCAGCTGCCAGTGAACCACCCCCAAAAAAAGCTAATGTCGCATTTGTCGCTGCCGCACCACTAAGAGAAGCAATAGCTGTTCCAGTAGAAGCACATGCAAGGGCTTGTGCTGCTCCATATGCCCCAAACGCTGCTAATGCACCTCCAGCTGTTCCTGCTATACTTCCACCTGCAAGAGAGATTGCAAAATTACATAGATTTTTAAGTTCAACAAAATCCTTTTCTTCAATGTGTAGTTTGCTTAATTCATTCAAGCCTTCTGTTTCACGAAAATCAACATTTTTTAGTTTTGTGAAAGTATCTAAAAATTCTTTCATATTTTCGTTTAACAAAAATATTTTTTCTTCGCCCAAACTCTTCAGCGCTTCACTACAAGTTGCACGTTGAACATTTAGTCTTTCTGTAGCTTCAGCTACAATTTGATTCGCTGTTTTATTAATTTTGTTTGCCTCCGCCACGTTCAATCTAGCTTTTGCGGCTTTTCCTACCCCGAAAGATCCAGATGCTGCAGCAATTCCTATAAATACTAAAGGTAATGGCATAATTATTCCTTTCTAAAGCATAATTAAAGCTTTTACAGCTAGAAGAATATCATTTCTTCGCTTTTCGAGTTCTTTCACTTGTTTTTCAACAACAAGATATGATTTTTCTGTTCCTTTAATCCAATCAATTTCTTTTTCTATATCATTAATTGTCATCATGCTACTTTCCATCTCAAGAAAGGTATCCTTTGAAACATTTAATTTCCGTACAATATATTTTAGAAGTTTTCTTTCTTCATCTTTATAATCAGCGTCACTATAGGCAACAGCCAACAAATCCCAAATTAATAATTTTCCTAATACAAAACCATTTAATGATTTCTGTTCTTCAGTTAAAGCCAACTCAACACCATCTTGAATCACATCATAATAATCATGGGTATCGATAATTTTATTCATTTGAACTTTGCATTCATTTATAATCGTTTCTTTATGAAGTTCAAAATCATCGTCCATTTCTTTACCAATAAGATCAAATTTTTCTTCTTCATTTGGTGTTATTTCGTGATCAATTGCCATCATATAGTAAAATATCTTTATTGCATTTTGAGGAGCAATCGCCTTTTCTCCAGTTGCTTCAAGAACTGCCTTCTCTGCTGTAGCTTTTTTCACTGCTTTCTTTTCAGCCATTTCTAGTTTTTTCTGTTCAGCGACTCCTTTTACTGATTCTGAAATCTTATCTGTTTCTTTTTTTGTCGTATCCATTATTTTTTTTGCACCAACTTGCGCTTTTTCGGCACTAGCTTGTACTACTGAAGTTGCTTTTTCTGTTGCTTTATTTGCAACATCTCCGGCCTTTTTTAAAGCATCAGTAAAATTAAATTTTGCCATAATTCCCTCCTATAAAATAAGTGCTTCATCTGATTCCATCAAATCATCAAATTCTTGTTGATTTGTAAATTGTGGTTTTCTACCTAATACTTTTTGAATAATAACATTTCCTTTAATTACAAGATTTGAATCTCCACACTCTATTCCTTGCTTCATATAATCGAATCCATTTAAGAATTCCTCAATATCTTCTGCTAGATAATTTGAAACTCTAACTTCAAGTGCTTCTCTATATGCAGAGAATTTTTCTATCACTTTTATTGTCTTTGCATTAGTGAGAATCAGTTTTTCTTGAAGCAATTGTGCTTCTTTTTGTTCATTCGATACTTCCTTAACAATCGCAAGAGTCGCTCTTCCAGCTCCTACATAATTAAACCTAGATAGAAATACACCTGAGAACAAAATCCAATTACCACAAGACTCTATTGCTGCATGTACAGCAGCATCTGCTG
>CAVBGZ010000143.1:3712-6396 GCA_963595075.1 Waltera intestinalis
ATATCATTAACATACGATCAACTGTTCTATTTTGAAAAGGTATTACTAATTTCCAATTTATTTTATCTAAATCAATCAATGTTTGAATGTCTTCTCTAGATATTTCTTTTATCATACGACTCATAAAATAAAATGTTCGAACAATGCAATCATTAATAACTACTGGAATCATTTGTTTACCTATCTGCATACCTAAACCCATTTCTGTACGCAAATCAAATTTTTGAGGTATTAATCTTCCGCTCTCATCTCTATTGCCTAATAACGTTCCATTAAACAATTTTGATATATAAACTGAGAATTCTTTATAACCATTTATATCTTTCTTCTTAAATATTGGAGTAGAAGACAATTCTTTTATTAAAGAACCTATCGGTCCTGGAAGTCCTGTTCCAACACTTCCTTTCATTATTGATCCTGAAGATCCAGCAATATCACTTGCCATATGGAATATCCAATTTATAATACCAAATTGCATTTTTTCAGAAAAATCTCTTCCAATAAGTTCATCTGCATCTTCGAATAATTTTACTGATATGAAGTTTCCATGAACATCTGTACCATACGCTTTTCCTGTAAATTGCGTCAAAACAGAAAAAATTAAGCCTACTGGAGTAGGATGGTGAGTAAAATCACGAAGATGATGTTGCAATCCACCTCCAAATTCGTTTGTTGCTTTATCTGCTGCAATTGGGAACGTATCTTCTAAATGCTTTACAGCTTTAGAAATATCTGAGCCTTCAAATCCTGTGTATTTTGCAGCATTGATTACAATTTTGTCTGCTTGTTCATTTCCCCAAAAATTTGCATTTTCAAGTGATAGTTCTCCAACAAATACGCTATCAACGATTCCTGCTAAAATACCACTTGCTATTGCAATTACATAGTCCGTTTTACTACCATCAAAAGTATATCTATCTAACTGTTTATTCACTTTTTCAAGAGCTTCATCTAGTTGATCATTTGAAACTTGTGAAAGAATACTATCACGACATATATCATCATTAAATTTACTTGTTTGAATATTTATTTGTTTATTAGCATTATTCTTGGATTCTGTTTTAAATTCGACTTCAGCAGAAATCACCTCATCTTCAGCAAAATCATCATGTTTTATTATATTTTTTCCATATGTGCCATCTATAATACTTTTGAAACAGTCTGTCTTTGACCACTCATATCCTTCATACACCCTAGTAGCTAAACGTGGATGTGCATCGTTGCTAACTATTATTTGTTCAATAACTTTATTTCCATTTGTTTTATTAACAAAACTATGTAAATCAATAGCTTGCTTAACAAACTCATCTCGATTAATGTTGTCATATCCATGAATACGAATAAGCGTATCTACCATTGTGTCTGGATTTCCATCACACAAGATAGCAGCACGGTCTGCTGACAATTCACTACACCTATCCCAAAATAAGAATGCATTTACTAATCCAGGTGAAATAAATTGACGAAATGCATTTATATATCCCAGTTGACTACTATTCATTTTATTAATCACATTCATTACAATTGAATGATACAAATAATGCTTACACGCAATATGCCCACACTCATGAGCTAACACACTTGCAATTTGACTCAAAGATAGATTCTTAACTAATCCTGAAGTAACATAAATACACGGATTAATAAAGCCAATAGTTGCAGCATTCATTTCTTTATCACAAACATAATACAATTCTGGGACATCAATCCCAAGTTTTTCACAAATTGGTGGCAATAAATTATATATTTCTGGCATTTGCTCCTTGCTCAATCGAATTGCTGAAGACAAATACTGAAACCTTGCTACCTTTTCATCATAATTCGCATTGTATACTTCTACCAATTTCACAAATTTTGGAAACTTGTTTAAAGCAATAAATGCTTTACGATCCAAATCATGAATATAACTCTCTGCTGAATATGTCATACTTACCTTCCTTTATAAATCATTGTTTTAAAATATTGACGAATCGGTTCAAATTCTCGATTGACTTTTTCATCGAATAAATCCACATATATTTTTCTTTCTTTCATTTTATCAAGAACATCACTAACAACAATACAATTTAATAAAATACCATTAGAATTATCGCAATACCTTATTGTATGATTTTTATTAATGCCAAGTTTTTGTACTTTCAAATCATCTGGCAACCTAGTCTGCACATTTTCTATTTTTTTTAACGGAACGCCAATGGCATTTAATAACACAACTGTTATGTTATCGTCACCGCCTTCTTTTTTTATTTATTGAACATATCATTAAACCCATCAAATATAACTTTTTCTAATCTGTTTATAGATCCACTACAATCTAATATAAATATAATTTCCAATAATCCTCTTTTCATCAATTTGTTACCTTTCCTCATTAACAGCTGCTATAAATAGTTTATTGGAATTTAAACTTAGAAAGGTCGCATGCGAGGGGACAATTTATATTTTTTAAAAAAATTGTTAGCAAAAACAACAATTCATGGAATATTTACTGCTTTTTGTACAACTAAATTCAACTTTATTTTTACATTTTGATAGTAGAATTTAGTTTTTCACTTTATCACTTTTTAACTAGTGTGCCCGAAATTAACATTACAACAAAATAATTCTTTAACTTTTTTTGAGGATTTTCCCTGTTTTTTGCGAATACATATATTAGGAGGGTTTTATAACCATGAAAAAACAAA
>CAVBGZ010000144.1:0-6282 GCA_963595075.1 Waltera intestinalis
AGGATAGAGTTGTAGCAACTGCTTCCTGTTAATTCAACGATGATATATAGAATGACTTCTGGATTTTCAAAAGTGTATCCAGACTGTTCTGCTTTTTCTAAAAAGTCATCAATAATATTAAAGGTATCTTTGTCCATGGCTGTTTGTAGTTGAGAATGGAATACGCCCCAAGATAAATTTCGTTCTAAGAATTTTAGAATGAGGGGATTGGATTCTAGTCTTAATAGGACCTGATTGATTAAAAAGATGACGGCGTCTTCGAAATCGCGAATGTCGTTTTTTTCTAATTGTTGGTGTGCTTCTTGAAATAATCGCTTGGCTTCTTTTTGAATGAGAACATCTCGTATTTGATATTTGTCTTTGAAATAAAGATAAAACGTTCCTTTGGCTACACCAGCATTTTTTACAATATCACTAACAGAGACGGAATTGATGTCTTGTTTTGTAAATAGAGAAAAGGCTGCTTGTAGAAGATTGTTTTCTTTTCTTTTTTTATTTTCGATAATTTTATCTTTCATGCATATCACCACACGTATTATAAGGCGAATTTTTTTGTTTTTCAATAAAAAATGACCAGATGTACAATTTATTCATTTTGTATATAGTGGATTTTAAAAATGTTTTTCAAAATAATTGACTTACGGTCATTTTAAGACTATACTTTTCAACGTAGTAAAAAAGGAAAGGATATAAGGTGAGTGAAATGGATAAAATTTCAAGATGGATCGTTAAATATCGTAATTTAATTTTAGCCGTTGCGATTGTACTTTTAGTACCTAGTGCATTTGGATATTTAAATACGAATATTAACTATGATTTATTGTCTTATTTGCCTTCGACATCTGAGTCAATGAAGACACAGACAATATTAGGTGACGATTTCAACCTTTCAAGCGTTGACTTCTTGGTAGTCAATAATAAGACAGATCAAGAGGCAGCTAAGATCAAGAAAAAGATCAATAAGATTGATGGAGTTGATAAATGTATTTGGAGAGATGATGTTCTAGATATTTCAATTCCAAAGGAAGCACTTCCTGAAAGTGTTTCAAAAATGTTGTATTCTGGCGATAGTACAATGATGATTGTTACATTTAAAGAGCCGACATCATCAAATCGTACAATGAATGCGATTAGTGAGATTAAAAAGTTAACGAATGAAGATTGCTACCTAGGTGGTATGTCTGCCATTAGTGAAGATACAAAGGATCAGACAGAGCATGATACACCAATCTATGCAGGTATTGCGGTTGTATTATGTATGGTCGTTTTATTCTTAGGATTAGAGAGTACATTTGCTCCAATCGTATTTATGTTAGGAATGATTTTCCCAATCGTTTATAACTTTGGTACAAATGTTTTCTTAGGAGAAATTAGTTATATCACAAAGGCTTTGGCCGTTGTATTACAGTTAGCTGTTACTTTGGACTATTCAATTTTCTTGTTACACCGTTATCAAGAAGAAAAACAAGTTCTTGAAAATAGTGAGGCAATGACCAAGGCAATTACGGCTACATTTACTTCAATTACTTCAAGTTCAATCACAACAATTGCTGGTTTCGTGGCACTTTGTGTTATGCAACTAACATTAGGTCGTGACATTGGTATTGTTATGGCGAAAGGTGTTGTTCTTGGTGTATTGAGTACAATCTTTATTTTGCCAAGTTTATTAATGTTCTTTGATCGTTTGATTGAAAAGTATAAACATAAAACGATTATTAATGAGTTAAAACATTTACCTAAATTTGTAGTCAACCACTACAAGAAGATTTTGGTTGCGTTTGTGATTATTTTCATTCCTTTCGCTTATGGTCAGGCGAATACAAATACGTATTATGATTTGATTAGTGGTATGCCAAGTGATTTTGCGAGTATCATTGGTACAAATCAATTAAAAGAAAAGTTTGATATGACAACGACACATTTCATTTTGGTGGATGATTCATTAACAACTTCTGAAATTCAGGATATGTGTAGTGAAATCAAAGAGTTGAAAGGTATTCATAATGTTCTTTGTTACGAAGAATTTGTGGGTCCTGGAGTTGCTAGTAACTTTACACCGAGTGTGGTTAAAGATATTTTCCAGAATGGTGGTAAGAAGTTGGTTGTTGTAAATAGTGATTACAAGTCTGCTACGGATGAATTAAATACTCAATTAGATAAGATGGATGATATCATTCATAAATATGATAAGAAGGGTATGATTGGTGGAGAAGGTAGTATGACGCGTGATTTGATTACGACAACAGATACTGACTTTGCGATGGTCAACGTATTATCTGTAGTTATGATCTTTATCATTGTTGCGATTACGTTTAAATCGTTTGCCTTACCAATTGTATTGGTATTAACAATTGAGTTTGCGATTTCAATCAATATGGGTATTCCATATTTCACAGGTACAACTCTTCCATTTATCGCAAGTATGGTTATTGGTACGATCCAATTGGGTGCGACTGTTGACTATGCGATCTTAATGACGACTCGATTTAAAGAGGAGTTGGGTAATGGAAAAGGTGTAAAAGAGGCGGCCTTCATAGCGTTGCAGAAGTCGAGTGTTTCGATTATGACGAGTGGTTTCTCATTCTTTGCTGCTTGTATTGGTGTTTCTTTTGTTGCCAAGATGGACTTAATTAAGAGTTTGGTTATTTTATTAGCTCGTGGAGCTTTAATTAGTGTTGTATGTATCTTGTTTGTATTGCCTTCTTTATTGATTTTCTGCCACAAGTTCATTGAAAAGACAACGAAGGGTTGGCCTAAGAGTCATATGGAAGCGAAAGGAGAATAAAAATGAATTTAAATCATACAGTAAAAGTTGTGGGTAGTTTAATTTTGAGTGCTGTGATGGCCGGAAATATGATGCCTATTTATGCGACTGAAACAACAAGTAGTGATGATACAAATCCTACAGAAAAAACTGAGACTGTGTATGCCGTATTGAATGATGATGGTTCGGTTTCGAATACAATCGTTTCTAGCTGGTTACATGATGAGGATGGTATTTCTAATATTAAGGAAACTTTAAACTTAAAGAATGTAAAGAACATTAAGACAAGTGAAGAACCTAGTAAGAGTGGTAATACATATACTTGGAATGCCAAAGGTAATGATGTGTATTATCAAGGGGATGCGACTGCAACTCTTCCTGTTACTTTGAAGATTTCTTATGAATTAGATGGTAAAAAAGTTTCAAGTAGTGATATGGAAGGTAAGAGTGGTCATTTAAAGATGACTTTGTCTTTTACAAATAATCAGTCTGAAACAAAGACAATTAATGGTAAGAGTATTGTGATTCATCCTAGTTACTTGGCTGGTGGAATCATTAATATGAGTACTGGTAACTTTACAAATGTAAAGTGTGAACAGGGTAAGATCGTAAATGATGGTTCAAATGAAATCTTGGCTTTTGCGAGCATTCCAGGATTAAATGAAACATTAGAGAGTGCTGGTTTATCAAAGGTAAATGATGAGCTTGGTATTTCGGATGATGTGACTGTTGAAGCGGATGTAGAAGATTTTGATTTAGGATCGATCATGGTTGGTATGACTAATGAGATCGAGTTGGATAAAGAATTGGATTCTATCGTAAATGTTTCTGAATTAACAGATGGTATTGATGAACTTGTTAGTGCGGATGATCAATTGATTGATGGTGCTAAACAATTGTATGATGGAACTACAACATTAAAAGAAGAGGCTACACCTTTAACAAGTGCGAGTGGTCAAGTTCGTACATTGTCTAGTGGTGCCATTCAATTAAATGATGGTGTTAAATCATTACAGACTGGTGTAAAGAGTTATACGGCTGGTGCTAGTGCAATTGATGCGGGTGTATCTAAGTTATATGCTATTCCACAAGGTGCTGCATCTATTAAGTCAGCAATGACAGTTTCAACTAAGGATCAAACAAGTTTAGTGGATGGTGCTCAAGCATTAGAAGATGGATTAGGTACATTATTAGATCAATTAAATAGCACAAATGTTACAACGACTGTAAGTCAAATGTCTAAGTTGTTAGAGAATTCAAAAGCACAACTTCAAACAATGCAATCTGGTATTGCTTATAGTAAAGGTAAATTAAATACTATGAAAGCTGGTTTAGATCAAGCTAAATCTTCATTGGAACAATTGCCAGAAACATTAAAATCTATACAAACACAAATTTCAGCTCTTGAAGAAGCAGAAAAAGCTAATAACAATGTTGTAACTGCTGATAATGAAAAGATTAATGGTGTAAATTCTCAAATTGATACAATAAAAACGAGCATGACTGATGCGATTAATGGTTCAATTGATGCATTAAATACTGCGAAAGACCGTGTAACTGATGAAGCAGATAAGCAAGCTATTCAAACTCAAATTGATGCTTTAAATACTCAAAAACAAGCAGTTGAAAACATTCAAACAATTGAAGGTTTACAAGAATTACAAAGTTTAAGTGAACAATATACTAAATTGAATACAACTTTAACTGGAGTTGCGACTACTTTAAGTAAAATGTCTTCACTAGTTAATGATTCTTTAGCAGCAATTAATGGAGATGGAACTGCAACAAATCCAGGACTAGAAACTGTTGTTACTACAGCATTAAGTACAATTGGTGATTTGGAAACAACATTAAGTGATTCAACAACAGAAATTACAACAATGCAAACAATGTTAGAACAATTAAAGCCAGGAGTTACTCAATTGTATAATGGTGCAATGAGTTTACACTCAGGAGCATCAACATTAGCAAAATATGTTGGAGAACTTGAAACATCTTCAAAAGATGGTATTGATCAAGTAAAAGCAGGTACAAGCCAATTAACATCAAACAATGATGCGTTGAATAGTGGTGCTACACAACTTGCAACTGCTACAGGAACACTTGCAGGACAGAGTGATACATTCAATGAAATGGCTGATGGACTTGATACATTGGGTGAAGCATTCACAACATTGAATGATGGTGCTAAACAATTGTATGAGGGACAACAACAATTCAAGGATGAAGGTTTATCACAACTTCAAGAAAAAGTAAACTTGGGTGTTGATGAGTTGAATACTTTACAATCTGTATTAGATGAAATCAAAGCTATGAATAAGGAATATAATTCTTATTCTGGTGCTCCAGAAGGTGCTACAGTAACAACTCGTTACGTATTCCGTACAAAAGATAGTTCAGAAGACTAATTTTGATGAGACACATGATGTGTCTCTTTTTTTGTTTTGTGCTAGAACGTGATTAGCTATGGTAACCAGGAGATGATCATATGTTATTTAAGACGGTTGGGAATATGAAGAATTCTGCCATATTGTTTTTTCATGCGATGGGGTGACTGGTGATAGTAGTTTGCCTATAGTTGAATTTTTAAAAGCAAATTATTATTGTGTTCTTCCGACTTCGAGTGTGTATTGTGAAAATCAATTGTATGTGAGTAAAGAGAATGAGATTGAAAAGGTTAACTCTTTTTTGATGAAGGAAAATATTAATCATTTCTTTCAAATACAAAACTAAAAGTAGATTATGTGTTTATTGATGGGGGTCAGTTTGTGCAAATTGGTAAGGAGACAAGGAGAATTATGGTTCCATTCTTATATTTGGCGATTAAGTCATTATATTGGTCAAATGTAAAGACTTTAAAAAAGATTATGTGGTGTGATGATGAGAATGTCAACCCTTATTCTATTAAGACTGGAAAGTGTTTGACATTTAAGAATATGCATAATCAAATGATGGATGAAGATTTTCCTAAGATTTCAAAAGAATTACAAGAACATAGCTTTTTTTGAGTTTGGTAGTAAGGAAGACTATTTTAAATATAGGGATGCCGTTATGAAAGCTTATTCTTATGCTCATTTTCCCGTTTTTGAAAATGATGAGCATATGCAATTGCAAATACGTAATCCAAAAAAGTTTGCGGAAATATTTGACTCAATTATTCAAACGGATACCTTTACTTTTCAATAAAAATACGATATCTTATAGGCACAGAAAAACTACTGGAAAAGCAGTGGTTTCCTCTGAATCTATTAATGCAAGGCACTAATCGAAACTTTGGAATGTGTGGATTAGTGCTTTTTGCATTTTATAAAGGTCGTAATGACATAAATTAATAAGCTTAACGCATTAATAATCTCTGCAATATTGACAATTAACTTTATAGTAAACATAAAGCATCTCCTCCTGTTATGTCAGAATCAGCGATTGCGTTAGCTAATAGTTGTATTAGCGCTTTTTCATCTCGCTAACAAGAGGTCCATCTTTTTGCCACTTCCAGTAGCAATTCTATTATTTCAAAA
>CAVBGZ010000145.1:0-6236 GCA_963595075.1 Waltera intestinalis
AATCGATATAAGGCCAAAATCAACAAAAATAAAACTTATAATTTACTTAATCTCACTTTATTTGATAGATTAAGTAAATTATAAGTTATTAACGAACCATATCTCGAGTAATTCTTGAAAGAACCATATCTCGAGTAATACTTGAAAGATCTTTTGCCCCACACATCTCCATCGTATCTCTTAATTCTGAACCAAGCTTATCCACAAGAAGTTGAATTCCCTCTTCTTTTCCGCCATAAAGAGCATTCACAAAAGGACGTGCAATCACAACACCATCTGCACCAAGAGCTAAAGCCTTAAAGATATCAACACCACTTCTTAAACCACCATCTACAAGCACTTTCATACTTCCATCAACCGCTTGCACAATTTCTTCTAACACTTCAGCCGTACTTGGACATTGATCCAATACTCGACCACCATGATTGGATACAAGAATGGCACTCGCTCCAGCTTCTTTGGCTTTTAAAGCCCCCTTTACACTCATAACACCCTTCACAATAAATGGAACTGGCGTTTGATCAATAATTTTCTTTAATTGTTCCGTATTCATACGACCTGCCTGTGGAACAGCTTTCTTTAAAAATGGTAAACCTGCCGCATCGACATCCATCGCCACCGCAAACGCATGACTTGAAATCGCAAGATCTAACTTCTCAAGATACGTCTTTATACTCCAAGGCTTGATTGTAGGAATACCATTTCCACCATTTTCTTTTATAATACGTGTCGCATCCTTCATAATATCTGGATTGATTCCATCTCCAGTAAACGCACAAATTCCTGCTTCTAAACAGCCACGAACCAAAATATCATTATAGGTTGAATCATTATACGCATCCCCATAATGCATATTCACAGCGCCTACAGGCCCTGCAAAAATAGGATACTTAAACGTTTTTCCAAACAACTCCAAAGACGTATTTACCTCTACATTATCTGTAATTGTATCCATATTGACACGAATCTTTTTCCACGCATCATAATTACGAATGGCTACATCTCCAATCCCCTTTGCCCCAGGGCCAGGCATTGTATTTTTACAAGCCCTACCATCACAGATAGGACAAGACTTACACAATGTAGTTCCCATAGTCTCACGACTTTTTAACATTAATTCCTCATAAGTCATAATTAAATCCCTCCAACTCTATTTTAGTTCATCTCCAACAAAAAAGTCGAATTTCTTCGACTAATTTGCGTTACTTGCGACAACTTTAACTCTTGACCATAAATTCGCAATGATTTTACGTGTCTGTTCATTATATCCAAACACTTCATCTTTATCATAATCACTTCTTGGTGTATAGGCATCAATACCCTTAAACGTAGTTGATGCGAGTTTATCTTCCACCTTCTTATTTGGTGAAGTATATCCAACATACTCTGAATTATCCTTGGCATTTTCATAATTCGTAATGAACTTCATAAATTCCATTGCCAAATCCACATTTTCAGCCGTCTTAGGAATCACCATCGCATCCGTCCAAATATTCGTTCCCTCTTGTGGCATGTAGAATCCAATATTCTCATTTTCAGCCATCACATAAGCGGCATCTCCAGAATAAATTAAACCTAAAGCCTTACGTGCTTGTGCCATATTATCAATGATTTCATCCGTGACAATTTCAGGTTTCATCGTATTCACACATTGAACAAGCCAATCATACGCTTCATTTAATTCATTCTCATTCTCAGTATTCATGGAATAGCCTAAAGCCTTTAAAGCCATCATCATCGAATCTCTTTCTGAATCATACAAGTAAATATCGCCCCTATACTTTTCATCCAAGAAAATATTGTAGCCTTCCTTCTCTAATTCAGATTCTGACACCTTTGTTTTGTCGTAACAAATACCAACACTTCCCCAGAAATAAGGAACGCTATACACATTATTTGGATCGTATTGAGAATTTAAAATGGATGAATTGATCTTTTTAAACGTTTTCTTTAATTCTTTTTGATCCAACTTTTGAAGATAGCCCTCACTAATCAATCTTTGAATCATATAATCACTCGGAATTAATAAATCATACGATTCACCATTGGCCACCTTGATATACATTTGTTCGTTGGAATCAAAATTATCCATCACAACACTAGCTCCCGTTTTCTCTTCAAAGCGAGCCACTACATCCTCATTGATATATTCTCCCGGCATATAAATATGAAGGGTTTCACCCGCATAAGGTTGTGATCCAATTGAGTTATTCATTGAAAATAAAGAAACAACAAGGCCAAAAACGACAACACATGCTACCGCCCATTTCCAAGGTTTCTTTGGAGCGGATAAATTCGGTTTTTTCTTAAATATAGGTAATACATTAAATAAGACAAGAGCAATCGTAATCAATACAACCACTAAAGTACTGATCGCATTTACACTCGGATTGATTCTTTTTGACATGGTATAAACCATGATACTTAAGTTTTTGATTCCTTTTCCCGTTACGAAATAAGAAATAATAAAATCATCAAAGGACATCGTAAACGCAATCAAAGCGCCCGATACAATGCCCGGCATAATTTGTGGGACAATGACTTTTGTCAAAGCTTGCCAAGGTGTTGCGCCTAGATCCATGGCGGCATCGGCCAAGTTTGGATCTAAAGACTTAAGTTTTGGCATAACACTCAAAATGACATAAGGAATACAAAAGGCAATATGGGCAATTAATAATGTCACAAATCCTCTTTCAATTTGAAAGGTGATAAACAACAACATTAAACCAATAGCTGTTACGATTTCTGGATTCATCAAAGGAAAGTCATTGACCTGATTGACAAAAGCACGAATCACTTTTTTTGATTTTGAAAGTCCAATCGAAGTAATCGTACCAATGATTGTTGAAATAATCGTTGCGACTAAGGCCACAATAATCGTGACATATAAGGATTCCATCATTCCATGATTCTTGATCATGGCTTGATACCAGCGTAAAGAGAAACCTGTAAAGTGGGTTAAAGATTTACTGCTGTTAAAGGAAAAAACAATCATAAATACAATGGGAGCATAAAAGAAAACGAGTAATAATCCCATTCCAAGTTTTCCAAACCATTTATTATTTTTTGACATTATTTTTCCTCCTTATTACGCTCTTCTAATTGGCGCACAAGCATCATAAGAAGCATCATAATGGCTGCCATAATCACTGAAATCGCAGATCCGAAATTCCATTCTCCAACCGTAATAAATTGATTTTCAATCACATTACCAATTAGGAAGAATTGTCCTCCACCCAGTAATTTAGGAATAAAGAATGAACTTACGGCCGGTAAGAAAACCAAAGTAATCCCACTTACTACACCTGGTAAAGAGAGTGGAAAAATCACTTTCCAAAAGGTTTGAATGCGGTTTGCGCCTAAATCTGCACTTGCCTCTAATAAAGATTTATCCATTTTTGTAAGTGAAGTATGAATTTGTAGGATCATAAAAGGTAAAAAGTTATAGACCATACCAATTAATACGGCTGTTTCTGTATATAAAAGTTCTGTATGTAAGCCAAATAACCCTAAAAACCAACTAATAATTCCATCACTCGATAGAATGCCAATCCAAGCATAGGTTCTTACAAGCATGTTGATCCATGTAGGTAAAGTAATGGCCAAAACAAGGATGTTTTGCATCTTTTCTGATGTGTGTGAAATAAAGTAGGCAATTGGATAGCCAATCAATAGACAGACGATCGTTGTTTTTACCGCAATCCAAATGGAGCGCCAAAGAATCAATAAAAAGTCTTTATCGGTAAAGAAACGAATGTAGTTATCCAGAGTCAGTTGGAAATGCACAATGTCATTGCCTTGTTTGATAATGGAATAGATTCCTATCAACAACATCGGAAGCAACAACATGATGCATGCCCAAATAATATATGGAAGGGCTAATTGTTGAAATCTTTTCATTTTTTAAAAGCCCATCTTTTCCATGACATGAATGTCTTCTGGATAGAAAGTAAGTCCGACTTCTTTTCCTTCTTCCACATAGTCTGTCGTATGAATTTTAAATTCTCGACCCGTTGTCCAGAATGTAACCTTATAGATACCTTCGGTAATATTTTCTGGATCAAAATCATAGTCAACATCTAAGTCGACCTTTTCATTTTCATCATCGATTTTCCAACCTTGTGCATTGGCCCAAGTTTTTAGATCGGTATCAAAGGCCAAAGATTCTTTGATTTCATCGACGGTTTTAAAGAAGTTAAAGGCAGAAACGGCTTCGTTGGCCTTCTTATTTTCAACGACTCTTTGGTCAATGACCCAAATTTTACGTGTAATTGAAGTTTTATTTCCGGTTGAGAATGTGACTGTATATTCTCCAACTTCTTGTTTTAAGTCTGTATCGATATCATGAATGGAGATAAATTCATCGGTTTCAGGGTTCCATGCTTGTGCATCGGCACGCGCAATAATTTCTTTGTCATCAATGTCTTTCATATCTTCTAAGTCCAAGTAGAAATCATTGGCACTGATTTTTTCTTTTCCATCTGCACTTGTGATCGCATAGTTTTTATTTACGTGCATATTTACGGTAACGTGGGTTCCAGGAACGGTTTCCACCATGATTTCATAGTGTACCCCTTTAAATAGAACACTTTCTACTTCGCCTGTCATCTTTCCATCTTTCACATCCACAATGTCAATGTCTTCTGGACGAATCACAACGTCTACGGGTTCATTTTCTTTAAATCCAACGTCAACACAGTCAAAGGTAATATCGTCAAAGCGTACTTTTTTGTCACAAATCATACGTCCTGGAATGATGTTACTTTCACCAATAAAGCGTGCTACATATTCGTTGACAGGTTCATTATAAATGTCTTCTGGACTTCCTACTTGTTGAATTTCGCCATCTTTCATAATGACGATCTTATCAGACATTGTGAGGGCTTCTTCTTGATCGTGTGTAACGAAAATAAAAGTGATTCCGACTTCTTGTTGGATCTTTTTCAATTCATACTGCATTTCTTTGCGTAGTTTTAAATCTAAAGCTCCTAAAGGTTCATCTAATAATAATACACCTGGTTCATTGACTAAGGCTCTTGCGATCGCAACACGTTGTTGTTGACCACCTGACATGAGGGTTACATCTTTATTTTCATAGCCTTCAAGTCCTATTAATTTCAACATTTTCATGACCTTTTGATCAATGACATCTTTACTCATTTTTTTGATTTTTAAACCAAAGGCAATATTGTCATATACATTCATGTGTGGAAATAATGCATATTTTTGAAATACCGTATTCAATTCTCTTTTATAGGATGGAACTTTACAAATGTCTTGTCCATCAAATATAACTTGTCCTTCACTTGGTTCTAGAAATCCGCCTAAAATTCTTAATAAGGTTGTTTTTCCACATCCACTCGGTCCTAATAAGGTGACAAATTCATTTTCATAAATATCTAAATCAATTCCTTTTAATACGACTTGTCCATCAAATTCCTTCACAATGTGACGAAATTGGATTAATTTTCTCTTTTCTTGTTCCATCATCTTGTCTCCTTACTAAAACATAGGGGGTGTACTCACCCATAAAATTTTGGCTTCTGCACTACCACAATTCATTAAATAATGGCTTTGTTTGCCTGAAATATAAAAAGTTTCTTTAGAACGAACTTTATATTTTTTATTGCCCATTACCAATTGAATTTGTCCTTTTAAAACGTAGCCAAACTCCTCTCCGGCATGTGCCTTCATTTCCTGAGATTGACATCCTGGTTTCAACGTTAATAAGATGGGTTCCATCTCATTTTTTTGGGCATTAGGAATAATCCATTCAATGGTTCGTTCATCTTGTTCATCCACAAAAAAATCCTGGGTATGAAATACGATTTGTTCTTCTTTGCTTGATTGAAAAAAGTCTGCAAGATTTGTGCCGAGTGCCTCTAAAATATTTTCTAGTGCAGTAATGTTTGGGCTTGTCAAATCACGCTCAAGCTGCGACAAAAACCCTTTTGTTAATTCACTACGGCTTGCGAGTTCTTCTAGTGTCAGATCATTTTGTAATCTGAGTTCTTTCAATCGTTGTCCAATTTTCATATCTTACCTCAAATGTTTTTTATACTAAACTTTTTGTTTCATTAAGTGAACAAAACAATTATATCGAAATTCATATAATAATCAATAAAAAAATTGTAAAAAAAACTTAGAACTTATATGTTCTAAGCTTGATAGTTTAATGCACTCTATACTTCTTCAATACTTGTATCAAATAGATCAGCGATTTCTTTAATACTTTT
>CAVBGZ010000146.1:0-3246 GCA_963595075.1 Waltera intestinalis
CAATACTTTATAACTATAGTATCAATTTACTTGATATCGATAAGGCTTATGATGAATCAATAAAACGAAAATCAATTAATATCGATAACGCATTGAGATTTGCTGATATCTTATCTAAATCATCAGGCACGAATGATTCAGAAAAACATAAAACATGGGCTCAGGAAATCGTAGCGCTTTTAAATTCATTGTATCCGAATGATACCAAAATAAAAGCATATGCCACTTCTATTCTCGCAAATATCGGCAACTATCGTGGGTTGCAACTCATAAGAACAAAATATAAAAGTACATTCTTCCTAGATGAACTTTATTCTAAATTTGATTTAGAGTATCTTTCCATTCCATATCAAGATGGAAAATACTTCTTCCACTCTCAAAAACAAATTTATGATCATCTAGATGACACAAGTTTTAGTTATTCTGGTCCTACTTCAATGGGCAAATCGCTGATTATGAGAATGTTTATAAAAGAAAAGATTTTGAATGGATTTAAAGGAAACTTTGCCATATTAGTACCAACAAAAGCACTAATAAGCGAGATTTCATCTAATATCATACAAAAAGATATGCAGGATGAATTAGCAAAACAAAATTATAAAGTTGTTACTTCTGGAAACTCACTATTCTTCAAGCAGGATAACACCAATTACATAATGGTTATGACTCCAGAAAGAATGCTATACACTCTCATCTCATATCCGAACATATCAATCGATTATCTTTTCATTGATGAAGCACATAAAATATCAGGACACGATGGACGAGCCACATTCTATTTTAAGGTTACTGAAATGTTAATGGATAGAGAAAGGAAACCTCATATTATTCTTGCTTCGCCTAACATTCCAAATCCTGAGATTTATCTGTCTGCTTTGCCAAGTGAGCAAAGAACAAATCCTACCTATATAAGGACAACATTTACACCCGTTAGCCAAATGAAATATGTGTTGGATATTAAAAATCAAGAATTCAAAATTCTAAACCAGCATTCTATCAAGAAGGATAAACTCGAGTTCATATCTAAAATTACTGAAGATGAAGACTCAACAAGCTTGATGCATAAAATAATCGATCATGATTTAAATAAATCAAACATTGTATATTGCTCAGGCAGAGAAAAAGCAGTCACTATGGCTAAATCTTATGCTGATTCCTTACCTTATCTTAGCAATCAAGAATTGGATGATGTCGCTAAAGAAATAAGTGATGAAATACATAAAGATTACTATTTATCGGATTTAATTAGAAAAGGTGTAGCTTACCATGTCGGCTACTTGCCACTTAATATCAGAACAAAAATTGAGGATTTATATAGAAACCGGAAAATTAAAACAATCTTCTGCACTTCTACCTTGATTGAGGGAGTTAACTTGCCAGCTGACAACCTCATAGTCATAAGTTGCAAGATGGGTGCTAGAGGCAACATGAACCAAGTTGAGTTCAAAAACCTTTTAGGTAGGGTCGGTAGAATCGAATACAACTTATATGGCAATGTTTTCGTGATTCGTGACCAACAGGTTAGTGATAAGACAATCAAGGAATTACTAGTCGATGATGTAAAGACTCAAAAAATCTCGCTTATAACCGATTTAACACCATTAGAAAAGAAATATATAGTAAACCAATTTGTCGAGGGCGATACATCTTTAAAGAAGCTAGCAAACCAAAAAGAAGAACAATACGACATGATGAGAAAAGTCGGATTGATATTGCTTAGAGATATAACAAAGGGTCGAAACAGTGTAATCAAAGAGCAATTTAAAGATTATCTTGATGAGGCTAAAATCAAAAAGATAAGAGAAAAATTTGACGATGAAGTTAAATCTTCACCAAAGCCTGATGACGATATAAATGTTTCTCTAGATCAAACTGCAAATCTTATACTTGCAATTGAACAAGGACTTCAATACCCTAAGTTGCAAAATGGCAAAGTTCAATACGAAGATTTGGTTAACTTTCTATACAACCTCAAACAAATTTTTAGATGGAATGTTTATGAAAGTTCAACTCTAGGAAGTGGCGATAAAATACGATACTATGCTGTCATTCTTTCAAGATGGATGAATGGCTATGGTTTACCACTTCTTCTGCAAGAAACAATAAATCATAATCGTGGAAAGGAAATATGGATTAACCATCAATGTTATATTTATGATGGTTCTCAAGAACAAACAAACTATATTATTGGCGATACGCTTCAAATTATCGAGAATGTCATCTTATTCAGTATTGCAAACTACTTTTTAAGATTCTCAACTGAATATAAAAAGTTGAAAACGAATGGACAACCTTTTGATAATGATTGGTATGAATATGTCGAATATGGGTCAACAAACCCTTTGACCATCTTCTTCCAAAGAAATGGTTTGACTAGAGAAACAGCTGATTATATTCGTGAACACAGAGATGATTATGTAGTTTTCACTAATAAAGGCTACAAATTAAAAAAATCGCTAAAAGACTGCAAAAAGCAATCCGTCAGCGATGAAATTAAGGACATTATGTTCAATGTCCCTGAATTATTTATAGATTAAAAAAGGAGAAAATCAAAAATGAATAATGAAAATGAACATAGAGATAGAGCTACAGGTTGGAAATATGCAAAATTAAGTGGACATTCAAACGAAGCTCTTGTTAAAGAATTATTAGATAATAACAAAGATTATTTAAAAAAATTATTAAAAAGAATTGGATACGAAAATGAAGAAGTGATTTCAATCTCTATTGGAGGACTACATGAAACAAATGTACCTGGAGTTTTAGGTAAAAAAACAAAGTCTAAAACTGATCTTAAACTAATTTGTAAAAGTGGAAAAATAATTAATATTTCGATCAAAAAAAGTGAGTCGGGCCAAGTTTACTTTGTTAGAGCACAACTATTTATCGATGTCTTCGAGAAACAATTTAACAAAATAATTCCAAATGATGTGCAAAAAGCAATTAAATTATTTTGGGCAGCAGACACTATGAATGCTATTAATATTATCAACACATATGGTGACAAAGCTGATGAAAAAAATTATAATCTTCAAATTCGCCATATGAGTGTCAATGCTACAACACTAAAGAATTATGATAAGAACCTTTATGATGTAATGCTTTGTTGGTTCCAAGATAATATACATGATTTAGCAAAATTATGCTTTACAATGGGAGCAGCAATAGATAAAAAAGAATGGTCAGAATTCGTTTGGTACATTAATCTTTTAGGTGAAAACGATATAGATAAGATTTTTAAAATAG
>CAVBGZ010000146.1:3256-6204 GCA_963595075.1 Waltera intestinalis
ACTAATGGTGGAACAACTATTCAATTACCATTCGGTTTTGTTCAATGGCATCAAAAGCAAATGCAATTTCACCATGAATATAGAAAATTAATAAAAATATTAGAAGGAAAATAACTATTGTTAAATTTAAAAATGTCAATAAATTTTAAAAGATACTAAGCAACTTCTCTAAAACTGAACTATAAAATTCAAAACACTATAATCAATAGTAATTCGTTTTTATGTAACCTTAAGAGGTATGGAATTACTACCATACCATAAATAGTTGCATCGTATGTTTTTTGAAAATTGGATAACTAATTCTCGAAAAAGTGAAATCAACAAAAGGTTTTAAAGAGTATATACACTGCTAAATTTTAGAACCCCCAATAATGGACCTTTCTTATAAAGATCCATTATTTTTCAATGTTTTCATAATTGATTTAGCTATTTCTTTAACTAAAGGGACACAAACAGAATTACCAATTTGCTTATATACTTGTTTTGGCGTTTTATTAATTGGTAATGAAAAATTATCAGGGAAACCTTGCAACCTTGCGGCCTCTCTTTGAGTAATTTTTCTAATGGAATAATCATCATAGAAAAAAGGCACTCTTTCGTAAGGACTTCCCATAGCGGCCAAAAGAGTTGGACAAATACCTTCTCTACCTTTTGATAATCCCCAATCGGTAAAGCGATAAATTCTATTACGGTCGTTCATGAATGCTATCATTTCATCCCATTTTTTATGATGATTCATATAATAACAATCCTGTTGTTTTTCCTTTTCGAAATAATCAAAAGCTGTCTTTTTTAATTTTTTTTCTTTAGGAAAAATGAAGGTTTCGGCAAACATTATTTCTTTAAAAGCAACAAGATATAGTCTATTTCTTTGCTGAGGAATTCCATAATCACAAGCATTCATTATTTTATAACAATAATAATATCCAAGTTCCTTTAAGGTATCACATATAGTTTTAAAAGTGTTACCATTATCATGTTTAACAATATTTGCTACATTTTCAAAGAAAACAACTTTGGGTTTTAATCCACTAATTACTCTAGCAGTTTCAAAAAACAAATTTCCTCTCGGATCTAAGAATCCTTTTTGTAGGCCTACAGAACTAAATGCTTGGCAAGGAAAGCCTGCTACTAGCACATCAAAATATGGAATATCTTGAATTTCTATTTGTTGGATATCCGCTTCAACAAGATGAGTGTTTCCAAAATTCAGTCTATAAGTTCTACATGCATATTTGTCAATTTCATTTGCCCAAACTATTTTAAATCCAGCTTGTTGGAAAGCTAAATCAATACCACCAATTCCAGCAAACATACTACCTACAGTTATTTTACTCATCATCTTTACTACTCATTGCTAAATATACTTGTTTTGCTAGTTCAATTGAAAGTAATGGTGGTACTGCATTTCCTATTTCAAGATTTTTAGTTGAAACACTTCCATAAAATTTATAATCATCAGGAAATGTTTGTAATCTTGCTCCTTCTCTAGTTGTCATCGCTCTAGAATCTCTTGGATGAATACATCTTGATGATGATGGGGTGGCAAAATTTCTAGTAACTGTTGGAGCTGGTTTCTTCCACCACATTTTGGCATAAGTGTTACCGTAACCACTTTTAGGTCTTAATTCCTCCGGAAGGTCATCTTTAGATCCGCCATCTGGCAATGCTCGCATAATTTTTAATAAACGTTCACCATTTTTTGGCGATTCGTTTTCTTCTAAAAATTTACTATTTTGTCTATAAAACTTTTGTAATTCATTTTGTGGCTCAGTAGCATATTTTGAGGATGAACTTCCACTATCTAGTACAGGCAGGTCAGAAAAAGCGTCTTCTACAGTTCGATAAGGAAGTTTCCCATCTCCATATTTTCCAATTGGATATTCAAAACAATTATTTTTTTTCATTCCAACTAATATAACTCTTTCTCTAAATTGAGGCACTCCATAGTCTGCAGCATTCAATAATTTTGATTTTACATCATAGCCTAGTTTTTTGAATTCATTTTTAATTACCTCTATTAATTTGCCACTTTGCATGCTTAAGAGTCCTGAAACATTCTCAAATAAAAACAATTTAGGTTGAACAATTGATAAAACTCGACAATATTCTTCGAACAAGTGAGCTCTTTCATCCATTTGTCTTTTTCCTAAAGTTGAATATGATTGACAAGGTGGTCCCCCAATAATCACATCAACACCATCCTTAGCGTATTCTTTCAAAGTATCTTCAGATAAATTTCTAATGTCACCTTGAACAACATTTACATCCGGGTGATTTAGAGAATATGCTTTTGCTATATCTTCTTCATACTCATTTGCCATAACAATATTAAAGTGGTCATTATGAGAAAAACCATAACTTAAGCCCCCAACCCCTGCAAACAAGTCAATCACATTATATTTCTTCATTGTTTTCTGCCTCCAATTCAACTATATCCTCAATCTTACAATCTAGTGCTTTACAAATTCTTTCTAAAACATCAGTATTAACATTTTCTCCTTTGGTCAATTTAGCAATAGTGGATTTGCTTAACCCAGTTACTTTTCCTAACTCCGTTTTATTAATGCCTTTATCTATTAGCACTTTCCATAATCTATTATATGATAATGCCATAAACCCTCCTTATTTATAGTCTTATTATATCACAATAAATAACATTTTCAAGAGTTTTGGTTTGATTTATCGAACTTTTTTATTTTTGTTATTCAAAATCGTGTTAAATCGTGTTAAATCGTGTAAATCTTTAGCAGACTACTCCTAATCGTGTAAAAAAGTTAGCACCCTTAATTAAATCGTGTAAATCTATAGTTATCTAGCCATCATCTGCTTTAAACTTCAACTTTATAGATATGCTCAGAATCATTAATAAATAAAGAAAAAGTCTAAAAATCACCAAATTAAGGCTATTTTAGGCAAAAATAAAAGGTTTGACATTGTATCAAACC
>CAVBGZ010000147.1:0-6175 GCA_963595075.1 Waltera intestinalis
ATGTAACACCAATTCCACATAACGGATGTCGTCCACCAAAACGACCTCGTGGATAATCAACAAACTAGAGGAGGTGTCCAGATGAGCACAAAGTATAATATTTCTGTTATTGAAGAAAACACAAAAGAAGGTAAATTTTTATTAGAACCATTAGAATATCGTTATGGTACACCATTAGGAAATGCATTACGCCGTGTATTGTTATCTTCTATTCCTGGCGGAGCTATCTTCAGTATTCGTATTGAAGGTGTCTATCACGAATTCACAGGAATGAAGGGTGTCAAAGAAGATGTTGCTTCAATCATTTTGAATTTGAAACAATTGATTTTAGACATTGATATTCATGACAATGAAATCTATACATTACGTATTGAAAAACAAGGACCATGCCAAGTTTTGGCTGGAGATATTATTTGTCCTGAAGGTGTAACTGTATTAAATAAAGATTTACCAATTTGTACTTTGTCTGAAGGAGGCGCCATCAATATGGAGCTTCAAGCTCGTCTAGGTCGCGGATTCGTACGTTCAGACGTAAATAAACGTATGTATCAAAATGAAGGACAACCTTTAGGTATTATTTATACAGATTCACTTTATTCACCTGTTAAAAATGTAAATTATAAATCTACACCAAAACAAGCTGAAAACGGTGAAATGTATGATTCTTTAGAATTAAACATTACTACAGATGAAACAATCAAACCTAGTGAAGCTTTATCTGTAGCAAGCAAGATTCTTTATGATCATTTGGCAATTTTGGCAAATGTGAATGAAGAAAGCCTTGAAGAAAAAGAAGTAGTAGAAGTTGTGAGTGAGGAACCTGTTTCTCATTCTGCACACAAAATGATTGAAGATCTAGAATTAACAGTTCGTTCATATAACTGTTTAAAACGTGCAGGCATTGCGACTGTCGAAGATTTAACACAAAAGACAGAAGATGAAATGGCTCATGTTCGTAATCTAGGTAAGAAATCTTTACAAGAAATCAAAGATAAAATCCAACAAATGGGATTATCTTTTAAACAAAACTAAAAGACAGGAGGAAATACCATGTGGAATCGTAAATTGGGACGTAAAGCCGACCATCGTAAAGCGTTGTTACGTAATATGGCAACATCTTTAATTGAGTCAGGCCAAATCGAAACAACAGAAATGAAGGCAAAAGAATTAAGCGCAGTAATGGATTCATTAGTAACATTAGCAAAACGTGGAGACTTACATGCACGTCGTCAAGCTGCAGCTTATGTACGTAACGTAGAAGTTGATGAAGAAGGAACAACAGCTCTTCAAAAACTATTCAATGAAATTGGACCAGCTTATGCAGATCGTAACGGAGGATACACTCGTGTAGTTAAAACACGTATTCGTCGTGGAGATGCAGCTCCAATGGCTATTGTACAATTCGTTAAGTAAGACAAATTAAAAGTGATTTCTATATTGAAGAAATCACTTTTTTTATTTGATCGTTTTTCCAAAGAACTAAATCACAATCATAGCCTACTTTAATTTGACCTTTATTTAAACCTAGAACATCGGCAACATTTTTTGTAAAGTAAGGTAAAGCATTCTCATACCCCCACGCATTTTTTAAATGAACAAATTCATCTTTTAAATTTGAAATAGGCGTAATACCAATTTCTTTTACACTTCCATCCTCATTATACGTAGACCAAGATCCTTGAGCATCACTTGAAATGGTCACATTTTCTTTATTATCAATTTGATTAATATATTCAATCGTTTTTCCATTTCCAGTACACGTTAAATCAATTGTTCCACCCATTTCTACAAATTTTTTCGCATCATTAAATAAATAAGGATTACGAGTGACATGAGTAGGTTGGAATAAAGAAGTAGGAATATCATATTCATCTAGAATTTCAAAAATCATTTTCAATCCTTCTTTACCATCTCCCATGTGAAGGGTTAAATTCTGACTTTTCCCCGCAATCATACTTGCGGTTCTTATCTTTGATGAAAGTCGTACCAATTCATCCTTTGTCACATGACTAGAACGATGATCACTTAAGGCAAGTTTTACTCCAATAATAGAATCAATAAATACTAAGTCATCCTCAATTGAATCGGTTAATGTGTTTTTGTTTAATGCATAACTACCCGTTAATATGTAGGTATGTACACCTTTAAAACTAAGCTCTTTTGCCTTCGCAAATAATTCTTTTATACTTCGAGTGTAGCCATCTGTACCTAATAAACCTACAACTGTTGTGATACCATTTTTTAATATTTCATCAGCATCAATAGGTCTAGCACGACTGATAAAGCCAGCTTCTCCACCACCACCAGTAATATGAACGTGACGATCAATAAAGCCTGGTGCTAAGATACAATCTGTACCATCGATGATTTCACAATCAAAATTAATGTTTTCATCCATTTTTTCAATCTTTGAATCAGAAATTAATACATCCATTACGCCTAAATCTCTAGGTGCATAGACATGTGCATTTTTAATGAGTTTCATTTTCATCACCCCGAAAGTATTATATAATAATCCAGGTGATGATATGTTAATTTCAGTTGAAAACTTAAAAAAATATATAAATGAAAAATGTATTCTTACCTCGGCCTCATTCACAATAGAAGAGCAAGATAAAATTGCGTTAATTGGCGTAAACGGAACTGGTAAGTCTACATTATTAAAAATCCTTGTTGGAAAAGATGTCTATGATTCAGGAAATATTATTAAAAAGAATGGATTAAAAATTCATTACTTAGCACAAAATCCAACATTTGAAAAAGAAACAGTTTGGGAAGAGATTGAATACACGAATTCAAAAAATCAATTTCCAGTTGAGGAATTTGAATTGAAATCCATCCTTACAAAACTAGGATTAAATGATTATCAAGCAATCATTTCTACGATGTCTGGTGGTCAAAAAAAGCGTGTTGCCTTAGCTAGAGCACTATGTACAAATTGTGATGTATTGCTTTTAGATGAGCCAACAAACCATTTGGATAATGATATGGTCGAATGGCTAGAAAATTATTTAAAACGTACAAAAAGTGCCATTTTTATGGTAACTCACGATCGTTATTTTTTAGATCGTGTATGTACTAAAATATTTGAAATGGATCAAGGAAGTCTCTATGTACATAATGGTAATTATGAAGTCTATCTTGAAAATAAACAAACAAGAATTCAATTAGAGGCGGCTGCTGCACAAAAACATAAAAATCTGTATCTAAAAGAATTAGAATGGGTTAGAGCGGGTGTACAAGCACGATCAACCAAATCAAATAGTCGTCTTCAACGTTTTGAAGAGCTAAGAAATAAACGCTTCACCAAGCAACAAGAAGCCTTAAAGATTACAGCTTCTATGCAACGCTTAGGAAACAAAACGATTGAATGGAATAATCTAGGTTTTCGATATCCAGAAAAAGAATTATTTCATGACTTTAATTATATGGTCTTAAGACAAGATCGAATTGGTATTATCGGTGAAAATGGTTGTGGGAAATCCACATTATTAGATTTAATTGCCGGATTAAAAGAACCAACGTATGGAACGATAGAATATGGATCAACGGTTAAAATTGGTTATTTTAGGCAGGCGGATCAAGGTGTAGATTTAAGTATGCGTGTCATTGATTATATTGAAGAAGTGGCTACTGTCATAGGAAATATCACGGCTGCACAAATGCTAGAACGTTTCTTATTTCCACGCAATATGCACTATACGACTCTAGACCGTTTATCTGGAGGAGAAAGAAGAAGACTGTATTTACTTCGTGTATTAATGCAGGAACCTAATATTTTATTATTAGATGAACCAACCAATGATTTGGATATTCTTACGTTAGATGTTTTGGAAGATTATTTAGATGATTTTAAAGGAGCTATCATTGCGGTAAGTCATGATCGTTATTTCTTAGATCGTGTTGTCGATAAAGTCTTTGTTCATCAAGAAGATGGAACGTTTAAACAATATACAGGGGGTTATAGTGATTATCTTGTAAAGGCACAAGAATCAAAACAAGCCACACAAAAGAAGGAAGATACACGTATAAAACGTAAACCGACTCTTTCTTATATGGAAAAGAAGGAACTTGAAGCATTACCTGAAAAAATGGAACAACTTGAACAAGAGATTTATGATTTAGATGAACAGATGAATGCGTGTCAAAATAATTTTAGTCAACTCTCTTCGTTAAGTTTATTGCGTGATGAAAAAGAAAGCCAGTTAGAAGAATTTACTAATCGCTGGATGGAACTTGAAGAGAAGAAAGAGGGATAGTATGGCTACACAAAAACCTCTTTATGTCTTTTTACTAGCCATGCTTTGTTGCTGCTTATGGGGAAGCGCAGCACCATTTATAAAGCTAGGCTATCAACTTTTTAACATTCAAAGTACTTCAAGTGTTTTATTATTTGCAGGACTCAGATTTACATTCGCTGGTATTCTGGTCATTTTATTTGGATCTATCCTACAAAAGAAACCCTTAATTGCACATAAGGAAAATATACAAGGCATTTGTGTTTTATCTCTATTTCAAACAGCCGGACAATATTTTTTCTACTATGTAGGTTTATCCAATACAAGTGGGGTCAATGGTTCTATTATTACAGGAACTTCTGCTTTTGTTTCCTTACTTGTCGCAAGTTTATTGTTTCATTATGAAAAGCTGACTCTAAAAAAATCAATAGGCTGTTTGATTGGTTTTTTAGGAATCATGTTGATGAATCTAAATGGCGCAAGTATAAGCTTTTCTATGTTAGGGGAAGGTTTTGTGTTCTTATCTCAGTTATGCGGAGCAATTTCGGCTGCCTTTATTAAGAAGTTTACCCAAAACCAAAATGCGGTTTTACTTAGTGGATACCAATTCTGTTTGGGTGGAATTCTATTAAGTTTCATCGGTATTATCATGGGTGGATCCATTCATTTAAGCTTTGGATTGGGTTTACTCGTACTTGTGCATCTAGCCTTGGTGTCAGCTATTGCCTATACGATTTGGGGATTATTACTTTCTGTGAATCCTATTAGTAAGATTGGGATTTATATGTGTGTAACTCCAATTGTTGGTGTATTTTTATCAAGCATTCTTCTTCATGAAACAAATGAAGCGTTTCGAATGGAAACGCTTATTGCCTTATTACTTGTAAGTTTGAGTGTTTATTTAGTAAACAAAGATTAATTATTTCTTTTGAAAATGATTCATTTTTCCGTAGAGTTCAATTAAATGGTTGAACTCTTTTTTATTATAGAAAGAACACTTGTCTTGCGTATAATATTTGGCCACTTCTATACAGAATCTTGCACAATCTTCAATATCGACAAAATGAGTGGCTCCACTTGCACATCCGGCCACCATTTGTTCAGTCGTAATCGCTACACCAACAACAGGGGCATTGGTTGCACAAGCTGGTTGAAAGATACTGTTCACATGGTGTAAATCATTGCCGTAAGGAGTAATGTCTTGTTGGCAGACAGGCATAATGCTTGGAAGCTTTCCTGTTGTTCTTGTGTAGATATCCATTAAATCATTGCTGACTTCTAAAATATAACCTTCTTTTAATGTGCTAGAAATCGCAAATCCATTTAAATTAATGACACGATTTCCTTTTGTGGTATCGACAGATAAAATCGCATCCATCTCCGGTAAGACTTCATGTTCATTGTTGGTTTCCATGTCGATGGGAGATCCCATAAAAGGAACAGGATCATGAGGAGATACAGGTGCATGCGGACAGATGTGTGTCGCAATAATGACATCTCCATCTAAGATATCGCCTTTTTCATTCATGTCGGCAAGCTTTAATGCACACGTTAAAGCACATAAGGCACCATCTCCATCGGATACAAATCCGGTTACATTTGGTCGAGCGCCAATGCCACCAAGTCGCCCAATGATGCCTAATGTTTTTGAATGTTCTTTTTTCCCTTTGATTTTGATGGTAATACAGTCTGTACTGCCTTTTTCACCTTGAATGGTTTCAAGCGTTGTTTGTACATTTTTGTAGTGTGAAAATAAATCCAATACCTTTTGTCCATTTGCGTTTGGATCATCTAATATTTCGTAAACTTCTAATAATTGTTTTAAGACCATATGTTTTCCTGCCACTCAAAATGTGTTTAAATATACTTAAAACACATCGAGAATTGAAGTCCTTGCGGATACTTCTTACTGCTTCAACGTGTATGCTTTGGCGATT
>CAVBGZ010000148.1:0-6125 GCA_963595075.1 Waltera intestinalis
TAAGATCAAAGCAGTTTATCAAAATCTTCAAGAATGAAGATGGAGAATATGAATCTATGGTTCAAAGAATGTATCGATCTATTAAGAAGATAGATAAAGATGCTAAGGTAACAATTGCAACATCAAAGACACAGGTATCGGAATTAATTCATCAGTTAGGAGATGATATCAATATTTCTGTTGAACCAACAAGGAGAGATACCTTCCCTGCGATTGCACTGGCAACTTCTTATCTTCATGATGTGATGAATGTCTCTGAAGATGAAGCTGTTGTTGTTTGCCCTGTAGATCCTTATGTTGAAGATGATTATTTCAAGGCTCTAGAAAAACTTTATAAGTTAGCTAGTGAAGGAAAGAGTAATCTAACTCTTATGGGTATGGAACCTACATATCCAAGTGCAAAATATGGATATATTCTACCTGAAGATAAAGAATTTGTCAGCAAGGTCTCTAAATTCAAAGAAAAACCAACTGAAGAGAAAGCGAAAGAATATATTAGCCATGGTGCTTTATGGAATGCTGGAATATTTGCCTATAAGATTGGTTATGTTCTAAAAAGAGCTCATGAGCTCATTGATTTCTCTGATTATTATGATTTATTTAGCAAATATGAGGATGTCACAAAGATATCTTTTGATTATGCAGTTGTTGAACATGAGAAGAGCATTCAAGTTATGCGTTTTGCTGGTGAATGGAAAGACTTAGGCACATGGAATACATTGACAGAAGCAATGGAAGAAAACGCCATCGGTAATGTCACATTGAATGAAAAATGTGAAAATACAAAGGTCTTGAATTCCTTGGATATTCCTGTTCTTTGTATGGGTACTAAGAATCTGATTGTGGCAGTCTCTCCTGAAGGTGTTTTAGTGACAACACCTGAAGAATCTTCCTTCATCAAACCAATTGTTGAAAAATTTGATTCTACCATTCGTTATGCTGAAAAATCATGGGGCAAATATGAAGTCATCGATGTCGGAAGTGATTCACTTACTATTAAGGTCTCTATGAATGAAGGACATTCTATGTCTTATCATTCCCATGAAAGAAGAAATGAGGTCTGGACGATTGTCTCAGGTGAAGGAACTGTAATTGTGGATGGCATGAGTCAACATGTTCATTCTGGTGATGTTGTCACAATCCAGGCTGGATGTAGACATACCATCATTGCAGATACAGATCTAAAATTAGTCGAAGTCCAAATTGGAAAGGATTTGGATGTAAAGGATAAGAAGAAGTATGAGCTTGAATAGTGACCAAGAAAAAGGAAATAGGCCGTTTCTTCTAAAGCCTGCTGGAAAAGACTATCTCTGGGGTGGAAGTCGTCTAAAGGATGATTTTGATAAACAAATCGATTTAGATCCTTTAGCGGAGACATGGGAATGCTCAACGCATCCCAATGGCCCATCCATAGTGGATAGCAGTGAATTCAAAGGAATGTTACTTAGTGATGTACTGAAGCTTCATCCTGAATTTATTGGCACCCATCCTGTTGTTAAAAATGGGCAGATACCGGTTCTTATTAAATTCATCGATGCGAAGAAAGACTTATCTGTTCAAGTTCATCCGAGTGATGAATATGCCTTCGTCCATGAGAATGGATCCTTAGGTAAGACTGAGATGTGGTATGTGATTGATGCACTTCCTAATTCTTCTTTGATCTATGGTTTCCACCATACGATCACGAAAGAAAAGGTAAGAAAAGCAATCCAAACTGGAAAACTTGAAAGATATATGAACAAGGTTCCTGTCAAGAAAGGAGATATGTTCTTTATCCCTTCAGGAACAGTACATGCAATTGGAAAAGGATGCCTCATTGCAGAAATACAGGAATCAAGTGACTTGACTTATCGTCTCTATGACTATAATCGTGTTGATAAGAATGGAAAATTAAGACCCCTCCATATTGAAAAAGCACTTGATGTAGCCAATCTCAATGAAGTTGATTCACCTCATCAGCCGATGGAAGTCTATAAGTTTAGACCTGGAAGAGCAAGTCAGATACTTGCTAGGTGCAAATACTTCCAGACTGAGAGAATGATTGTGAATACCGAGAGAATCAAAGAACTTGCGGATTTTAGAACTGGTTCTTCAACGTTCCAAGTTCTTCTTTGTTATTCTGGATGTGGTACAATCACAGATGAAGATTATGGAACATCGACTAATTTCTTCAAAGGAGATTGTATCTTCGTTCCAGCGAATTCTTCCTCACTCAAAATCCATGGAAAAGCTGAATTCTTAAGAATTCGCTGTTAAAGGAGTTATCTATATTTATGAAAGATATTGAAACAAGTTATCAGGAATGGTTAGAAAAGGCAACAGATGATGTTGACTTAGTCAAAGAACTAAAGTCAATGGATTCTTCAAAGAAAGAAGATGCTTTCTATCGTGATCTTGCCTTTGGTACTGGTGGTCTTAGAGGCACAATCGGTGCTGGAACCAATCGAATGAATATCTATACTGTTGCTAAAGCCACACAAGGACTAAGTAACTATATCCTTAAGAACTTCAAGGAAGGAAATAGAAAAGTAGCCATCTCAAGAGATTCGAGACTTAAAAGTGATGTATTTGCTAATGTAGCAGCAAGAGTTTTTGCTGCCAATGGCATTGAAGTCGCTATCTATCCATATATCTCTCCAGTTCCAACATTATCCTTCGCAACAAGATATCTTCATTGTTCAGCTGGTGTCATGATTACAGCAAGTCACAATCCCTCGAAATACAATGGCTATAAGGTCTATGGAAGTGATGGCTGTCAGATTACAACCGAAGCTGCCGATGAGATCTTAGGATATATTGAAGAGATCGATCTCTTCAAGGATATCAAATATATCTCTTTAGATGATGGATTTGAAAAAGGACTTATTTCCTATATTCCTCCCAAAGTCATCACAGCCTTCATAGAAGAAGTGAAGAATCAATCCCTTCTTGGTGATGAGAAAGTCGATAAGAATGTTGCAATTGTCTATTCTCCACTCAATGGTACAGGTCTAGTTCCTGTAACAAGAACTCTTAAAGAGATGGGATATACGAATATCACAGTTGTGAAAGAACAAGAATTTCCAAATGGATATTTCCCTACCTGTCCATATCCAAATCCGGAGATCAAAGAAGCTATGGCATTAGGCATGGAATATGCTAAAAAGAACAATGCAGATTTACTTCTTGCAACGGATCCGGATTGTGATCGTGTGGGTATTGCTGTGAAAGAAAGTAATGGTGAATATCAGCTCTTATCTGGAAATGAAACAGGAATGCTCTTATTTGACTATATCTGTTCTAGAAGAATCGCTCTAGGTAAGATGCCTAAGGATCCTGTGATGGTCAAGACCATTGTTACCATTGATATGGTTGAAAGAATTGCGGAGCATTATGGAGTGAAAACCATCAATGTGCTTACTGGATTCAAGTTCATCGGTGAACAGATTGGATTACTAGAAAAACAAGGACATCCTGAAAGATACATCTTTGGATTTGAAGAATCTTATGGAGTACTTACAGGTACTTATGTAAGAGATAAGGATGCTGTCGATGGTGCCTATAAGATTTGTGAGATGTTTGCATACTATAAATCAAAAGGCATTTCCTTGCTTGAAAAGCTTGATGAACTATACAAAACATATGAATACACCTATAATACATTGTATTCATTCGAATTTGATGGTTCTTCAGGATTTAAGAAGATGCAAGAGATTATGGCTAAGTTCAGAAGAGGTATCACATCTCTTGGTGGTAAGAAAGTCATTAAGTCACTTGATTATTCTTTGGGAATTGACGGACTTCCTAAAAGTGATGTACTCAAATATTATCTAGAAGGCAATTCTTCTGTTGTTGTCCGTCCTAGTGGTACTGAACCAAAACTCAAGACATATATTTCAGTCAGTGCAACAACAAAAGAAGAAACAAAATTAGAAGAAGCAAAAATTCATGATGAACTAAGTGAATTCTTTAAATAAATAGGTGACTATATGGAAAAAAAGAAGATATTACACATATCAAAATATTACCCTCCGTTTACTGGTGGTATTGAGCAGGTTGCCTATAATGTTATGAAAAGTTTAAAAGAAACCGGCAATTATGAACAAAAAGTCATTTGTTTCAATGAAAAAAATGAAACAAAATTAGATGATATATATGAAGATACCAGTGTTGTTAGAGTTGGTTCTAAAAAGAAAATTGCCTCTCAGTCATTGAATTTAAATTACGGAAAGATTTTAGAAAAAGTATATTTAGAATTTAAACCTGATATTATTCATTTTCATTATCCGAATCCTTTTGTGGCTCATTACTTATTGAAATTATTTAAAAAGTATAATTATAATGGCAAACTTGTATTACATTGGCATTGTGATATAATTAAACAAAAGATATTGAAGAAGTTCTTTAAGAAACAAAATAAACAATTATGTGAAAGAGCTGATGTTATTCTTTCAACTTCACCTGCTTATTTAGAAAACACTGATTATTTACCTAGATATAAAGATAAAGTGAAAGTTGTTCCTTTATGTATTGGTAAAGAAAGAATTATTGTCACCGAAAATCAAAAAATTAAAGCCAATGATATCAAAGATAAATACAAAGATAAAAAGATTATATTCTTCTTTGGTAGACATACTGAATATAAAGGTCTTCGTTATTTGATTGAATCTAATCAATATCTTAATCAAGATGAGTGTCAAATTATCATTGGTGGTAAAGGTGAATTAACTGAAGAACTAATGAAACAAGCTTCTATTTATGAAAATATAGAATTTGTTGGTCGTTTATCCGATGATGATATCAATTCTTATTTGATGGCTTGTGATATGTTTGCTTTTCCTTCAATTACAAGAAATGAAGCTTTTGGTATTTCATTAGCGGAAGCTATGTATTTTGGTAAACCTGCTTGTACATTCACGATTCCTGGTTCTGGAGTTAATTGGGTTTGTCCTAATAATCTATGTGGATTAGAAGCACCAAATAGAGATGTTAAGGAATATGCAAATAACCTTAATAGATTAATGAATGATAAAGATTTATATGATAGATTATCAAATGAATCAATCAAACGCTGTACAGAGTTATTTACATATGATAATTTTTCAAAGAATGTTGTTAGAGTGTATTACGAGATGAGTAAATAATAAATACTAGGGTTATGCTAGTGTTCGTATTTAAAAGTGATAAAAGACATTTTTATTTAAGTTAAAGGAGTGAATATATAATGGAAAAGATTATTATATTAGTGCCATATTTTGGAAAGTTTCCACCTATGTTTGAATATTGGTATAAAACTGCATTATCTAATTCAACGATTGATTTCTTAATATTTACAGATCAAGAAATCGAATCTAAATTTAATATTAAAATTATTAACATGAGTTTTGATGATATGAGAAAGTTGATTCAAAGCAAATTTGATTTCACTATTTCGTTAGAAAAACCATATAAATTATGCGATTATAAACTTGCCTATGGATATATTTTTGAAGAATATGTTAAATGTTATGATTTTTGGGGCTACAGTGATATCGATATGGTCTTAGGTGATATACGAGGCATGCTAAAAGATCAAATTGATAAGTTTGATAAGTATAATTACCTTGGTCATTTAAGTTTATATAGAATTAATAGTGAAGCTAATAATCTTTGGAAATTAAATGAAGAAGATTCTAGAGCATTGAATTATGAAGATGTCTTTTCAACCCCTGATTCAATGTACTTCGATGAGTACGGGGGGGGTACTCTAAGTCCATATTATTAGGCGTTAGAGTGTATCATGATTTAAGTATATGTAGAGACATTAGAGCTACGGAAAGAAAATTCTATTACATTATTAATGGTGTCTCGCACCAATGCGTAATCTTATGGAAAAATAATAAATTGTATTCAGTCTCTAACGATGGAAAAGAGACTGAAATTATATATTCACACTTCATTAAACGTAAATTTATAGTCGTAAAGGACAAAAAATATACCTCTTTTAAAGTGGTTCCTAGAAAGATTATTGATTGTGATTCGGTAAGTTCAACTGATTTTGACATTGAAGAAGCTAGATTTTATAAACAAAAATATAAATTCCAAAAATACTTAAATAGTTTTAAAAAATACGGAATAATCAAATCTATCAAGAGACAAATATATCC
>CAVBGZ010000149.1:0-631 GCA_963595075.1 Waltera intestinalis
ACTCAGTATATAATCTATTTTAGGAGTGCAGAAGTTAAAGGACTTGATGCAAAAAAATCAATGGTGTTTGTATAGATTTATAGAATCGGTGATTGCTATAATAATACATTCTTTGCTTCTAAAACAGTGAATAATACAACAATCTAAAAATATTTCTGATGTCCTCATTACTAATCGATATGATAAAATTTTAAATGATGTAGAGAATAATACATATATAAGAGATTTGTTTAAGAGAGATTGGTTTTGATATCACTTCGATTGACAATAGTGTTGCATTTTATAAATTGTCAGATAATAGGATATATAATATTTTAAATTTATGATATAATTACAACATCATAAAAATATTGTATCTATTATTTGATATTTAATTCACGATATTTATAGATTTGGAGAAAGGAGTTATATTAACTTCGATGTACTAGCTAACTCTATTATTTTTGGTGGGATAATGCGACTGAATTTTATATCTCTTATCCAGTAGAGATACTTAAAATAGGATGGAACATTTGTAAATATGAAAATTTGTTTGATTGGACATAAATATGTTCCTTCTCGAGAAAAGTGAGGTTTATCTAATGAATTTAAAAGTTAAAGCTTTTTTAAAAAGAATAAATAGAACTAAAAT
>CAVBGZ010000149.1:688-6116 GCA_963595075.1 Waltera intestinalis
TTGAAATTGATACTGATGCATATAATAAATTATGTCAATTAAGAAAATTTGATGGTATTATTCCTAATCTTAATATTTTAGAGGATAATTCATATGATGTTTCAATTATTGTTCCTTGTTATAATGTTGGTCCTTTTGTTAAGGAATGTATTGATTCTATTATCAATCAGAAGACTCAATATAAATATGAAATTATTTTGATTAATGATGGTTCTACAGATAATACATTAGATATTATCAATGAATATAAGAAATTAGATAATGTTGTAATTATTGATAAGCTAAATTCCGGCCTGGGTCAAAGCAGAAACATTGCAATTGAAAAGTCAAGAGGAAAATACATTATTTTTGTTGATAGCGATGATTTTGTTACCGAATATTGTGTCGATGATTTATTGAACGCCGCTTATTTTAAAGATTTTGATTTAGTTGAAGCACAGCATGTAAATATCGGGGGGGGTACAAGCATAAAGCTTCTCATGTTAAAGATGTGTCAAAAGATAAGTATTCTTTTGCAGGCGGTGTTGCTTGGAAAAGAATTTATAAGAAGGAATTATTCAAAAACTTCTCTTGGATTGAACATGCTTGGTATGAAGATTTGACAAATGCAATGGTATTACCTTTATTCTTAAATAAAGTTGGATATCTTAATCAAGTTGTCTATATTTATAGAACAAGAGAAGATTCTATTATGCAACAAACTATCAAACTTAAAAGAATTGAACAAGTTGATAGTGTACTTACCAAGGTGTTGTTATGGAATTATTATAAAGATAATAATTTGAAATTTAATAAAGAATTATATTGTCAATTTATTAAAGAGATATCTCAAATCGTTACATCGAGAATTAAAAATCAAGATGAAGATATAAAGAAATTATCATTCAGTGTTATTTATTCTTTATTATCTGAAGTCGATAAAGAAAACAAAGATATAAAATTATCTCATCAAATGAATAAAATGAAAAAGATGATTTTAGAAAAGGATTATTACAGTTGGATGGATTGATTCTTAATTAATATATTGAAAGGAGGAACATTTGTAAACATGAAAATTTGTATGATCGGACATAAATATGTTCCTTCTAGAGAAGGAGGAGTTGAGGTTGTTGTTGAAAACCTGGCGACTCGAATGGTTGAACAAGGTCACGAAGTGACTTTGTATAACCGCAAAAGAAAAGAATATGAAAAGATCAGTGAATATAAAGGTTGCAAGATAGAAAATGTATTCACTATCAATAAGAAATCTTTGGATGCTGTTCTTTCTTCTTTCTTTGCTACCTTAAAGGTGAGAAAAGAAGCAAGAAAAGGTAAATATGATGTTGTTCATTTCCATGCAGAAGGTCCTTCTTTATTTCTTAATTTACTTCCTAGAAAGAAGAAAAGAAAATATAAGGTTGTAGTAACTATACATGGTCTTGACTGGCAGAGAGGTAAATGGGGTGGCTTTGCTTCTTGGATCATCAAAAGAGGCGAGAAGAAGGCTGTTAAGTATGCTGATGAAATCATTGTTCTTTCTCGAAATGTAAAGAAGTATTTTAGAGAAGAATATCATAGAACGACTAAATATATTCCTAATGGTATTACACTTCCTGTTCTTCATGGACCTGAGATTATCAAGAATGAATATGGATTAGTTAAGGATAGTTATATTCTATTTCTAGCAAGAATTGTTCCTGAAAAAGGTCTAGATTATCTAATTGATGCTTGGAAGTTAGTTAAAAAAGAAATTAGTACTGATATGAAACTTGTTATTGCTGGTGGTGATTCTCACTCTGGTGATTACTTCCAGTCTATTGTGAATAAAGTAAAAGATGATGATAGTATTATCATGACTGGCTTTGTTCAAGGACAAAAACTAGAGGAATTATATTCGAATGCTTATCTTTATGTCTTGCCTTCTGATATAGAGGGGATGCCGATGTCACTTCTTGAAGCTTTATCTTATGGAAATGTCTGTCTTGTATCTAATATTCCTGAAAATGTTGAAGTTATCAATGAGGATTGTTTTGTGTTTAAACGTGGAGATGTAGATAGACTTAGACATCAAATCAAGAAGATCATCAATCTTCATTTGAAAACTCATGAGAATATGGTGATTCCATATACATGGGATGATGTTGTAAATCAAACTTTAGAATTATATAAAGGGGTTGAAAAGAATGGACCAAAAAAATAAAAAAGTTATCGTCGCAAACTACAGGTATCATGTGACTGGTGGACCTGAAGTTTATATGTTTAAATTCATTGAAAATTGTAATAGTATTGGTTATGATGCAATTCCTTTTTCAGTCAATTATTCTAAAAATGTAGAAACTCCATATTCTAAATATTTCATTAAGAGTAGAAGTGGTGATAGTGTCTATTATAATGGAATTAAAAAGACTCCAAGTGCAATATATAGAACACTATCAGGTGCTTTTTATAATAAAGAAGCTGCTAAAAATCTTAAGAAATTGATTAAGGATGAAAAGCCTAAGGTTTTATATGCTCTTCAAGTAATCAATACCTTGTCTCCAAGTATATTTAAGGCAGCAAAGAAAAAAGGGTTGACAGTTATTCATAGAATTTCTGATTTTAATATGATGTGTCCAAAGAGTGATTTTCTTAGAGGTGAAAATGTTTGTGAATTATGTTTAAAAGGTGACTTTAAACAAGGTATCAATAATCGTTGTTATCATGGCTCAAAGGCTGCTTCTATGATAAGATGTTATTCAATGATGTATCATAGAAAAAAGAAACTCTATGATTATGTTGATTATTTTATTACACCAACTAATTTCACAAGAAACAAATTAATTGAAGCTGGTTATGATGCTAATAAGATTGTAACAATACCTACATTCATAGATTCCACACAAATAACACCGAATTTTGATGATTATGATTATCTCTTATTCTTAGGTAGATTAGTTTCTGAAAAAGGTGCTAAATATGCTATTGAAGCAATGAAATATCTAAATGAATATTCGAATCTAAAAATAAAGATAACTGGTCAGTTGACTGATAAGGATGTTGAATTAAAGAAACTCATTGAAGAAAATCATTTGGAAGATAAAATTGAATTTACTGGATTTGTCAGGGGCAAGGAATTAGAAGATTTAATATCGCATTCTATGGCTGTTTTATGTCCTGCTATTTGGTACGACAATATGCCTAATACTGTTATTGAAGCTTATGCTTATGGAAAACCTGTCATTGCTTCAAATTTCGGATGTTTCCCTGAACTTGTCGATGATAATAAAACTGGTTATTTATTTGAACCTAAGAATTCAAAGGAATTAGCTGATAAAATTAAGTTATTAGCAAGTAATCATACTCTTTGTCAGACTTTAGGGCATAATGCAAGAAAAAAAGTTGAAGATGTATTTAATCCTCAACAGCATTTCGAAAAATTAAAAGAATTATTTGATTCTAGAAAGGATTAATATATGGCTGAAAAGAAATTAAATGGTACAGTTATTGTTACCTATAGATGTAATGCTCGTTGCACAATGTGCAACAGATATAAAGCTCCTTCTTTACCAAAAGAAGAGATATCTATTGAAACCATTAAGAAATTACCAAAGATGTATTTCACTAACATCACTGGTGGTGAACCATTCATTAGAACTGATTTACCTGATATCGTTAGAGAACTATATAAGAAATCAGATCGTATTGTTATTTCAACAAATGGTTTCTTCACTGATAGAATTATCAAATTATGTGAAGAATTCCCTAATGTCGGTATTCGTATCTCAATTGAAGGATTAGAACAAACCAATAATGAAATAAGAGGTTTACCTGATGGTTTCAATAGAGGTTATACAACTCTTAAGAAATTGGTTGAAATGAAACATCCTGATGTTGGATTTGGTATGACAGTTCAAGATAAGAATGCACCTGATTTAGTCGCATTATATAAGAAGAGTGAAGAATTAGGTATGGAATTTGCAACGGCATCTCTTCATAATTCTTTCTATTTTGTGGAAGCAAAGAATATCATTCATGATCGTATGATGGTGGCTCAAAACTTTGAGGATTTGATTAATGAATTATTAAAATCAAATTCTCCTAAGAAATGGTTCAGAGCTTATTTCAATCACGGTCTTATCAATTATATCTTTGGACAAAAGAGACTTCTTCCATGTGATATGTCATTTGATACTTTCTTTATTGATCCATATGGTGATGTTATGCCATGCAATGGTACAAAAGATAAAGAAGTTATGGGTAATTTAAATGATCATACTTGGGATGAGGTTTGGAATTCAAAACAAGCTGATGGAGTTAGACAAAAGGTTCGCTGTTGTGATCGTAATTGCTGGATGATTGGATCTGTTAGCCCTGCAATGAAGAAATATATGTGGAAACCATCTTTATGGGTTATCAAACATAAATTCTTAAGATTCTTTAAGAAAAAGAAATATTCTATGTATGAGAATAAAATCGTTCGTGACTATAGAGATGGTAAAGTAACAAAAGAAGAATTAGATAAATTATCTACATGTGATATGTGCGCTGTTGTCAATAATGGTTTATCTGATGCTTCTAAGGATTTACTTAAGAATAAAACAGGTGAAGAGATTGTCAATGCAGATGTTGAATCTCAAGGATATGAGAAGACAACTTCGAGGTAGAATATGAAAGAAAAACAAAACATTATTCTTTGTGATTGTGAGGCGGATGAAGTCAAGGATTTAAAAGATGGTTTAGAATCACTTGACAATGATATATATATATATATCAAATAAAATCTCACATTGCTAATTGGAAAAGAAAAGGTAAATTAAGTGAAGTTAAAAGATATTTGAAATATTTTAGAATTGGTTTTAAATATTTCATTCATAGAAAGAGATACAATATCATCATTGGTTGGCAACAGTTCTATGTATTGATATTAGCCTACTTTTATTCTATATTTCATGTAAAGAAGAAAAATAAACTTGTAGTGATGAATTTTACATACAAGAAGAAAAATAAGTTTGGTAAAGTTTATCATTCATTTATGGCTAAATGCTTGAACCCTAAATATATTGACTATATTCACGTGCCATCTAAAAATTATGCTACTGAAATATCTAAGGAATTTAATTTTCCCCTAGATAGAATTATTGTTACTTATTTTGGTATCAGTGATCATTATGAGGAATATAGTAAGTTAGCTAGACCTAGCAAGTATAAAGATACAAAATATGCTTTATCTATTGGTAGAAGTAATCGTGATTTTGATTTCTTGATCAATTCTTGGGATAATATAGATTATCATTTGGTTATAATCTCTGATAAATATGAAGGTAAGACAAATAATCCAAATATTGAGATTCTAAGAGATGTATGCGGAAATGATTCATATCCTTGGATTGCTAATTGTGAATGTATGATCATTCCAATTGATGATGGGAGTATTTGTTCAGGAGATACTGTATTACTTACTGCTATGAGT
>CAVBGZ010000150.1:0-6041 GCA_963595075.1 Waltera intestinalis
TACAAGTATTGTATAGGAGTGTAAAGAAGATAAACACAAGTTTCCTATGATGGCTCCGAAGATAAAACAAAGAATGACAAAATAATAAAGAAAAGCTTTTTCTAAATTAGAAGTTTCTTTTTTATGTAAGAAAGACATCAGATTATCGGTGCCACTTCTTAAATTTCCAATACACATGGTTGTCGCAAATCCATTACCATGAATCTTTCGAAAGGCTTGAACCTGTATCCCACAAGCGAAGGAAGTTAAACTGTTCGCAATGAGATTGTAACGAGTAGGAATGAAGGCTACAACGCTTAATAATAGGATTTCAATAAAAACAGTAAATTGGCGCCAATGAAGTTTTTTCATTCTATGAAAGCGGATGAATTGACAAAGGG
Source organism: Waltera intestinalis (assembly GCA_963595075.1). Lineage (GTDB taxonomy): Bacteria > Bacillota_I > Bacilli_A > Erysipelotrichales > Erysipelotrichaceae > Holdemanella. The sequence continues at coordinate 381 of CAVBGZ010000150.1, forward strand.
CAATTCCAATCGCAAATGAAAGTACAGGGAAAAGATAATGTAGAGTTAAATACCATTTTCCTTGTGAAGCATATACCCCTAAAAGAAGCATATTTCCAGTTTGTGCATTCGCAAAAACTTCACCTCGATATAAATAAGAATAGGCATCCATGAGTCCACCACTCATTGCTAATAGGATGGCTAATTCAATTGATTCAGACATTTGTGTTGCTTTTTTCATAACGAGTTCAGTATATCATTATTTTTTTTAATTAAAAGTTTGAAAACGTTCTCAAAGAAAAAAGCTCGCTTAAGCGAGCTTTTGAATGAAGAATTGATTAAACAGTACCTTGAGCCTTCATAGCTTCAGCTACTTTTAAGAAGGCTGCAATGTTTGCTCCTAATACATAATCTTTTTCATGACCATATTCTTTAGCTGTATCACGAGATGTGTTGAAGATATTAACCATGATATCCTTTAATTTAGAATCAACTTCTTCAGCAGTCCATGATAAGTGTTGAGCATTTTGCGTCATTTCAAGACCACTACAAGCTACACCACCAGCATTTGAAGCTTTACCTGGAGCATAGAATACACCATGTTCTTTTAAGTAAGCAATTGCATCTGGAGTAGTAGGCATGTTTGCACCTTCACAAAGAGCGAAGACACCATTTTCAACTAATTTTTTAACGTCATCTAATTCAACTTCATTTTGAGTGGCACAAGGAAGTGCAACATCACATTTAATTGACCAAGGACGTTGACCTTCGTAATAAGTCGCATTTGGACGTTTTTCAACATATTCTTTAATACGTGCGCGACGAACTTCTTTGATGTCTTTTACTAATTCTACATCGATTCCATCTGGATCATAAACGAAACCATTAGAATCAGAAACAGTAACAACCTTAGCACCTAATTGAGTTGCTTTTTGAGCAGCATAGATAGCAACGTTTCCACTACCAGAAATACAAACTGTCTTACCATCAAAAGAAGTACCATTGTCATTTAATAAAGCTTCAGCGAAGTAGCAAAGACCATAACCTGTTGCTTCAGTACGGATTAAAGAACCACCGAATGTTAAACCTTTACCAGTTAAAACACCGCTCCATTCGTTCTTTAGACGTTTGTATTGACCAAATAAATAACCAACTTCACGTCCACCAACACCGATATCTCCTGCAGGAACATCTGTATCCGGTCCAATATGACGATACAATTCAGTCATGAAGCTTTGACAGAAGCGCATAACTTCTCCATCGCTCTTTCCTTTTGGATCAAAGTCAGATCCACCTTTTCCACCACCCATAGGTAATGTAGTTAAGGCATTTTTGAAGATTTGTTCAAAACCTAAGAATTTAATAATACTAACATTTACAGAAGGGTGAAAACGTAAACCACCTTTGTAAGGACCGATTGCTGAATTGAATTCAATACGGTATCCACGGTTAACTTGTGTTTTACCTTGGTCATCAACCCAAGGAACACGGAAGATGATTTGTCTTTCTGGTTCTACTAAACGAGTAAGAACATCATCATCAAGCTTTTCAGGATGAACTTCTTCAATTACTTTTAAAGAATGAAAAACTTCTTCAACAGCTTCTAAAAATTCACTGTCTCCTGGGTTACGTTGTTTTACAACTTCATAGATTGCATTTAAATCTGCCATGAAAATCCTCCTTATATATTTCCATAATATATTTCCGAGAAAACTATACCATATTTTGAAAAAACATTTCAATGTTTTCTAAATATTTACATCTGCTTTCATATCATGAACGGAATTATGCTAAAATAAGGTGCAAAAAGAGGAAAATATATGAGAGACAAAATAGAAAAATTTATGCTTGGACGATATGGGGAAGATCAATTGAATATTTTTATATCTATCGTCTTCATAATATTGGTGGTAGTAAATTGGTGGATAGACTCTATAATCCTTCGAATCGTTATCTATATTTTGATTGTAATTAATATATATAGAAGCTTTTCAAAAAATATTGTTGCACGTTCCATCGAAAATGATAAATATATAAAGTATAAAAGAAAAGTGACAAGAAGCTTTAAGATTATTCAAAAGAGTTTTAGGGATAAAGATCATAAATATGTTTTGTGCCCATATTGTGTACAAATGATAAGGTTACCTAGAAAAAAGGGGCGTTTGGAAATCAAATGTCCGAATTGTCATAAATCGTTTGAAAAGAAAACGTAATCGTTTTCACAAAACGAATTAAGTAGTATGATAAAAGAGACAATTGGAGGTAGATAAAAAATGAAAGTAGCGATTGGGAATGATCATGGAGCTGTAGAATACAAAAATGAAATTGTATCAATGCTTGAAGAAGAAGGGCATGAAGTTATAAATTGTGGTACAGATACAAAGGATAGCTGTGATTATCCAGATTATGCAAAAAAAGTGGCAGATTTAGTTGTGTCAAAAGAAGTTGATAAAGGGATTGTAATTTGTGGTACAGGAATTGGAATTTCTATTGCAGCGAATAAAGTGAAGGGAATTCGTTGTGGTTTATGTACAAATACAACAATGGCTCAATTAACCAGAGAACATAATGATGCAAATGTATTAGCGATGGGGCAAAGAATTATCGGTATTGAATTGGCAAAGGATATTGTACATACTTTCTTGAAAACACCGTTTAGTGAAGGGGAAAGACATAAAGGAAGAATTGCTAAAATTACTGAAATTGAAAATCAACAATAGTTATAGAACAACAGACAATCCAGTCTGTTGTTTTTTAAAATAGATCCTTAATCCCCTATAAATAAAGGATATATAAAGAATATCAAAAAAAGGGTGGATTGAAAAGTTAAATTCAAGATTTGATACCTTATAAAATTTTTTGAAATTAGTCTTTCAATAGTTTATAAATGAGTAGTTTTTTTGACTTCAATATGAATTATTTACTTCAAGAACAAAATATGAAAGACTAAAATCAAAGTGATTAAAACATGACGAAAAGAACAATGGAATTGATTTTATTTTTTGATGTAAGAGTAAATTCCGTTGTTCTTTTTACGTTATTTTTGATTTTTTAAAATTGTTTTCTATGGTTTCTTTTTACAGTTTTATCCAAATAAACGATTCAATTGATTCTAGTTCTTTCTATTTTATTTCTTGATTAGTTCTGGTCTTAAAAGGATAGAATCCGCTTCTATTTCCTCTAATCGAAATTTTTTGAGTATATCTGAACCATAGTAGAATTTCAAAATATCGATTGCAGATTTTCCTTTTAACGCCTTTCGTTTATATGAGTTGATATGTGAAAAAATTAAATCAAGGTCTTCTTGCGACCGTAAACCAAGCTCAGTCAGATTCTTTTTATTTGGTAGGATCCACCTCAACATAACATGATTATTTTCGACATTTGGTTTTTGTGAGCTCTGCATGGGATCGCAATAAAATACTTTGACTCCCATTTTTTCAAAGCTCTTTGCATCCACAAACTCTGTGCCTCTGTCTGTCAGGATGATTTGGACAAAGGTTTGAAAATCTTCTTGTAAGTTTTCTTTTATGAAACGAAGCCCATCGACCATAGCAGCTGCATTCTTTTCTTTATGAAGAACGGCAATCATAATATCTGTTTCAACGAATTCAAATGTCTGTATGAATGGCCCGTTGGAAACATCATTATAGACTGTATCCATCTCAACAACTGATGCATCTGGATGGAGTTCTAAAAATTCTAGATAATCCTTATATGTTCTTCCTTTTAGATAGGAACGATTTTCTCGTGGTTTTATACTTATTTTAGGTTTAGGGCGTTTTCTAGATGTTTTCAATCGAAGATTAAGGTCAATGATTCCATTTCGGCTGAATACACCAGCTGTTATATAGTTGTACAAGGTCTTTTCACAAATACCAATTTCTGGATGATTCTCCACAATGGTATAAAGAGATTGACCATTCTTGACCAGTGGAGCAATGATGTTTCCAATTCTTTCTGCTTCCTTTGTCGTTATATCCAACCCTTCACGGGAATCTTTCAATGTGAAACGATAATCGTCATAGGCTCGCTCAGCATCGTAGAACCATCTTTGACGATTACATGTACGAACCTTTTCGCAACCATTACATACGCCTACTATTTTGTCTCTTCTCTTACATGTTTCAGGGATATATCTTCCACAATACCTGTCACAAAAATTTTTGTTTCCACATTCTGTCATATAAACACAATCGAAGACCTTTAATGGATAATGGGCTCTTTTTTTGTACCGATTGTTCATGAACTTATGGTTTTTTATTTCTTTGAAAATGGTTGAAGGATCATAGCCTAAGGATCTGGCAATGGATGTTCTTCTTTTTCCATTTTCAAGACCTTTTTCAATCTTTTTTCTGTCTTCAAGACTCAAGTGTTTTTGCCGACTCATGGAAGATACCCTTCTTTTTTCTTATAGACATAACGAATACCATAAGCGATGGTTGAGGCATCTGTTGGACCAATCAATGAGCTAAGTTTTTCTGCATTCCAAAAGATATCATTGATGTCTGCCTGCATACAACCGACTTCGTAATCGGGCAGAAAGACCCAGCGATAGGATTCACATTGTCCTACGATAACTTCTAAAAGGGAGCATCTAGCTGAAAAAGAAATACGTTGAAAAGCACCGTAATCTTCAAAAGAGCATAAAGATCCGGTCCATGTTTCATCTAAAAGAAATGATTTGACCAAAAAACTATCATTCATAGATAATTCACCTCCTGTTTTTGTTCATAGTCATATTTTAAAAAGATAGGAAGGCAAGATTGAAGGAAGTGATGTTGGTCGGATTAAAAAGAACAAAAATCGTGAATAGTTGCCCTAGATTGAAAATAAAAATGGCCATATGAATGAGCATAATCAATTAGGATATGGATTATATCAGAAGCTGAAATAATAGCGAGTGAAGACCAATAGATTTGATAACGAGAGTATATATTTTTCAAGGAATGAAAATCCACGAGATAACGACTAGCGAGCTTAGCAAGGTCATGGTCTTCACTTAGAGCCGCCTTAATATGGAGAGAAAGAGAGATACGTGAATAAGGGACCAAGAAAAAAGGAATCAGTGCATGCGTTTGTGTTGAACCATCTTTAAAAAAGACCATGATACGTTGGATTCTGATTGAGATATCCGAATCAAATTCAGAAGAAAAAGTGCGAGTATAAGTGCCATGAAATATGAAATAGTCCTCGGAAGAAAGAGAAAGGAAATTGGAAATAATGCGAAGATCCTTTTTCAATAAATCGATAATATGATCATAAACATGTTGAATCTGACATTGAATGGAAAGCGAAGAGCAGAAGGGAAATTGGTTAAAGTGAATCTTCTTGAAAAGATTATGGATTAAAGATATCATAAGTGTGTCATTTCATATCGTTGGATGGCAGAGGGATATACCGTGCTTGCAGGCTTTTGGGTATGTCCCATTTTTTTATAACCAAGATAAAAATCCTTTCAAATAAAACGTATCAAAAAGTAAGAGTAAATTCCATAAAATAAAACTTGAATTTTATGAAAGACATAATTCAAGAAAAATTCTAGTTTATTGAATTTACTTTTTCAATTCACGTGATACAGAATTAATGTCTGTAGGTTTGTATATCTTTAAGATTTATTGTATAATTAGTTTTGGCTTAGATTAGGAGGAAAAGTATGGATATACTTATGATGTCTATATC
>CAVBGZ010000151.1:0-6015 GCA_963595075.1 Waltera intestinalis
AAGCTTGCTCAATAATTGTATAAATTTTTTCTAATACAGGTTCAAACCCACTTTTTTCAGGGCTTGATATGCCAAATATATTTTGCATTGGCAACTGAAGTTGCTTAGAAATATCTTTTAATGCCCGAATACGTTTTGTCTTAGGAATTTTATCAATTTTAGTTGCTACAACTACAATCTGTATTCCTAAACTTTGAACCATTTCAATCATATCCAAGTCATCATGTGTTGCTCCATGCCTAGCATCTACAAGTTGAATTACACAACAAATTTGTTTACGTTCATTAAAATAGGTATCCATCATTTTTCCCATTTTTAAAAGCATTTGTTTAGACATTTTCGCATATCCATAACCAGGAACATCAACCAACATCCATTGATTATCAATTCTAAAGAAATTAATTAATCGGGTCTTTCCAGGTGTATTTCCTACATAAGCTAATTTTTTTCGGTTTGTTAAAGCATTAATAAAACTACTTTTACCAACATTACTTCGACCAACCACAACAATTTCTGGTAAATCAGATTCAGGCCATCCTTCTTTATCGACAGCACTAATCACAAATTGTGCATCCATACTACTTTACCAACGCATTACTTAATACTTGTGAAACATTACTTACTGGAATAAAATTCACTGAATCTTTAACCTCTTGAGGAACATCATCTAAATCTTTAACATTGTCTTTTGGAATTAATATCGTGTCAATTCCAGAACGATGTGCAGCAAGTGATTTTTCTTTTAATCCTCCAATAGGCAATACATTTCCACGAAGTGTAACTTCTCCAGTCATCGCTAAATTAGATTTTACAGGTCTTTCAGAAAAGCATGATACCAAGGCTGTTGTCATTGTTACACCTGCACTAGGTCCATCCTTAGGAACAGCTCCTTCTGGCACGTGAATATGTACATCATTCTTTTCAAACAATTCCGGATCAATCTTGTATTCTTTAGCATGTGTACGAACATAATCAAGTGCAATGGATGCACTTTCTTTCATAACATCTCCAAGTTTTCCTGTAAGAACAAGTCTTCCCTTTCCACTAAATTTTGTAGCTTCGATTTGAAGAATATCTCCACCAAAACTTGTATAAGCTAATCCAGTAACAATACCAACCTGATCTTTTTTCTCTTTTTTACCATAATCTACTTTTTCATTTCCTAACCATTCATGAATAAGTTTCTTAGTAATTTTTACACTTCGCTTGTTATCTCTTAAAACAGCTAGAACCGTTTTACGACATAAAGTAGCAATTGTTCTTTCTAAACTACGAACACCAGCTTCACGAGTATAATACCTTATTAAATAAAGCATCATTTCATCATCAATCTTTAATTGAGATGGTTTTAAACCGTTTTCTTTCAATTGTTTAGGAAGTACATAATCTTTTGCGATATGAATCTTCTCAACATCCGTATATGAAGATAATTGGATAATTTCTAAACGATCCCTTAGTGCTGGAGGAATGTTTTCTAAATAATTCGCAGTAGCAATAAAGAGAACCTTTGATAAGTCATAACTTTCTTCAATGTAATGGTCTGAAAATAAAGCATTCTGTTCAGGATCTAATACTTCAAGCATAGCACTTGATGGATCCCCTTTATAATCACTTGCCATTTTATCAATTTCATCAATCAAGAACACTGGATTAACAACCCCAGCTTTTTTCATACCTTGGATAATTCTTCCAGGTAAAGCTCCTAAATACGTTCTTCTATGCCCACGAATTTCCGCTTCATCGCGTACGCCACCTAAAGACATTTTGACAAATTTACGATCTAAAGCACGCGCAATACTTTTTGCTAGACTCGTCTTACCAACTCCAGGAGGACCTACAAGACAAATGATTGGTGCTTTCAAAGAATTTGTCATTTGCTTAACTGCTAAATATTCTAAAATTCTCTCTTTTACTTTTTCTAAGCCAAAATGATCTTCATTTAATGTCTTTTCAACAAGTTTTAAATCATCAACATCTTTTGTTTCTTGCCACCAAGGTAAATCCAATAACCAATCAATATAAGTTTTAATAACACCAGTTTCGCCACTTGCCATTGGAAGCATTTCATAGCGTTTAACTTCAGATAAAACTTTTTCTTTAATGTAGTCAGGATAAGGATTTTCTGCTAAACGTTTTCTAATATTTGCAGCATCTTCATCTTGTGAAGCTGCATCACCTAATTCTTCACGAATAACGTTCATCTTTTCTCTTAAATAATAATCTTTTTGACCTTGATCAATACGTTCTTTTACTTGCTTATTGATTTTTTGCTCGATTTCAGACATCTTTTCTTCATTTTCGATATCAGAAAGTAACATAACCATACGATCATTAAGTCCTAATGTCTGTAAATATTCTTGTTTACGTTGGAAGGATAAAGACAAAGTTTGTACAACACGATCTGTCAATGCATCTGCACCCATTCCTTTAGAATATTCAATCATAAGTTCTTTATTAAAAGAATTTTCCTTAGGTGAGATTTTTTCAAAAGATTCATTCAGCATTCTTAAAAGAGCACTTTCCTCTAATTCATTTTGACGAACACTTTCAAGTAGCTCAACGTTGGCAAGATCACATGATGTTCCATTGATCCATTCTTTTAGGCGAACACGTTGTAAACCACGAAATTTAACACGAATAAAATTGTCAAAACGACGAATATGTCGTATTTCACATAATGTACCTACATCAAAAATATCATCAACATCTGGATTTTCTTTTTCCAATTTATTTTGAGAAAATAAACAGACCTTTTTATCGTAATGATTTTGCGAATCCTCACAAGCATTTAATGATGATTCTCTTCCAACATCAATCACAATTTCTTGTTCAGGAAATAAGATAACACCTCTTGTGCAAACTAAAGGGTAAGTATATGTTTCCATATGAATCCTCCTCATTTATATACTAATATTGAAAAAGACGCCTAGCGTCTTTTCATTGGTACATTATACTACTTTACAGATGATTTAATAAAGTCTAATGCTTTTTGACTAGCTAAATCAGCTTTAACACTTTCTGCTGAAACAAATTGTTTAATTTTTTCAACATCCATGCTATACATTTCAGCCATGCTTGTAAATTCTTTTTCTACATCTTCATCACTTGCTTCAATGTTTTCTGCTTTAACGATCGCATCTAATACTAATGAAGTTTTTACTCGACTACTTGCTTCGTCTTTCATTTGATTACGGATATCTGCTTCCGTTTGATTTGTTGCTTCTAAGAATTGTTTTGCAGTGAATCCAGATTGTTGCATACGTCCTTCAAACTCTCTATACATACGTGATACTTCATTTTCAATCATCACTTCTGGAATTTCAACAGTTGCATTATCACAAGCTAAAGTTAAAACTTCGCTAGTGAAATTGTCTTCTGCTTCACGCTCTTTTTGAGTTGTTAAATCATTTTTAACTTTTTCTTTGTAAGCATCCACTGTTTCAACATTTTCAACTTTTAATTTTTTGATTAATTCATCATTTAATTCTGGTAAATCTTTATATTTTACCTCATGAACTGTACATTTAAATACTGCAGGTTGACCAGCTAAGTCACTAGCTTGGTAGTTTTCAGGGAAAGTAACTTCTACGTCTTTAACTTCTCCTTTTTTAACACCAACTAATTGTTCTTCAAAGCCCGGAATAAATGAGCCTGAACCTAATTCTAATGGATAGTTTTCTCCAGCTCCACCTTCGAATTCAACTCCGTCTTTAGTTCCAACAAAATCGATAACCACTTGGTCACCTAATTGAGCTGCGTCATCATCTTCACGAATAACCCAATCAGCATAACGTTCTTGAACTTTTGTTAATTCAGAAGCAACATCTTCATCTGTTACATTTACTTCAGCTTTTTTTACATCTAATCCTTTGTAATCACCTAAAGTAACTTCTGGAGAAACAACACATGCAAAAACTAAAACTGCTTTTTCATCATTTGCTTCTTTTACACTTAATGTTGGTTGAGCAACAAGTTCAAGTGAATTTGCTTCGATTCCTTCACGTAAAGCCTCGTTTGCAACTTCTTCAGCAGCCATTTCATATAGTGCTTTTGAAGAGATTTGTTTACGAACTAAAGCTTCAGGAACTTGTCCTTGACGGAATCCTTTAATGTTCATATGTGATTTCGCATAATTTAATGCTTTTTTTTGTGCTTTTTTCCAAGCCTCTTGTTCTACAGTTACTTCTAATTCACCAGTAGAATTTTCTTTTAAAGTCCAATTACTAGTCATTGTTTTCTCCTCGCTTTTCAATGGATAAATGAATATCCTCAATTTCTTGTAGTCCTAATTTTTTTTCAAAAATAGGCCATTCATCGGATTTTTGCATTGCTTCAAATACCAAACGACTTATTGCCTTAGCTAACGCATAAGAATCTTGCTCTTCTTGATCAAATGGTCTTTCACTTAATACATGTTGAAGAAACAAAGTTGTACAAAATTGAACCATTGAAGGATCTTCATTTGAATACCAACTTTCAAACAATGAACAAACTTCCTCAATCGTTTCATCTTGTGTAATAGGTAATATAGCGCTTGGAATAAAAGTAATTTGTAATCCGGATTTTATAATCTCATACGGATCATCAATCTTTTGCTCCATCAAAGCCTCAATCAATTCTCCCTTATATTCATCAGGCAAATTAGAACTCAATAAATTCTGAACTTGATCATGGTATAATCTTAAATTCAGATTTTCAAGCATTTGAATAGCACAAATCTTTTTTTCTAAATTACCATGTACAAAATCATCTAATTTATTTGTATCCAATGAAGGAGTATCATGCACTAAATGTTGTTTACATAAATTCTTATATTCTTCCAAAGCATCTAAAGCTTCTTTTTCAACATAAGGCATCTCCAATTCCTGACAAATCAATTCGTACGCTAAAGCATAATGTTCTTCATTTATTTTCTCATCAATATCTTTAAGTAAAGACGTATAATATGCGTTCACATTACCTCCTAGCGAAACATCAGTATTTTATCATAACCAAAAATAATAATCAATTATCAATCTTAACCTTACATATCGCTTTTTTTATAATAAGCAATCAAATGTTTATCTCCAATAGAAAATTGATTTATTTTCGTGATTTGGTTATCTCTATCATCAAACCAACCTAGAAAAATATACCCCGATTTTTTTGCCGGTAACAATTGAATCGTATCTGAAAAATAGGTATATTCCTTAGGATTTTTTCTTGAAGTATAGCCACCTTGTGTATCATATTCAATTTTATAATTTGTAACATTCCAATGTGCATACAAAGTACAAGATTCATGTAAAGGCTCTTCAAAATTATACCTCCAGTTATAATTTGAATCTCTGAACCATCCATCAAATGTATAACCTATACGTATAGGTTCACGTAATCCTAATATAAATCCTTCCTCGTTTGTACATATTGAATCAAAAACTCCTCCACCACACGTATCAAATTCAATAACAGGCAAATCTTTATATATTGCTTCTAAATGAATTATTTCGCATAAGTGAGCCGGTATTTCTTCTATGATTTCATTTTTCCATTTCCAACCTACAAACATAGAATTTCTTTTCTTTGCAGGATACAACTTCAATTGTTCACTTTCCACACAAAGAAAAGTTGGATTTTTTCTGGAATTAAATCCACCTTTACAATCATATTTAATTGGATACCATATCGGAACCCATTTATCATATAGTGTAACTGCATGAGGTAAAACTCCGCCAGGATTAATTCTCTTTGTACATTCTGGATCAATGAACCAACCAACAAATTGATATCCAGTTTTAATTATTTCGCTCATGTTTTTTTTCGTCCTTCAGATTAATATTAAATCATAATATGCAAAAAGTCACCCTTCCGAGTGACTTCAATCTGCAAATGGCGTCCACGGAGGGATTCGAACCCCCGACCGTGCGCTTAGAAGGCGCATGCTCTATCCAGCTGAGCTACGTGGACAACAATAGTATTTTAACAAAGCTAATCATTTTTTGCAAGTATAGAAAAAAAGAAAAGGAAGAAAATTTT
>CAVBGZ010000152.1:0-5952 GCA_963595075.1 Waltera intestinalis
CGATTATTGGAGACCATGGTTAATTTTAATGTCTGATGGTCGCCCAACTGATAATGTTACTGCAATTCAAGAAGAAATAAAAAACGAAGAATCAGCAAAAGGACTCACTATTTTTCAAATTTTGATAGGGAATGAAAATGGCATAGAAACTTTGAATGGATTTTCAAATAGACATAGAGCCAAACAATTGTCTGAAACAAAATTTGAAGAATTTTTCGAATGGTTATCAAATAGCATGTCTTCTTTGACAAATAGTGTTGAGGGTGAAAGTGTTGCGCCACAACCGACAGATGACTGGTCAGCCGTGAATCTTAATGATTAAAATGCAAAAGTGGGAAATAATTAGTTCTAAAATTAAGGGGCGACATCATGAAACCAAAAAGAGTGGTATAAATTGCTGTCAGGATTATTGTTGTAGTAAAATCAATAAAAAAGACAACGTCTATGTTATTTGTGTTTCAGATGGATGTGGCAGCAAGCCCCTTTCTCAGTTTGGATCAAAGAATACATGTGAAGTCATTTGCGATTTATTTTCAAAGAAATACGACTATATAACAAATTTAAACAATTTTGAGGTCAGAAAGCTCATAATCGATTCAATCATCAATCAAAATATGAAGCAAAGATTTTTAGCAAAAAAATTGAAAAAAATACATATTACCGATGAAGAAGAGGCTATCAAATCCTTTAGCTCCACATGCTTATTTACAGCAGTGAAGGATAATATGTTTATCTTTGGAATGATCGGGGATGGCTATATAGGCATTAAGAGAAAAGACAGGAATGGTTTTGAAGTCTTTATGGAAGAAAATAAAGATGGAGATGAAATGAATATGACATGTTATCCTCAAAATATTTATCTAAATGCAATAAATAATCAAGTTTGGTATTTAGATAAGCGTTTTCAATTGAGGAAAGTAAAATCGGATACAATAGAGTCTATTGTTTTATCAACTGATGGATGTAATGATGGTCTGATTAATCGTCATACAAATCTCTATTGCAATGCCATCAATAAAATCTCAGAACTTATTCAACATACGAATGCAAGAGTTGCCGAAAAGGAATTAAAGAAACTAATAAAATTATTGAAAGAGAGATCTCAAGTGGGTGATGATTGTACTATTTCGATGATGGCAACAATCGATTAGATAATATTTCTCGTAATTCGAATAGTAAATATCTGCTGTTAGATATTGGAGGTTTTTTTGCATTGATTTATGATTCCAATAATATTTATGATTCCAATAATAATGAAATTCAACTTTTAAAGAAAATCGGTCATGGTGGCGAAGGGGAAATTCATTTAATTCAAAGACAAGGTTATGTTGCTAAAATATACAATATTTGTGATAAAGACCAGTTAGACTATAAAAAAAGAAAAATAGAGTTTATGGTCAGGAACAATCCTAATATAGATAATTGCGCTTGGCCCATAACAGCACTATATAAGGATAGGGCCTTTATCGGATATGTGATGAGGCAAGTAGAGGGAAAGTCATTAAAAAAATATTTTAGTCCACGCAATAATAATTCGACGGACAAAAAGACAATTGTCTCCCTTATCCTATCTCTTTTAAGGACGATAAAAATATTGCATGGCAAAAACATTCTCATTACTGATATTAAATTAGAAAATTTTTTTGTTGAAAATAATGAAGTTGTTTGCTTCCTTGACTGTGATAGTTATCAAATTGGGGAATTTATCGGCCGAGTTGTAAGCAATGGTTTTATTGCTCCAGAAATATATCCTATTTTGGAACAAAAAAAGTTGCCTTCTACTCGAAGAGAACCGGAAAGTGAATATTTTCAAATATTTGTCCTACTTTTCATGATGTTACATGGAGGACAGGCTGGTCCTTATAATAACCAAAAAGATTCTATAGGCAAATCAGAGAAGGAATTTGTCAAATCTGGATTATTTCCTTATTCAGTGACAAGCCAAAAAGAAACTGAAAAGAATGCGAATCGTTTATTAGCCATATATTGGTCACATCTGCCTTCTTATATCAAAGATGCATTTTACCAGATGGGGTCTATCAATGGAAAACATTTCAAGCCAAAGGATAGACTGAAACCGGATGATTGGATTGCTTTATTTGAGAAATATCAATCTGACCTGAATGATGGAACGTTGAAAAAATTAGATCTGGATTATAACAAAGCTAGATTCAAATTAAAGGACCGCCCCATCGATTATGCAAAATTGGAATTGAGTACGGAATCAAAGGATGAAGTTTATAAAAAAGCGATTGATTTTTATAATAAAAAAGACTACGAACAAGCGAAAAGACTTTTTGATCAACTAAATGCTTTTCAGGAATCTAAACAGTATGTAAATAAGTGTAATAAATTTCTTCGTGAAGATGAAAAGTATAAGGAATCGTTTGATACTTTCCTTCGCAGTGGAAAATATGATAGTGTAGAAATTTTGATTAACCTTATTCACTCGCCAAAGCTTAAAGTGGAATTAAAGAACACCTATACAAAAGAATGCATTGGCACATTGCTGAAAAAGGGATCGATTCAGGAAGCAAAAGACAAAATATCAGATTTAAGCAATGAGAGGGATAAAGAGACTTGTAAAAAAGATATTTTACAATATGAAATCAACTCTGATATAAGTGCAAAACATTATGTGGATGCAATTGCTAAAGTTAGCAATGATTCTTTTTTTGAGTGGACATTTAATATATTGCTTGAAAAAGGAAAGAACTATTTGGCTAATCTTCATATATCTGATGCACAAATAATTTTTAATCTTCTATATGGCTGGACAGTAAGAAAAGGAAAGCAAGAATGTATCGACAAGGTTTCTGAATCTTTAAACAACTTAAGAGATGTTCAGGCAAGAATAGATAGACTGAATGAAGAGAAAAGGCGTTTGAAAAACTGTAGAGATTTAATAGAAAATAATCAATTTGACGATGCAAATTTACAATTATTCGATATTTCTCAAAGTAGAAACTTCTCAGAAGAGACTCGAACACAAGCCTCTGAATTGATTGCCAAATGCAATGAGAAAATCAAGGCCTTTGAAAATGCAGAAAGACTCTTTAACGAAAAAGACTATTATCAAGCCAAGAAAATTTATGAGACATTGGGATCATATAAAGGAAGTGATCTAAAGAGTATAAGTTGTGAAACTGAATTTAATACTCACTTCAGAGAAATAAAAGAAGCAATCAATTCAGGTGAATACAAAAGAGCTGTCGATTTATCCTCCGGCTCTCTTTTATTAACGACATATAGTCATCTCTATGACAAAGGAAACTCATTATATGAAAACAAGGAGATAGAAGATGCTAAAGATGTATTTTCTATCATGGCACAGTCTTCAGCTGACAATAATATATATGTTCAGAAAAGCAAAATCTTTTTAAAAAATATAGAATATCAGAAATTCATCGAAAACTGTAAAAGAGAGTTCAATGATGGTTCCTATAATAGAATAAATATTGATCAGTTACTTTTAATAACAAGAGAAAGTAATGTTTTTGATGAAACAAAAGAAGAAGCAGATGAAGTAATTAAAATGATGAAAGAGATAGAAGAATCATATAAATCTGTGGATGCATTATGTTTAAAGAGAAATTATGGTGAAGCTTGTCGTAAATTGAAATTGTTAGGAGATTATAAGGATTCCAAAGAGTTGTATAAGAATTATCTAAAGAAATTGATTGAAGGATTCAAATTCAAATATTATTTGCAAGTTTCAACAAAATTTCTCGATTTAGATATTGAAGCAGCGGATTCGGAGTTTGCTGATGGTAATTGGTATATTGCAAAAGATATCTATGATTTCTTATCACAACACGGGGCGGCTTGTTCAGACCAAATAAATGAATGCAAAAATAAAATCTATGATGATGCACTTCATGATTTTAATTGCTATAATTTCGATTTGGCAATGAATAAATTTAAAATTTTGGATGGATATAAAGATTCTGATAGATATGTTAGGCAATGCCAAAAAAGTATTGAGAACTATGAAGAAGGAAAAAAAGACATTAAGAATGAAAACTATTTATCTGCAATTTCTCACTTCAACGGATTAGGATCTTATAAAGCAAGCGGAAGACTGCTTACAATTTGTCAGAAGAAGGTAAAGATACAAAGGGAATATAATCTTGGTTTTGTATGTTTTGATCAAAAGAAGTATGAAGAAGCAATCCTACATTTTCAGAAAGCTGGAAATTACAAGGATTCTGTCCAGAAAATCGGTGAATGCAATAAAAAGATTGATGAAGAGAAGTCGGTTTTTGATTCGGCGTGCGATTTATATGGAACCAATAAGGGTGAAAATATAGTAAAGGCCAGAGATAAATTTAAGAAATTGAAATTTTATAAGTTGGAAGAGGCATCTCACTATATTGATTTATGTAATGATAAATTGGCCGAGCTGGATTTATTGCTTAAAATTGATTCAAAAGGCCCTAGTGAAAATCTTTCTGAATTTACCAAAATTCGTATTCTACTGTCTGAAAGGGACGATAGAATAGAATCTTTATTTGAAAAAGCGAGAAAAAATAATGATATCAGCCTTCTAATGAAAATAATAGAAATGCAGCCTGTTCTTTTAAATTCGGATAGACTCAATCTGATAATGGAAAGGTGTTCCGAGATAATTTTGGCTGATAAAAATGCTAGAGAATATAGAGAAGAATCAGCAAGAAGAGAGTCATCTAGACTAATACAAGAAAAGAATAAAAAAATAATCAAAATCAGTAAAATTATTATAGCTATAATATTAATAATAGGTGTTGTTTGTCTCTTTATATTCGCGACCAACATTGCATTATTTATTTTAATTTTTATTCTTGTCTTTGTGATTATACTAATGGTGCGTAAATAAGTCAATTTGATATTTTTTATCATTGTGTCTTTATAAATTTACTAATAAGATAATAGGAGATTTTGCGTTTTGGACAAATTAAAATAGTAATATCGCATGTCTGATTCCACCAAGACAATGGTGACCGCTGATACGGAAGATATTTTGGTCGTCATCTACTGCTTTGAAAACGATATTGATCTTCATGCTTTATTGGAAAGAGCTGAGGAAGTATTCCAAAAGTATGCCAATGCACAGGATATCGAAAAAAGGATCATATGAGATAGATCAGACACTCCGAAGATGTATGAAACAGAAAAACAGGGTTGACTTTATTGAATAAATATTATCCGCTATCTATTTGACGATAAAAATTTTTTTGATGCATTTTGAGAAAACAAAACACAAGAACAATATATTTTTCGACAATGTTTCGAAAGTTCTTGATATTTTTTTTTTTTTTTGTAAACTGATAATTAATGAACGAAAAATATTGATCACTCTATTTTTCGTCGGAAAGAAAAGGAAAACAAAATGAAAAAGATCAAGAAGTTCAACAGGACGATTGTCTTATCCGCATTATCTGCACTTGCCTTCGGTGGCATTGCAGCTGGGACGACCTATGCTTTGTTCACCAGTGAAAGCACCACGAGCGTGAGTGTAACCACGGGTAAGGTTGCTGTCGATGCGGAGGTTGATTCGGAAACATTCAAAACCTATTCTGGTGAAGACTTGACTGGTGATCCGGTAGAGGATGCGAAAAATATCAAGGAAACAGCAAAGGGAACGTTCACAAATGGTGGAACAGCCACTCTTGATGAAAAGAATCAGACTCTTTCTCTTGTGAATATGACTCCAGGAGATAAGGTTTCCTTTACGATCAAGGTGAACAACAAGAGCAGTGTCAAAGTCAAATATAGAACGAGAGTCACCTATGTCGATGATTATGGATTGTCGGATGCTCTTGTTGTCAAAATCAATGATCAAACTTTCAATAGAAAGCTTGTCACAGAATATGAAAGCTTGGATGTCGGGAAAGATGGAGATGATATTTCCGTCACCGTGGAGATGCCCTCTTCCAAGGGAAGTGAATATCAGAATCTCTCATGCAAACTGAA
>CAVBGZ010000153.1:0-5943 GCA_963595075.1 Waltera intestinalis
AAGATACTGCAGATGAAGTTTTAGAAACTGTTAAAACTAAATTAGGTGAATAATTCATATTAAGGTCAGATCGATGATTTGACCTTTTCTTTTGCATAAAAAAAGATATCAAAAGTGATATCTTTAACCAAGTGAGTTTGCGATGCCGTTTGCAATCGCTTCACATAATGAATTTGTGTTATTTATGATGTAGTTTAAATCATCTGAGTCTGTTATAAAACCTGCTTCAATTAATATAGCGGGTACTGTGTTATTTGTAACAACATACAAGGGAGTATCGTTTGTATCAAGTAGACCTCTATTTGTTGAATAATTAAGTTTATCGAGACTATTTAAAATGGAATTTGATAATTTTTTTGTTTTCTTATTTGAATTATCACAATAAATTTCATAGCCATTAGCTCCATCGTCGTAATCACTAGCATTTAAATGTATTGAAATAAAATAATCCGCATTTTTCTTCTTTGCTAAATCACATCTTGCTTGTAAATCTTCTCTATTATCATCTGACCATGAAACCGTATCACTTGTACGAGTGTATACCACAGTATAGCCTTTATTGGTTAATATTTTACCTAGATTTTTAACAATTTTTAATGTATATGTTTTTTCGCATGTACCATCATAAGCAATGCTTCCTCCATCGTATCCGCCATGTCCAGCGTCAAGCATAATTGTCGCTTTTGTAGTTTTGGCATAAGTTGTATCTTGATTAAAATGTATATAGACTATACATGAGCTTAATACGGTTATTGTTGCGAGTAATAAAACTTGAATTTTTCTTATCATAAATGACCTCCATTTATTGATTGTATTAAAAATTCTTAAGTTTTTCTTAAATTTTTCTATTTTTTTGCGATTTTGTATGTATTTTCTGTAATCTTTTGAGCAATATATCCGCTAGATTCTTTACATCCTTTTTCAAGCCAGTTGATAATTGTAGCTATTCCACCAAAGATGATATATAGTTTTCCATATTCATCATTTGGGCATAATTTTTCTAGTTGATCAGTAAGATTGCTTAGATTTAGCAATTTCAACAAAAATTCTTTTCGCATTGACTCTGTATAACTTTTTAAAATAATGGCTTTGTTTTGTTTGATGTATTTTAAAATATTGTCTAAACTTGCTTCATTGTTACTATTATTTAGCTTATCATTAAAATCTTTAATCATTTCATTTTCAACTTCTTTTAATACGTCATATTGACTTCCATAATATTTGTAAAAAGTGGAACGATTAATATCTGCATTTTCACAAAGTGATTTAATAGAAATCTTGTTTATTTCTGTGGTCTCTAATAACTCAAACAAACTCTCTTTAATGCATTTTTTCGTTAAAATAATTTTTCTGTTCATAATCAACACCTGTCGCTTTCGTAACAATACGATAAAATTTATTGGTTGAAAATTCAAGAACAATTTTTGTAAAATATTATTGGATTTTATGGAGGAAATTATGCTTCAGTGTAAGAATATTATAAAAGATTATATATCTGGTAATGAAACTGTACATGCTCTTCGTGATGTATCATTGTCATTTCGAGAACATGAATTTGTTTCTATTTTAGGTCAGAGTGGTTGTGGGAAAACAACATTTTTGAATATTATTGGTGGATTAGATCATTATACTTCAGGTGATTTGATTATTAATGGAAAAAGTACGAAAGACTATAAAGATAAAGATTGGGATACCTATCGAAATCATCAAGTAGGATTTGTTTTTCAATCCTATAATCTAATTATGCATCAAACTGTTTTGTCGAATGTTGAACTTGCTTTAACCTTAACAGGAGTTAATAAAAAAGAGCGAACAAAAAGAGCGATAGAAGCTTTGGATTCTGTTGGATTGCATGATCAGATTTATAAAAAGCCAACTCAAATGTCTGGTGGTCAAATGCAAAGAGTAGCTATTGCTCGAGCACTTGTTAATAATCCAGATATCATTTTGGCAGATGAACCGACTGGAGCATTAGATAGTGCAACGAGTGTTCAAATTATGGAGATTTTAAAAGAAATCTCAAAAGATAAATTGGTTATTATGGTTACGCATAATCCAGATTTGGCTGATAAATATTCATCTCGTATTATTCAATTATCCGATGGAAAAGTGTTATCTGATTCAAATCCATACAATGATATTGAAAGTAAATTGGATTCGTCTGTATTAAAAAAGCCTAGTATGTCTTTTAAGATGGCATGTTCTTTAAGCTTTAACAATCTGTTGACGAAAAAGGCACGTACATTTTTGACTTCGTTTGCAGGAAGTATAGGGATTATTGGAATTGCACTCATTATGTCTTTATCGAATGGTATGCAGACATACATCGATAACATGGAAAATGATACAATGGCTTCTTATCCAATTGAAATTTCATCAAGTACAAGTGATATGACCACATTGATGTCAACAATGATGGGAATGAATAAATCCACAACGAAAGCGAAGAAGGGAAAAATTACATCTCGTCCATATGTTGAGGATGTATTAGAATCTTTGTCATCTACAAAAAAGAATAATCTTGCGGCATTTAAAGAATATATTGAAAGTGAAAAAGGAAAGTCTTTTAGAAAAACTGCAAAAGCTATAGAATATGATTATAATTTGAATTTGCAAGTTTATAATGAAGATACAAATTCAGGCCTTGTTCAAGTGAGCCCAAATGGATTATTAGATAAGCTTGGCATGTCCGATATGATGTCGATACAATCTCAATTTATGGATACGAGTTCTATGGCGAATGATGAAGTTTGGCTTTCTTTACCCGAATCTAAAAAACTTCGTGATGATGAATATCAGCTTTTAGAAGGAAGTTGGCCAAAGGCATATAATGAAGTCGTTTTAGAAGTTGATGAAAACAATCAAATTACGGATTTTGCTCTTTATTCTTTAGGTTTATTAGATCAAGATACTTTAGTTAAAAATTATCAGGAAATTGTGAATGGAAATACAGACAAAATTTCTAAAACGGACCTTAAAACATATTCTACTTCTGAATTATTAGAGACAAAATTCAAACTTGTATTAAATAGTGATTTGTATGAAAAAGTGAATGGGGTTTGGATTGATCAAAGTGATAACGATGAATATATGAAAAATGTTGTCGCAAATAGTCCTGAGATTAAGGTGGTAGGTATTATAAAGCCTCAAGATTCTACTGTGTCAAATACAACGATGGGTGGTATCTACTATACAAAGGATATGGAAAAATATGTTGCACAAAAGTGTGAAAATAGTGAGATTGTTGCTGAACAAAAAGCCAATCCGGATATAAATGTTTTCACGGAACAACCTTTTTCCTCTGGTGAAAAGATGTCAATGTCCAATCTTACGCAAGAACAAATGATGGCATTATCAAACATGTCTCAAGAAGAGTTATTGAATTATATGAATACATATAATCAAAATTTAAATGCAACTTATGAATCAAATCTTCAAACTTTAGGTGTCATTGATTATTCAACTCCATCTAAAATATCTTTATATGCTTCTAGCTTTGATGGTAAAGAAGAATTGAGTGATTTAATTACTAAATATAATAAAAAACAAGAAAAGAATGATAAAAAGTCCAATGTCATTTCATATAATGATTTTATTGGTACGATGTTGAGCAGTGTTACAAGTGTAGTGAATATTATTAGTTACGTACTTATAGCGTTCGTATCGGTTTCACTCATTGTCTCTAGTATTATGATAGGTATTATTACCTATATCTCCGTTCTAGAAAGGACAAAGGAGATTGGTATACTTCGTTCTATTGGTGCAAGTAAAAAAGATATATCAAGAGTTTTTAATGCAGAAACATTCATTATTGGGTTAATTAGTGGCTGCCTTGGTATATTGATTACTCTTGTTCTAAATATTCCAATCAGTTCTATAGTAGAAGGAATGACTGGAGTTGCTCATATTGCGAAGTTACCAACAAATGGTGCTATTGCACTTATTTGTATTGACCTTTTCTTAACTGTAATTGCAGGATTAATTCCATCAAAAATTGCATCTAAAAAAGATCCGGTTGAAGCTTTAAGAAGCGAATAGTAAAAAAAGAGAATTTTGTGTTTTTCACATGATTCTTTTTTTGTGCTAAAATGTTTTTAAACGAGGTACATAGAATGGATTTGAAGAAAATTATAAAAGGTGTATTAAAACACAAAAAGAAAAGCTCGAATGTAGATATATCAGAATCTATTTCTAATATTCGAACTTTACTTACAGAACTTACCACATCATTAGATGATTTGA
Source organism: Waltera intestinalis (assembly GCA_963595075.1). Taxonomy (GTDB): domain Bacteria; phylum Bacillota_I; class Bacilli_A; order Erysipelotrichales; family Erysipelotrichaceae; genus Holdemanella. Next base: position 4,243 of record CAVBGZ010000153.1, read on the forward strand.
ATGCTATTTTAAAGCGTATTTGTTTAAAAAAGAAATAAAAAAAGAACTATCTCTAGTTCAATTTTTCCATTCGCTTAAGCCGTAATGGTTTTGTTGTCTTGTGAAATTTTATGCCTATACCATACAACCTATTTGAATGATTTTTTACTGGAAAGACGATATCAATTGTGGATTTGACATCGAACATGAGAATTCAGATGTTTTCTGAATACAGTATTATTATATATTCAAGATTCTATAAAATCTTATAGAATATACGCAAAAAATATAAATATATTGTCAAAATCGCTTGATTTTCTTATAATTCTTTATTATCTTATACACATGGAAGATAAATTACATATTTTAAATGGATTTCAAGATTCTTTGTTTCCTGTAAATATTTGTGAAGTAGAGAAATATAGTATATTACCTGAAGGCAGCGGTTTTCATTCGCTTCATTGGCATGAAGATTTACAATATGTGTATTGTATATATGGTCACTTAACCTACCAAGTGAATGGAATTGATTATGATTTAAAAGAAAATGAAGCCTTATTTATTAATAAAGGGGCATTACATATGTCAAATTCCATGAGTGAGAATGGAAAATATATGACATTAACATTTCCTGAAGAATTACTATATTTTTTTGATGATAGTCGAATGAAATATAAGTATGTTTGGCCTTATACACGTGTTGAATTTTTAAGAGTATATAAAATTATTGGTAAAAATGATAATGAGGCTTCTGTTTTAAAATATTTAAAAGATGTACTTAATGTTTATAAAACGTCAAAAATATTCGAATATGATATTTCGATATTAATTACACTCATATGGAAGTATATGATTCTTTGCTTAGAAAATATAGAGTACTCTTACAATCCTAAGGATAATGAAAAACAAGAATCGGTTCAAATGATGTTAGTATTTATTCATCAACATTATTCCGAAGAAATTACTCTACAAGATATAGCTGATGTTTCTATGATTAGTATTTCACAATGTAACCGATATTTTAAATCCATGTTAAATACAACACCCTATGAATATTTGATACAATATCGTATAAAAAAAGCATTAGATTTGTTGTATGATTCAACACTAAATATTACAGAGATATCCGCTATGGTTGGGTTTAATAATGTGACGCATTTTATTCAAGTTTTTAAAAAAACATATGGAATATCTCCAAAGAAATATAGAAGCGAAAAAATGAAATAAAAAACCATTCTTATTTAATTAAGATTGGTTTTCTACGATTTTATCTAAACTATGGATGAATTCTACAATCATTTTTCTTTGTGCATCTTTCACATGAATGATTTTGTTAAGGGCTTCAATTTTCAAATCATCGTGAGAGCTATCGACTTCACGTCTTAATAAATCAATTTCATCTTCAATTCGATTTTGTTCCTTGATATATTGCTCATGTACATTTTTGATTTGATTAAATAAAATATCGTAATCACTCATATTTATTCACCGCTTTCATAGTCAAATAATATATTAGATTTTGTTTGATTACAATGTTTTTATTGTTTTTTTAAGGCATTTTTGATAAACTAAACACAAAGCGATGAATAGAAGGAGTATTTTATTCTTATTTTTAAGAGAGTAAACGGCTGGTGAAAGTTTATAAATAAGGTAAAAGAAGGTAGTCTAGGAGCATAATCTGTGAAACTAAGTAATAGATTACGTTACACAGCGTTAATGTGA
>CAVBGZ010000154.1:0-5882 GCA_963595075.1 Waltera intestinalis
GCAATGTTGAAATAGACTAAGATGGAACATGTGTCGACAATCGTAGTAATGAGTGGACTTGCCATAATGGCTGGATCCACACCAATTTTGTTTGCGAATAGTGGAAGCATGCATCCAATTAATTTAGAAAGAATAACGACGACAATTAAAGATAGGGCTACTACAATCGCAATGTCTAAATTTTGGTATTGAATGAAAATACGAAGACCGTTGGCGCCTGCAAGAATGGTTCCGACGACAAGTGAGATTCTAAATTCTTTAAACATGACTTTCAAAATTTGCTTAAAATGGATTTCACCTAAAGCAAGTCCTCGAATAATAAGGGTTGAACTTTGAGATCCGCAATTTCCTCCTGTATCCATCAACATAGGAATGAAGGAAACGAGTAATGGAACGGCATTAAAGGCATTTTCATATTTTGTGATGATGCTTCCTGTGATTGTGGCTGAAAACATCAATACAAGTAGCCACATGATTCTATGTTTTGCGTGTTGCCAAACAGTTGTTTCAAAATAGCCTTTTTCACTTGGTTCCATGGCAGCCATTTTCGAAATGTCTTCGTTGGTTTCATCGACCATAACGTCCATGACATCATCAAATGTGACGATACCAACAAATAAGTTTTCGCTATCGAGTACGGGCATCGCAATAAGGTCGTATTGTCTAAAAAGTTTTGATACTTCTTCCTGGTCTGTTTGTGTATTTACAGAAATGATATTTGTGTTCATGATATCTTTGATTAGGGATGTATCCTTACATGTTAGTAATTTTTTGGCCGAAACAATACCAATCAAATGTTTATTTTCCGTTACGTAACATGTATATACGGTTTCAGAATGAATGCCTGTTTCTTTAATGTGATTTAAGGCTTGGCGAACGGTCATATCTTTCTTTAATGATACGTATTCAACGGTCATGATAGATCCAGCACTGTCTTCTGGATATTTTAAAAATTTATTGAGTGTCTTTCTTTTTTCTGAACTTGTATTTTCTAAAATTCTTTTAACAAGGTTGGCTGGTAGATCTTCAAGCATGTCAACCGTATCATCGATGTATAGATTATCTAATAATTGTTTAAGCTCTGTTTCTGAAAAGATTTCGACTAGATGACTTTGCATGTCTGAATTCATGCATGAAAAAATGTTGCTGGCTCTTTTTTTAGGAATTAAACGAAATGTTGTTGCACAATCTTTTGTGTTTAGCGTTTCTAAAAAGGCGGCAGTATCGTAATCGTTTGTATCCTTTAAAATTTGTTGAATTTCCTTGTAGTTTTTGTCTTGTAATAGTTGAATGAATTGTTCTTTTTTGATCATGTTCTTTTACCTCTACTTTCTTTTTATTACTCGGACTCGGATCTGTACTCATACTGTCTCACCACCTTTCAAATAAAAAGAAAACGCCATTGCTTGAACAATGACGTAATAAAGACTTAGAACACCGTTCAAGCTTTAGTATCATAGGGCATACAAATTGCGTTAAACTTCGCCTTATCGACAAAGTCTGTTAACCAACGAGTTGTGTCTCCACAACTTTGCGGCAGCAATCTTAGGAAAGCCAAATCCCTATGGTAACCTCACCTACCGTATTTCTTTTTTTCCTTGAACATACTAGTACATGTTTGTAGAGGTGTCAATTCTTTTTTTGTTAAATTTCTTTTTTCATCCACACATGTGGACATCCTTCATCATAGTCTAACTCACCAAATATCTTGTATCCAAGCTTTTCATAGAAGGGGAAAGCTTGTTGTTGGGCATGGACAACGATTTCTTTTCCGTTTAATTTTTTGATTTCAGCTTCTGCAGTTTTTAATAAGAGATGACCAATATGTTGTTTACGGTATTCCTTTAATACGGCTACACGACCAATGGTATAATGATCATTTTCTTTAAAGTATCGACATGTTCCAATGGCTTTATTGTCATCGTAACAGACGATATGATTGGCGATATTATCAATATCGTCAAATTCATTTTCAAAGCCTTGTTCTTTCATAAAGATTTCAATACGAATGTGTTTGGCGTCTTCTGGTAAATTTTTATATGTGATAGTCTTCATTTTGATTCTTCCTTTTTGTTTAACTTAACAAATACTTGAGATTTCGTCAATTAAGATATGGTATACTGAAAAGAAAGATGGGTTGGTGATGATATGCAGATTATGATAAATTCTTTGTCAAAATATATATCAAATACTTGGATTTTTTATGAGGCCAATGATCCTTATTATGCTGGTAATGTTCAAACAATTAGGGTTGAAGAAAAGCAGAATAAAAAGATGAAATATTTTGAGGTAAAGGCCAAAGTCTTAACGCGTTGGGATGAAGAAATTGTGCAACTTCGTGTAAATGAGTATGGAGCAATCTTAGATGCGTCTTGTACTTGTGATAAACCATATCATCAAAAGGGATGTGCCCATATTGTTAATGTGACACGTGCTATCAATGAGTTAAATCCACAAACCTTTCCTTTTGAAGTGGATTATCAGGAATATGCGCGTGAAAGGGAAAGAAAGAGGGAACTTGCGTTACGTCAAAGGCATATTCGTCTTTCTATGGATGATGCGTTTGATTTTTTATCGGAATTTCAAAACAATCGTATTAATGATTATTTCAAAGAAAATGCGTTACCAATCCGTTTAATGTTGGTGCGCGAGAATTATGGGTATAGAGATGAAGCTTATTTTTCAATGAAAATCCAAGTGGATAAGAGTTATAAGGTTAAAAACATTCAAGATTTGGTCAAGGGCTTTTTAGAAAAACGAATCGAACCTTTTGGAAAGATTAATTCGATTTATTTAAATGAGGAAGATTTGGATGAATATAGTCATAAGATTTATGATTTTATTTTAAAATATGCCCAGAAATATGAGTGGAAAAAAGAGGCGTATGTGCCAGAGGAGGCTTTAGATGAATTTTATGATTTGTCTAAGAGTTTACCTAAGTCTTATACGGAGTTTCATTGTGAAGAAAAGATGATGAAGCTTTGTGTGAAGATTGAAGAACTTGAAGATTGTTTCCAAATTTTAAGTGATGTTTCACAAGATTATTTGTTTGGAAATAAGAATTTGTATTTGGTGAAAGATCGTAAAAATATTGTGCGTTATACACTAGATTCAAGGGGGTTTCTTGCTCGACTCGCTAAAAAATTAGATCATCATGATGGTTGGATGATCGCAAAAGATCGTTTTGAGGCTTTTTATCTTCAATGCATACAGCCTTATTTAGATTATTTAGTTTTAGAAACGGATGTAGACTTGAGTAAGTATGGTCATACAATTGAGGATGTTCGCGTTTATTCTGATTTAGAAGATTCGAATATGTATGTTTGGGGAGAATATTTTGAGGATGGAGAAAAGAAATATTTTTTTCAGGATACAAACGCAAATGAGATTTTTAGTATGGAATCGATTATTAAACATTATTCAAATAAAATTGAAAATAATAAGGTACTTTTTAAAGGAAGAAGTGATGCGCTTTATCGCTTTTTGGATCAGGGATTGCCATTACTAATGGAGCAGACGAATGTTTTTGTTTCAGAAGAATTGATGCGTTTAAAAAATCGTCGTTCGGTAAATTTAAGTGTGCATAGCTATGTTTCAAATGGTTTGTTGCAGATGGAAATTGATTCGAATGTGGATGCGGATGAATTGGTTCATATTTTAAATGCATATCGAAAAAAGAAGAAGTTCTATCGTTTAAAAGATGGGCAAATGATCGATTTAGAAGGTTCTGGATTAGAGGAATTGGATGACTTAACTACTTCTTTAAATTTAACGACTAAAGATTTAAAGAAGGATGTGATTGAAAAACCTGCGTATCAGGCTTTACATTTGATGGATGTAGATCCTAAATTGGATGTGCGTAAAGATGAAAGTGTGCAGGAATATGTGGATAAGATTGGTTCTATGAAAAAAGAGAACATTCGAGTCAAAAAGAAATATAAGGAAATTTTACGTACGTATCAGCTTCAAGGAATTCAGTGGCTTTTAGATTTAAAGAATATGGATTTAAACGGTATCTTGGCGGATGATATGGGTCTAGGTAAGACGTTACAGGTTTTAGTGTTTTTGGAGAATAATGTTCAAAGCAAAAGGCCAAGCTTGATTGTTTGTCCAAGTAGTTTAATGTACAACTGGATGGCTGAAATTGAAAAGTTTGGTATTGATATGGATGCGGTCTGTGTAACAGGGAATCAAGAGGAGAGAGTAGGCATCATTCAATCGAAACATGAATTATATATTACGACGTATGACTATTTGCGTCGTGATGTTGAATATTATATTCCAATGAAATTTGAGTATGTGATTTTAGATGAGGCTCAATATATCAAGAATCCTAAAACGAAGAATGCGCAATCTGTAAAATCTTTGAAGAGTAATCATCGATTGGCTTTAACGGGTACACCGATTGAGAATTCATTGGCGGAATTGTGGAGTATTTTTGATTTCTTACTTCCTGGATATTTGTTTAATTTGAATTATTTCACAAAAAATTATGAAAGACCGATTCAGATGGGGGACGAGAAGATACAAACGCGTTTAAAGAGTTTGGTTTCTCCATTTATTCTTCGTCGTACAAAGAAGGAAGTATTAAAGGATTTGCCAGACAAAGTTGAAAAAGATTTATGGTTAGATTTTAATCCGCAAGAAAAGAATTTATATCTTGCGAATTTAGCGCAGGTGAATGATGAGCTTCAAGAACAGCTTAAACTTGAGAGTATGGATTCCATTTTGATTCTTACGATGTTGACGCGGTTAAGACAGATTTGTTGTGAACCAAGAATGTTGTATCAAAATATAAATGAGATGTCGACAAAGTTTAGTATGTGTTTGGATTTGATCGAAACGTTAAAGGAAAATGATAAGAAGGTATTGTTGTTTAGTAGTTTTACTTCCATTTTTGATTGGTTTATTGAAGAATTTCATAAGCGTGGAATCAAGTATCATATGATTACGGGTAGTGTGGATAAGAAGAAACGTAAAGAAGAGGTGGATGCTTTCCAGAGTGATGATTCAAATGTGTTCTTGATTTCATTGAAGGCTGGTGGAACTGGTTTAAATTTAACACAAGCACAAGCTGTTATTCATTATGATCCTTGGTGGAATGTTTCGGCTCAAAATCAGGCAACAGATCGTGCCTATCGTATTGGACAGACAAAGAATGTTTTGGTGTATCAATTGTTGATGAAGAATTCGATTGAAGAGAAGATTTATGATTTGCAGAAACGTAAAAAAGAGATGAGTGATATGTTTGTAGAAAATTCAAAGGGTGGTATTTCTACACTTTCAAAGGATGAGATTAAAGATTTGTTTTCAATGGATTAGTTTATGATAGATAAAAAATTACTACGAGTTGGAATCGTTGGTGTTGTATGTGGCATCTGCTTGTATGGTTGGTATCATAGTACACATTCGATTCAGATGAAAGATCGTACTATAGAACTTGGCACCAAAACTGCACTATTATATGATGTAAAGGATTGGGTTAAAGAGGGTCAGGATGTTTCAGATCTTCAGGTTGCGATCATGCAGAAAGATAAGATGTATAGAGAATATCTTGAGGTTGGTACATATGATGTGAAACTTGTGGATTCTAATCAAAATCAAAGAGCCCAAGGAAAATTGATCATTGAGGATACGGCGATTCCTGAATGGGATAAGACAACGGATCAGATTGTCCTAAATGTTGGAGATAAGTTAAATTTAAAGGATTATTTCCATGCGAAAGATTATGCCAAGGTAAAATATTCGACTAAGGATAAAGTAGATACATCGGTTCAAGGCGAAATAAAGACAATGGTGTATGCCACAGATGCTTCAGGGAATTATAATCAGTTTGAGTGTACTTTTGTAGTGCAATAGGAGTCAGATATTGGCTCCTTTTT
>CAVBGZ010000155.1:0-5871 GCA_963595075.1 Waltera intestinalis
GGAAAACAGAAACTCCGTCTGATTTGCGTCAGCGGGTCAGACGGGGTAATTCATTCTGAATTTAAAGATATGGATGCCTTAAACGCATTTAAAAAGCACCCACTCCATTTAGCGCATGCGAAAAGGTGCATGAAGCTAGTAACATCTCGTTTGGGTGCTGATATTGAAAGTAAGTAAAGAATTATGATGGTGATTCATCGTAATTCTTTTTTTGTAGTATATGCATTAAACAACTTAAAATGAGTAAAACCATGGCAACTAATACCCATCCATATCCTAGTGAATAGAGTGGTAATCGAGTGCTTAAAAATGATGTGATGACACCGAAAGAAAGACCAATTTGATCAAGTGCATAGATAATACTAATGAGACTTGTTCCCGTAATGACAATAGGATATACAAATGGATTGTTTTTCCATAAGCGATGAGATAAGCCTAAAAGAATGAGTACAATGGATACGGGATAAATCGCATTTAGGATTGGAATTGAAACACTTAAGATTGTGTTTAATCCTAAATTACATACTAAGAACGAGAATCCTGTAATAATAAATACCCAGGCACGATAGGATAATTTGCCAAAACGATTGGAAAAGAATAAGGAAATCGAGTTGATCAAACCTACACAAGTTGTTAGGCAGGCCAATGTGAAGATAGCTGCTAATAAGATGGCTCCTGCATCACCAAAGAGTTGATAAACAATACATCGTAATGTCCATGCACCATTATCTTGTATCGAATACACGCCAGAAGAGTGCATTCCCATATATGCCAACATAACATAGATTAAAGTTAAAATACTTCCGGCAATAAATCCGGCTTTGATTGTATTTTTAATTTGATCTTTCTTTTCTTTTAGTCCAAAAGCACTTAATGTTGTTGCGATTACTAATCCAAAATTAAGGGCCGCAATCGCATCCATCGTATTATATCCCTCTGTAAAACCTTTTAAAAATGGAGATACTTGATAAGCCTCTTGTGCAACGGATACAATTTTATTTCCTCTTAACACAAAATTAATAAATAAGAATACAAGTAAGAATAAAAGGGTTGGCGTTAAAAATTTACCGATTCTTTCCACCAATTTATTTGGCGTTAGACATAGCCATAGGGCAATTAAAAAGAATATAAATGAATAGATAAATAAAAATAAGGATGTATTTGAACCGGATGGTAAATAGGGGGCAACGGCCATTTCAAAAGGAACACTAGCTGCACGAGGAATTCCAAGTCCTGGACCAATCGCAAGATAAATTAAAACCGCAAATACAACACTGAATTTTTTACCGACATTTCTTCCTAAACAATCCAATCCACCAAATTCTGCGACAACGATAACGCCTAAAACGGGAAGCACAACGGCTGTAATTAAAAAGCCAAGCATTGCAGGGATGGTTTCATTTCCTGCATTTTGACCAAGGAAGGGTGGGAAAATCAGGTTTCCGGCTCCAAAAAATAATGAAAATAACATAAAACTGATTAATATTGTTCTTCTTTTACTAAGCTTCATTTCTTCTCTCCTTTGCATAAAAAAACTCGTCTCAAAAAGATGAGACGAGCGTCAATGACTTTACCCGCGGTACCACTCAATTTGTAAGAGATTGAACTCCTACCCCTTCAGGTTCCAACAAACCCTAGGCACTAACGTAGCCTGCACGAAGCCCTTTAATCATAATTTCTATTTACAAGATGCCCAGCTCAAAAGTGATATGAGAAACGTTGCTATTTGTTAAGATTTCACCATTCCTTAACTCTCTATAAAACGCATAACGCTCTTAGGTCTTTGTCATTGCTTTTATTTGTATAGTTGTATCTTAACATGTATGAGTGTGAAAAGACAATCAAATTATTTTGATGAAGATTGTGAGGCATCGCATTTTCAGGAAAATCTTGTTGATGTATGCTTAGAATTTCTTCAACTTCTTCCATATCTTAAGCTGCAACTGGATCTACTAGTTTGATGCATTCCTTATAATCATTCCAATTTTTCATAATTATTCTCCTTTTTGATTCAATAAGACTGTTCCTTGATAGAAACCATTCTTTCCACCACCACGATAGCTATAACCTTCAAGTGTATCTAGATTATTGGTCATAAAACGATTGCCTGAAATAAGAAGAACATTGTTTTTTGTTTTTTCAAGAAGGCGATTAAAATAATAAAGTTGAGTATCTCTATCTAAACCATCTTCAAACACAATATGATTCTCTTGATAAGGAATATTTTTTTCATCAATCTTTTGTTTATGTAGAGATTTGATTTCCATCTTTAACTTATAATTTTCATTAAGAAGCTTTTGTACATGATCACTCGTTTCATAAGGACTTGCCGATAATAGATTGGAAATAGTTTTGATTTCATTGTGTTTTAAAAGGTAGTCTTGATATGCCTTCATTCCACATAAAAAGTAAAGACGTGTTCCATGTTTGATTTTCATTGATTTGATGATCTTAAACATACCAACCTCACTTGTACTATGTACATGCGGTGCGCAACAGGCACAAAGATCGATGCCTTCAATTTCAACAAGCCTAGGATTAGCCAGATCAAGTTTAGCCCTATATTCAACATTTTGATCATCTAAGTAATACGTTTTCACAATGTGATTTTCTTGAATGGCTTGATTTACTTTTTGTTCCATATATTGAATTTGGCTTTCATCTAAAAATCCATCATAATCTGTAGTGATTTCATTTGTTCCTAAGTGAAAGCCAATATTATTTAAGTGATATTGACTGTGCATCAATCCAGATAAGATATGTTCTCCCGTATGATTTTGCATATTCGAATAGCGATGATGCCAATTAATCTTTCCATGAACAGGAGAATGAACTTCTTCTTTGGTGTAATGATGAATGATGTTTTCTTTGATTTGAACGTTCACAACTTCAACATCATTTAGATAGCCTTTATCACAAGTCTGTCCACCTTCTTCAGGAAAAAAGGCAGTCTGATCTAATACAATATCGTAGTATTCTTCTTTCTTTTCTTGAGAAAGAATATTGGCTTCAAATTGAATTTGATAGGCATCTTGCTCAAAAAGCTTAGTCGTCATTATGTGCCTCATCATATAGGGCTTGAATATCTTTTGGAAGATGATTCGGAAGCATATCGTGAATGCGTGCTTCATTACCATCGTTGATGGCCGTTTGGTAGTACCAACATTTAAATTCCAACATAGCCTGTGTTTTTTGTAGTTTTTTCATTTCGATATCGACTTGTTCTTTTTGCCTTTGAAGTAAATTTAATCTTTTTTCATAGGTAGAAGGACCTTGTTGCGTCCATTCGATAAATTGTTTGATATCTTTAATTTCTAGACCGGATTGTTTCAAACATTCAATAAGGTGTAAGGTTGCGATGGTTGTATCATCAAATTTTCTTACGCCAGAAACTCTTTGAAGATTTGGGAAAAGTCCTTCATTATCATAGTAACGTAGTGTTGATATTGGTAAATCAAACATTTGTGAAACTTGTCCTATTGAAAACATAAAAAATACCTCCTAAAGCTAACTTTAGGGGTATTATTGAATGATTTTATCTTTTTGTCAAGAATAGAATATTTATGATATAATTGACACGTTTTGTAGTAAAGATGTTTTGCTTCCCAACCATCTTTAAAAAAACAGGAGGATATACAAATGAATAAATTAAAAACGGAAGTAGCAGAAATCAAGGTGTTGATGAGAAACATCCCTTCCATCACTATGACACTATTTGTTGTGTCAGTCGTGACGATGAATCTTTTAGCCAACAAAAGTGTGAATTTGCCATTTAGCTTTATGGCTCTAGATTGTGGAATTATTGTTTCTTGGATGTCTTTTCTAAGTATGGATGTCATTACGAAGCATTTTGGCCCAAAAGCAGCAACACAAGCTTCAATCGTTGCTGTACTGGTTAACTTGGGTATGTGCGTAATTTTCTTTATTGCCAGTATGATTTCGGGTGTATGGGGTGCCTCTTATGTAGACGGTGCACAAGATATTATCAATGCGGCACTTGATAGTACGATTGGAGGAACTTGGTATGTACTTTTAGGTAGTACAATTGCCTTCATTGTTTCAGCCATTGTAAATAACTATACAAATGCTCTTTTAGGAAAGGCAAGCCATGATAATGGTAACTTTAAGTCTTACGCATTTCGTTCTTACCTATCAACAGCGATTGGTCAGTTCTGCGATAACCTGGTTTTCGCTTTAATCGTATCTCACCAATTCTTTGGATGGACACTTGTTCAATGTTTCGTATGTGCATTTACAGGAATGTTAGTAGAAACACTATGCGAAATTATTTTCTCTTATCCAGGATATAAAATTGTGAGTGGATGGAAAAAAGATGAAGTTGGTAAAGAATATTTTGAATATATGAAGGCTCATTAGTTTGAGTCTTTTTTTGAGCACTTGCTTGGCCTAAAGTCAACTTTATGGTGTATGATATACCCACCAATGGATTAGGAGTGATCAGATGTCGGATATTAATATGTTATTTGTAGAGTCCTTTCCTAAAATATTTGTTTCAGGAATTGTGATGACGATACCACTTGCGTTAGTATCTTTTTTCTTTGCGATGATTTTAGCGGTTATTTGTGCATTGATTCAATACGCAAAGATACCAGTAGCACAAAGAATAGTACAATTTTATATTTGGATTTTTAGAGGAACACCTATGCTTGTGCAATTGTTTATTATGTATTTTGGAATGCAGTCCATTGGCATTCGTATTTCAGCAATTGCTGCAGCCATCATTGTATTTTCTTTAAATACAGGAGCCTATTGTGCGGAAACGATTCGTGGCTCGATTGAAAGTGTTCCAAAAGGACAAATGGAAGCTGGCTATTGTGTGGGATTAAGCTATGTTCAAATTATGATCCATATTGTATTGCCGCAAGCCTTTCGTTCGGCTTTTCCTTCTCTATTCAACAATTTAATTTCATTAGTAAAAGATACGTCATTAGCCGCAAATATTACAGTAACAGAAATGTTTATGCAGACAGAAAGGATTGCCGGAAGAACGTACCAATTTATGCAGTTGTATATTGAAGTGGCCCTTGTTTATTTAATATTCTGCACAATTCTTACTTGGGTTCAGTCTTGGTGTGAAAAGAAATTGAGTTATTGGGGGTAAGAAGATGTCAGTTTTGTCAGTAAAAAATATACACAAGTCTTTTGGCTCGCTATCTGTTTTAAATGGTATAGACCTTACAGTAAATAAAGGGGATGTGATTGCCATTCTTGGCCCAAGTGGTTCAGGAAAGACGACATTACTAAGATGTTTAAATTTTCTAGAAACCGCAGATCAAGGAGAAATCGTTTTTGATAATCAACAATATCCATTTGCTTCTATTTCAAAAAAAGAGATAGGAGATATCCGACAAAAAACGGGTTTCGTGTTTCAAAACTATAACTTATTCGCAAATAAAACGGCTTTAGAAAATGTAACTTTAGGATTAACGTTAGCTAGAAAGATGTCAAAAGAACAGGCAAATAAAATTGGCTTAGAAATGTTACAAAAGGTAGGCCTTAAAGATTGGGCAAATCACTATCCATCCGCTTTATCGGGTGGACAACAACAGCGTGTTGCGATTGCGCGTGCCTTAGCTATGAATCCTGAAATCATTTATTTTGATGAGCCAACAAGCGCATTGGATCCTGAATTGATGGGTGAAGTATTAAGTGTTATTAAGAATTTGGCCAATGAAGGTATGACTATGATGATCGTTACGCATGAGATGTCATTTGCGAAAGACGTTTCCAATCGTGTGATTTTGATTGAGAATGGGAAAATTGTTGAAGAGGGAAGTTCAAAAGATTTTTTTGAAAATCCAAAAGAAGAAAGGACAAAGGAATTTTTAAGAAGGGAGAATAAAAAGGAAT
>CAVBGZ010000156.1:0-5854 GCA_963595075.1 Waltera intestinalis
GAATTAGTTGATATGCAATTTTCTATTGATTGTGAAAAACTTGGATTTGATATGGATTGTGGAGAAGCATTTCATAAATTATATGGTAATGAAAAATTAGAAAACATAATAGACAATATTGATGATGTATCCCTATTAGGTTCAGCCATATATTCTCAATGGCGTTATTTTAACCATTGGGCATGGGATGCATCAGAAATATTAGAAGAACCTAACAAAAAATGGTTTCTTCTAGTTTTGAATAGATTCGAACAATTATCTAAAGATTAAATTAAGTTAAGCATTGCCAACTTGGTAGTGCTTTTCTTTTACCCATTTTAGAAAGGATGGTGAAACATGCCCAATAATGATAAGACGGCACAAGCATTTGATCTAATAGAACAAGGCGTTAAAGATGTATACTCATCGGATAAATTCAAAAACTATTTATCCTGTTTAAGTAAATTTCATAGCTATTCATTAAACAACACCTTATTGATTCTTCAACAAAATCCAAACGCAACTCATGTAGCCGGATATAATTCCTGGAAATACAATTTCAACCGACAGGTAAATAAAGGTGAAAAAGGATTAATTATTCTGGCTCCATTTCCGAAGAAAGAAAAAAGAATTGTGGATACATTGGATGAGAATGGTAATCCTATTCAAGAAGAAAAAGAAATCGAAAAGCTTTGTTTTAAGACAACAACGGTATTTGATATCTCACAAACATCAGGAGAACCTCTTCCCTCTTTGATTTCGGATTTAAAAGGATCCAATAAAGAAATCCTTGCGATGATTGAAACGATTCAAACCGCTTGTCCAACTCCAATTGAATTTAAAAATGAAATGGAAGATCCTGTTTTTATTAATGGCGCAAAAGGCTATTACTCCCCTACCCAAGATAAGATTGTTGTTAATAAAGACTTAGAAGATTTGCATATCGCAAAAACATTAATACATGAGTATGCCCACAGCATACTTCATAAACAAAACGATAAAGATAAAAGCCAACGAGAAATAGAAGCAGAATCGTTGGCTTTTGTATTATGTGATCATTTCGGGCTTGATACTTCTGAATATTCCTTTGGCTATATTGCAAGTTATGCAAGCCATGATCCAAAAGAATTGAAATCCATTCTTAGTAACATTCAAAGTATAGCTCATGAAATGATTGAACAATTAGAACCGATCTATAAGGAGAAATTAATCATGCTGACAAAAGAAGATATAGAACATGAAAACTATAAACTATTTGAAGATATTGCCAGGCCCATACTGACTGGTGAAGCCACCTATATGAAATATTCAACCCCTCACTTTATGGATTTGAATATTGAGATGATTGATGAAAATCGATATGCGATGGCACACAATTATGAATTAAACGGAGATTTAATGGCCGATCCTGATGTTGAATTTATCATTGATCCAGATAAGCAGCTACTGCTTCCCCAAACTTATCAGCAGGATAACATGCAGTTTTATGAAGTCGTAGATGATCCATTTAAACAAAATGAACTTAATCAATTTATGAATGGATGGCTTAAAAATATTCCTAATCAGAAATACAAAGTAAATATCATTTATACAGAAGATAGTGAACTCACAAATAAAAAAGAAATTCTTAAATTTTGTAAGGAACATGGAATTGAAAAGATGGCACCAACAATCAATAAAGGAATTGAAAGATAATGAATCGATATATTGATCCTACAACTCTGCAAAGCATTAAATCACTCAGTGCTTTTGATTATATGAAAAATTATCATTCAGATCTCCTTATTAAAAACGGAAGAACCGATTATTACCATCGCTATCATGATTCCCTGCACTTTTCTAACGGCAAATTTTACTGGTGGTCAAGACGTATTGGTGGAAAAAGTGCCATTGATTATTTAGTTAAAGTAGAAGGAATGGAATTTCTAGATGCCTGCTGGTATTTAATAGATTTAACAAAAACAAATAAGCCAGTTATTACTAGTGAACAGCCTAGAAAGCGAAAAGAGTTTGTACTACCCGAAAAAGATACAAACAACAATGCACTTATTCATTATCTGTGTGATGAAAGAAAAATCGATAAAGAAATCGTTAATTATTTCATCGACAACAACATGCTTTATCAAAGTAAATACTATAAGAACGTTGTCTTTGTTGGCTACGATAATGAAAAGCCTGCCTACGCTTTTAAAAGAAGCATTTATAAGAATTTCAAACTAGATCATACAGGAAGTAATAAAGCATTTAATTTTAATTACACAAATCTAAATAGTAATGAACTCCATGTCTTTGAATCAGCCATTGATCTTTTATCCTATATGACCTTATTAAAAGACAATAATTTAGATTTTATTTCAAAGAATTATCTATCACTCGCTGGTGTAACCAATCAAGTCAATGGTGATATTCCTATATCTTTAAAATCATTTCTGACAAGAAATCCAAATATTAAAACCATTATTTTTCATCTAGATAATGATGGAACAGGCATTAGCGCTACAAGCTATATGATGAATCAATTAAAAGACAAGTATGAATGTATAGATAAACACCCTACAATATACAAAGATATAAATGAAGAATTACAAGAAATGCAAAAACAAAAAGTTTGATTTTAAAGTCCTACTTAGCTATAATAAAGGTGTAAAAAAGCTTTTAAAAGCTAGGGCTGGTCGAAAGACCCGGGTCCACACAACGGCGGGTAAGACACCCGCCATTTCTTTTTGGAAAGTTGAGGATGCATAATGGAACTAAGTGTTTTCGTTGATGAATCTGGGGATTTTGGTGAATATGATTACCGTGCTCCTTACTATATTATTTCGCTAGTATTTCACAATCAAAGCGTTGATATTCAGTCTGATTTAGCTCATTTTGACGATGAATTAGCTTATTTAAACTTGCCCAATCACTGTGTTCATGCCGGTCCTATTATTCGTTCAGAAGAAGAATACAAAGGAATGTCGCTAGATGATAGAAGAAAAATATTAAAAAAATTAATGTCATTTATTAGGCATGTTAATATTTCTTACAAAACAATATATATCGAAAAGAAGCATATTGATGATTCTATTGAAGCCACTGGTAAATTAAGTAAACAACTATCATCACTAATTCGAGAAAATATGGATTTATTTTGTAGTTTTGATGTTGTAAAAATATATTACGATAATGGGCAAGTAGAAGTAACACGTGTTCTCTCTTCTGTATTTAATGCATTATTAGAAAACGTAGAATTTAGAAAAGTAATTCCATCCCAATACCGATTATTCCAAGTGGCGGATTTAATTTGCACATTAAAACTAACTGAATTGAAATTAGAAAATCATTCCCTTTCAAAATCAGAAAAAACCTTTTTCGAAGATGAAAGAACTTTAAAAAAGAATTATTTAAAACCTATAAAAAAGAAAGAATTGTAATTATAGACGAGTTGTAGCTCGTCTTTTTTATTACCCAAACATCAAGAAAGGAGACCATTCAAATTGAACAAACAATTCGATCTATTTCAAAAAATGAAAATCAAAGAAGTCTGTGACAACATTAGTCGCATGACCTATTCCTACATCAATCCCGATACAAAACAGCCTACTGTTGTTCCTTCTAAGCATTATAAAGATATCTTAGATCAACCTGTTGAAGTATTGGTGAATGATGCGGTTAAGAAACAATTCTTAAATATTATGTTTAAACAAATGAAGACATTAAAAGAGGAAGAACCGATTCTCTTTAACGAAACTTTACTGTTAATGGATCTTAACAAAACACCAGATTCATTAGATTTAAATGAAGAGGCTGCCTTGAAGATAACAGCTACAGAACTTGTTGAAAGTGAAAAAACAAAGAAAAAGGAATTTCATTTAGTCGATCATGAATATCTGGATTCTTATGAAATGACGAAAAATGATTCTGAACTCATGGCTAGTTTATTTGGTGATATGCAACATGAAGAATCTTATTCTATGGAGTCTAAAGGAGGAAAAAAGAATGACTTACAACGCTAAAATTTTTAATTACGCAAACCTTACACCGGAAGATCAACAAATGGTCCAGGCACAATTATGTATGGTTGATGAGATTGATGAATTAATCACAGAGTATACTTATTCAAAAGAAACAGAAGTAAATCTGTTAGAAATCATTACTTATCAGGAAGGAATTAAAGCATTTATTGAAGCTAAGCAACGTATGTATTCGGAAATTGTTAATTCTATGGTCTTTGCGATTTCTGGATATGAACACGAAATAGAAGAAAGAGAAACCAATGATTTCTTCTATGGTTTATACCAAACAAGTGAGGATAAATAACATGGAAATGACATTAGAATTTACTGAAATCAACACTGCCAATCAACAAACACGATTGGCTTTTTATATGGATGAATTAGAAAAGGAGGTCAACAATGATTGAAAATAAGAAAGTTTTAAAGGATGTGAATGCCCTATTAAATTATGAGGATATGAAAGATTTTTTGTATATCAATGTCATTAATGCGGATACGCATAAACAGGAATTAAAAAATATGCCTCATACTATTGTTGGTGATTTGGCCATCGTTTATCGCATTATGATACAGACAACAGATGAAAAATTCAGTTCGGCCAAAGTCACAAATCAACTTATGGACATTTATGGAATTGATATATCTACCCTTCATAAAGATGCACTGATTTCTTCTCCAAAAATACTGACTCCAAAAATTGAACCAATCGAAACATTTTTATTAGGCGTACCTGAAAATATAGCCTATCAGAAAAAAGATAAACAACTCATTATTGTTTCCAATGAGAAAAGAACAGATGGTGCAGCCAGTATGTTTTATCCCAATGTACTAAATGATCTTGCGACAAAGCTTGGTCATGATTTATACATTGTTCCTTCTTCGGTTCATGAAGTTTTGGTGCTTTGTGATTCACCAAATCTAAATCATGAACATGTAAAAAACACGTTGAAGTATGGTAATGAATCTGTTGTAGATGAAAATGAAAAGCTATCCGATGCACTTTATCATTATTCAAAAGATGAACATCTTTTAGAAAAAGATGAAGATTATAAAAAGCGAATCCATCAAAAACAGTATTCACAATTCTTTCATTAGGAGAAAATAAATCATGATCAAGTACGAAGATATCATAAAGAAAATCAAATATTATGAAGCAAGAAAAGCAAAAAATGATGAGAAGCTGGCACAGTTAAATGAAGAAAATTTAACACTGACTTCCACTTTAAAACTCCTAAATCAAAAGAAAGAAATGTTAGAAAAGATGGAATCTGAACTATCCGGTTTGATTCCAACCAAAAAGAAGAATGTAGCCAAATAGTTGTCTACATTTGTAGCAAGCAACGTCTTTTGGGGCCAAAAGACAAGGATTTAGGGCACATCCCTAAGACCCTAAGGAGAAATGATATGAACTTATTTAAAATATTATTAATATTTACATCCGGTGTTCTTGTGGGCATCTTTTTTCTTGCCCTTGTTCAAGAAGGAAATAAGAAGAAATATGAAATCAAAGAAAAAAGAGATAAAGCTTCGCTTGAATAATCAGGAACTTCAACACCTAAATGGTTTAGTAAAACAATCCAAGCTATCCCGAGAATCCTATCTAAGGATGCTGATCAATGGACTAGTACCACGTGCCAGCCCTAGCGAAGAGTTGATTGATACGATTTTAATTCTAAGAAACATTTCAAATAGTATTTATCAATTATCTATAAACAATCCAGATACGGTTCAATACCAATCGGATTTTGAATTGCTTCAAGAACAAATCAATCAGATTATGATTTTGATTCGTCAGCCGATAGATATAACTAAATAAGTTTTAGAAATAAGCCACAATAAAATAAATTTCTTTTCATTGATTTATTAAGTCATTATAT
>CAVBGZ010000157.1:0-5830 GCA_963595075.1 Waltera intestinalis
TTAACAATACGTTACAAGCAAGTACCATAAGCATCGTTTCCAAAGATAAATCCATGCCTAAAGCAGACGCAAAGAATGTGATCATAAAAGACATCAAAATGGAAACGGCATCCATATTGATTGTTGCCCCCAAAGGTAATGTAAGAGATGTTATTTCTTCAGGAATACCAATCTCTTCCGTTGCACACTTCATTGAAATCGGAATTGTTGCACTACTAGAACATGTTCCAAACGCATTCATTGCGGCAGGCGCAATATCCTTTATAAACTTAAACGGACTGTACTTTCCAATAAATTTAAGCATGGCCCCATACACAATAAACGCATACGCAAAGAATGTAACATAAAGCGCAAACAATACTTGACCTAATGAAACCATTGTAGAAATACCATTGGCATACATCACTGTTGCGATACAGGCAAAAATACCAAATGGAGTCACATACATAATCTTTCCAATAATGAAAATAGAGATTTCATATACCGAATCACATAAATCAACAAATGGTTTTGCCTTCTCTTTAATCGCAAGACAAGTTAATCCAATAATAACCGCAAACGCTAAGACTTGAAGCATATTTCCACTTGTGAAAGCTTCAAAAGGATTCGATGGAATGATATTTTCAATCGTATCCAAAAGTCCATTAAAGCTAGCTGCCTCTACTTCTGTATTTGTCGCTACGATTTTAACACCCTTACCCAAATTTAAAATTTTAGGTAAAACTAGACCAATACCTGAAGCTAAAGCTGTCGTTCCTGTATACCATAATAAGGCATGTAAGCCAACCTTACCCGTCTTCGCAATATCTCCAATTCCTATAATTCCCATGACCAAGCTTGTAAATACCAATGGGAAAATCATCATTTTTAATGCGGACATATAAATGGTTGAAACAACCGTAAGAATTGAATTCATCCAAGCAGGCATAATCACACCTATAATAACACCTGCGATCAAGCCGATAAAAATACCGACCGTAATATTATACCCTTTCTTCATTTTATCCCTCCAATGCTCCTATTATAACAGAAAAGAAAACATTTTCATAATAAATGAAATTTTTTCATAAACAAAAGGAAGTAGCCTATTCTACTTCCTTAATCATCGATACAATTCTTTCATATTCCTTATTTAATTGATCCAATAAATCTTTATAATCAATTTTTTCTAAAGGTCTTAACTTTTCAGTCAGTTCATTTGAAATTTCAAACAAAGATTGAAAACCTAAATTCAAACAAATTCCCTTCATTGTATGAGCACCTCTAAAAGCGGTTTCCAAATCTTCACTGTTACAATCATCAATACTATGATCATCTAAAAAGCGATGAACAAACTTATTGACCATGGCTTCGCTGTCGCCAAATCGACTCACAACCTCCGTATAATCCCCATTTACTTCTGTATACAATTCCTCTAAATTCATTTTATTCTCCTTTTTCACTTTCCAATTCTAATTTTAATTGTTCACGAATATCCTTTAAACACTCCAATAAAAGAGGATTAAATTGACCACATTTTCCAGTTAAAAGCATTTCCATAGCTTCCTCATGCGTAAATGGTGGTTTATACACACGATTTCCTACAAGTGCATCGTAACAATCCGCAATCGATACAACTTGAGCACTGATTGGAATCTCATCTTCCTTTAATCCATTTGGATATCCTTTTCCATCCCACTTTTCATGGTGTCCTAAACAAATTTCTTTTCCATACTTCACAAGTGGTTCATTCTGATACATTTTTAAATGATCCAAAATATCTGCACCAATCGTCGTATGTGTTTTCATAACTTCAAATTCTTCTGCGGTCAGCTTTCCAGGCTTATTCAATATTTCTTCTGGAATCCCAATCTTTCCAATATCATGCATGATGGATGCTAAACTAATCAAATTACATTGTGAAGCACTTAAATGATATCGATCTGTTTTTTGAATCAGGCTTGCAAGCAACATAGAAGTAATCGTTTGAAGATGTAAAACATGTCCTTCACTATCCTTATTTCTAAACTCAACGATATGCGATAAAATATTCACCATCATTCGATTGTTTTTCTCTTTTTCATGAATCTCACTCGAAACAATAGAACTTAAACGCTTTTGTTTGTTGTAAAGAGCCATCGCATTCATTACACGACGATACACAACCTTTTTATCAAAAGGCCTAGAAATATAATCACTTGCCTGCATTTCATATGCCTTATGAATCGTTTCTTTAGAACCATCACTTGAAATAATAATCACTGGAATATCATCCATATATTGATGTCTGGACATATAGTCTAAGACTCCAAATCCATCTACATTTGGCATCACGATATCAAGTAAAATCAAGTCAATCTTATTGTCCGGATCTGTGATCATTCGAATACATTCTTGTCCATCTTTGGCAAAGAAAGTCGCAAAATCATCCTTCAACATATCCGCTAAGATTTCACGATTCATCTCAGAATCATCCACAATCAATATATTTTGTTTTCTCTTGATTTTTTTCACTTCAGAAAATGTATCTTTTCCAACAATAACGCAATTTTTCTTTTCTTTAGCCTCTTCTAGCAATTGATCCACATACACTAAAGTCTGTTCAACCGTTTTATTGTAAGTGACAATTCCAGCCGCACTTAAAGAAATCGGCATTTCCGCATTACTTTTAGTTTCTAAAGAATGAATATGAGTACGAATTTGATTTAATTTATTTTCAAAAATCTCATCACTAATTCCAGGTAATATTAATACAAATTCATCTCCACCAAATCGAATTAAAGTATCCGTCTTTCGAATATATTTACCTATTTCACTAGCAACCATGCATAATGCATCATCACCAACACTTAATCCATAGCGTTCATTATATTCTTTAAAATCATCCAAATCTATTTTCGCAACACCCATTGGAATTTTGATAAAGCGTGCTTCTTCCTCATAATAATTATGATTATATATCCCCGTTAAAGCATCCTTGTATAAATGATCTTCATACGATTCCAACTTTTCAATCATCTGCTTACGACCATAGGCATCCACTAAAGAATCTGAATTCATTTTATTCGACATTTCGATTACACAAGGGCATCCATCCACCTCGACATATTTTGTCATCACAAAATAAGCAGCATCCCCTAAGAACTCAATCTTTGTCTTCTGCTTTTTTGTTCGCAATGTTTTTTTAGAAATACATTGAGCACAAGGATACTCCTTATCCCAAAATTTAAAACATTCGCAAGCCCTTTTTTCACCATTTGGAATCTCATCTTCACGAAGTAAACGCACCATATCAAAACACGAACGTAATCGCTTTAATTCCAACTCAATATCACTTAAATTCATACACACATAATATACCATTATTTATAAAAAAAATGTAGAATTTTAGTTCTACATTTGTAAAAAAAAGTATCATTTAGGTTATATTTCATGGTTTAAAAGTAAAACACACATCAATCTAAGTGTAATAATTAAAACACTAAAGTTAGATTTTAATCTTAAGCAATCCTTTATCTTGTATTAAGACTTGTTTTAATGAGCTCAAATCTTCATACGAAATAAAATCATACTCTGCTCTTTGCACCATTATATAGACTTGTTGCAAAGTATTCTTAAGTTCAACCCAAGACACGCTATCGCCAAACTCTTCATCCACTAATAAATGAATATTTTCCTGATTCATTAACGGATATAAATAGGAATAAATCGTCGTAGTAGACGCATTTGAAAAACCATCAAAAAAGTTTTTAAAAATGGGCTGTATATATTTACGAAGCATATTCAGTGTTGCCTTACCATAAAATAGAACGCTTGCACTAAAATCCGATTCCTTTACATCCTCATAATATTGTTCCATGTCACAAGCTGATTCAAGCTGATCCAACACAATACCAGGAAGATTACTGTATTCTTCTTCATCAATTCCTAGAAAAGAATAAAAATCCACATCTTCTTCCACTTCAGGTTCCATCTTTTCTTTCATATTATTCATCATATTATTCGCATAATCATTTAGTTTTTCTTTTTCTTCATCACTCATACTATCCATCATTCTAGAGATAGCTGAAAAATCAATATCACTTAGTTTCACAATAACTTCCTCCCCGTTTCATTTTAAATAAACATTGTCATATAGATTGGTATATACGTAATACCATCTTCACACTTTAAATCTTTGGTATAAACAATAAATCGATCATCCACTTTAATTGGATATTTCTTAATAAAATAATCAAAAGATTTATGCGATGAGTAGCTTGATGATTTTACTTCAATTGGACAAATTTTCTTTTTGCGCAACGTTATAAAATCAATTTCATATTTCTGTTCTTTTTGTCCATTCAAAGAATACATATATTCATGAAAATACAATTCATGCCCACTTGTTCTTAACATCTGTGCCACCATATTTTCCATGATCATTCCTTGATTGACACTTAATTTATTAAATATAAGTGACTTATATATATTCTCATCCGTCTTAGAAGAACTCGACATAATCATGGATACCAAGAGTCCAGTATCCATCATATACAATTTAAAGTTACTTCGATCTGCATAGAGTTCAAGCGAAATTTCTGGTTGTGTTACATTAATACATTCATTTCCAATCATGGATTCAGAAATAAAAGAAATTGCATTTATATATTTTTGATACCTGGCATTTTTATCCACTTTTGATAATTTAAAATGAGAATTTTTATTCTCTAATTGTTCTGGAATCGTTCTAAAAACAACCGATGCTTTATCATGTGCTTCATCATCATATTTCGCTAAATCCTCTTGATATAAGGCTATAATATTTCTCTTCACAAAATCAATTTGTTCATACGTTGCACCCTTCACAAAAGCATCGATAGCCTGTGGCATTCCACCTACTGCCATATATTCTCGAAATTTAACCATTATTTTTTTGTGAATCGCATCCCCTAGAGGTTTTTTATTTTCAAAAGCCTCTTGAATCAAAGGATAGGTAACATCATCTTTATTGGCCCATAAAAACTCCTCAAAATCCATTGGCCACATTTTAATACGATATTCCTCTGAAGGTATAAGAATATCCTTTACATTTTTTCTAATAGAAACCAAAGATCCGGTTTCTATATAATCATATCTACCATCTTTCACTAAATATTTTATAGCCTGTCTAGCAAGTGGAAAAAATTGCACTTCATCAAACACAATCGCACAATGTTTTCCTTTCAATGATTTTCCCTTCAATAAAAACAAATTTCTGAAAAATGTATCTAAATTCGCAATATTATCTACAAAATTATTTTTTATTTCCGTACTCTCCAAGGCAAAATCCAATATTAAATAATCATCATATTCATTTCTCACAAACTCTTCTACGATTGTACTTTTACCAATTCTACGTGCACCCTCTATTAAAACGGCAGACTGACCATTCGATAATCGTTTCCAATTCAATAAATCTTGGTACACCTTCCTTTTAAATATCATATTTTCACCTTCTAATTAGAAGTGTATAACGAAATTTAAAAATGTTCAACATCATTTTATAACGAAAAACGGAAATGTTTATGTATAATTTGTAACGAAAATTAAAAATGTTCGCCCACATCATGAGCGAACACATTAATTAGCATCTGGGAAATCCTTTTTAAAGTTACTACCATAATGATGATCTTTATAGTTACGAATATAAAGTAAAAGCACCACTAGAATGATATCAGCTATACAAATCAAATACATCATATTACTACGTGAACTACCCACGACCCACGCTTGCGCTTAGAGGTCGGAGCTTCTTGCTTCATCCATCACTGCGTACAGGCACACATCTAAGATGCTATGCTGGCACGTCTTACACGATGTCCACAAGCGT